>NZ_JBICUN010000001.1:252958-630649 GCF_043198195.1 Micromonospora sp. NPDC048868
GGGGCAAAGTCGGCGGCCGGGGGGGCCGGGGGGGGCCGGCGGGCCCCCCCCCCGGGGCCCCCCGCCCCCCGCCGGGGCCCCCCGTCGCCGTTCCGGCCGCCTCGTCCACCGTCGCCCCCGGCCCTCGGCACGCTCACGCGATTCCGGCCCGGCGACGACAGGGCGCTGCCAGAGTGGATGAGGTGGGCGGCATCCGGTGGCGCGAGCGGCTGGGACCGGCCGTCTCGATCGCCCCCGGCGCCCGGGTCGACCGGTTCGAGGTCTTCTTCGACCTGGTCTTCGTCTTCTCGTTCTTCATCATCACCCGCGCCACCGCCGCCAACATCTCCGGCTGGCAGCTCGGGCACGCCATGCTCGTGCTCGCCGTGCTCTGGTGGTGCTGGGTGGTGCACTGCGTGGTCGCCACCCGGGTCCGGCTCGGCGAGGGCTTCGTCCCCGTGCTGATGGTCATCGGCATGGCCGCGCTCTTCTGCTTCGCGCTCTCCCTCCCCCAGGCCTTCAGCGACGCGACCGACGTGGCCGCCGGACCGATGGTGGTCGCGCTCAGCTACGTGGTGATCCGGGGCGTGCACCTGGCGCTGTACTGGCACGTCGCGCAGGAGAGACCCGGGGAGCGTCGGCTGCTGCTGAAGTACTCACCGGAGATGGCGGTCAGCACCCTGCTGCTCATCTCCGCCGCGCTGATCCCGCCGCAGATCGACGACCCGGGCCGGGCGGCGATGCTGCGCGACGGCCTGTGGGTCAGCGTCGTCCTGCTCCAGTACGGCATGGGCCTGGTCGCCGGCGCCTGGGGCTGGACGGTGACCTCCGCCGAGCACTGGACCGAGCGCTACGACCTGATCCTGATCATCGCCCTGGGCGAGTCCGTCATCTCCGTCGGCGTCGGCAGCAACCTGCTCGGCCAGCCGCCGACCTGGCCGGCGGTCGCCGCGGCGGTGCTCGGCATCTTCTTCACGGCCGCGCTGTGGTGGGCGCACTACGACGTGATCGCACCGGCCGCCCGGATAGCCCTGCACGCGGCCGAGGGCCGGCCCCGGGTCTCGATGGCCCGCGACGCGTACGCCTACATGTACCTGCCGATGATCGCCGGGATCATCCTGTTCGCCCTCGGCGCCGAGGAGATCGTGCACCAGGTCGCCGATCCGGGCACGCCCGTCGGGGACCCCACGCAGGGCCCCGGCGTCCTGCTGCTGTTCGGCGGGGTCGCCTGCTACCTGTGCGCGAACATGCTGTTCCAGTGGCGCACCCTGCGCACCGTGTCGTGGACCAGGGTCGGTGCCGTGCTGCTCCTGGCCGCCACCCTTCCCGTCGGCCAACGGCTGCCGGGGTTGGCCGCCCTCACCCTGCTCACCGCGATCTGCGTCGGGCTGGTGGCCGTCGAGGCGGTGGTCATGGCGGACTCCCGGCGCGCCCTGCGCGAGATGGTCTTCGAGGAGAAGACCATCCACGAGGCGCACGAGGCCGCCTGGCGCGCCCGCTGGCGCGAGCCCACCCCGGACGAGCCGTCGACCTGACAGTTGGCACCGGAGCACACCGCTCCCCCGCAGGGTCGTAGCACTCCGTAGCACCCTGGACTAGGATCGTGTCGTGGCAGAGCACGCTCATCGGGAGATAACGCAGCGGGAGCTGCGCAACGACTCGGGCGCGATCATGCGGCACGTCGAGTCCGGCGAGTCCTTCGTCATCACGCGCAACGGCACCCCCGTCGGAAAGCTCATCCCGCTGCGCCGGCGCACGTTCGTCCCCCGGGCGGAGGTGCTCGCCGCCTTCGCGACGGCCCCCGTACTCGACGACGAGAGGTTCCGCGCGGACATCGATTCGTCGGTCGAGCAGGACCCGTTCAGCCGTGAGTGGTGAGGCGCCGGTCCGTGGCCTGATCGACACGAACGTCGTGATCCATCTCGGCGCCCTCGGCCCGGAGGACCTGCCCGAGCAGATGGTGATCAGCGCCGTGACGCTCGCGGAGCTCTCCGCCGGCCCGCACCACACCGACGACCGCGCCGAGCGGGCCCGGCGGACCAGCGTCCTCCAGCATGCCGAGGCCGTGTTCGAGCCGCTGCCCTTCGACGCCGAGGCCGCGCGGGCCTTCGGCCTGGTCACCAGTGCGGTCCTGGCCACGGGGCGCACCACCCGCCGCCGGCTGGCGGACCTGATGATCGCCTCCATCGCGTACGCGAACGGACTGTCGCTCTACACCACCAACCCGGCCGACTTCGTCGGGCTGGAGGAGCTGGTCTCCGTCCGGCCGGTCCGCCGGCCCTGACCGGGCACGTGTCGCCGCGCCTGCTGTCGTAGGGTGGGCGCAGCGTCGCGGTGCACCCGGCAAGCAGACCGCCGAGGGCATGGAGGCGCGGGACAGCATGGGACACACATGCCCCCCATCACGCCGCACGAGCGCCTGCGGGCCCTCGGCAACCAGCTGGTCGAGATCCACCTCTGGCTCCGCGAGGAGTTGGCCCGCCTGCGCGAGGGGGTGGGTGACCCCGGCGTACGGCCGAGGGACCTGCGGGCCCACTGCCTGGCCTTCTGCGCGGCACTGACCCGGCACCACAACGGCGAGGACGCCGGGGCGTTCCGGGTGCTGGGCGAGCGGGTGCCCGAGCTGGCCCCGGTGCTGCGCGAGCTGGAGGCCGACCACCACATCGTGGCCGAGGCCCTGCGCCGGGTCGAGGAACTGGTCGGTGGGGCCGCGCCGCCCGACGAGATGCGGGCCGAACTGGACACTCTCGCCGCCCTGCTCGAGACGCACTTCGTCTATGAGGAGAAGAAGCTCGTGCGCGCGCTCAACGAGCTGACCGAGGGCAGCACCGAGGGCCTCCTCGGGGTTCCGCTCCCGCCGCTCGACCGTGACCCTGGACCGGTCCGCTGACCCGCACCCGGGCGAGAGCGCCGGCGGCACCACGGGGGTCGACTCGGCGTTCGACCCGGCCCGGGGTCTGCCGGTAGCAGAATCGCGGTCGTCGGGCTTGGCCGGTAGGCAGCGCCCGGGCAGGGTGGGAGCATGGCGATCTTCTCCCTCCAGGCGGTCCCGTCCGACGGCCCGGGCTGGCTGGACCTGGCCCGGCGGACCGAGGCGGCCGGCTTCGACACCCTGTTCACCGCCGACCATCCGGGTTCGGCGGCGTCCCCCTTCGTCTCGCTGGCCGCCGCCGCGGCGGTGACCTCGACGATCGGCCTGGGCTCGTACGTCTCGAACGCCGGCGTCCGCGAGCCGATGCTGCTCGCCTCGGACGTGGCCTCCCTCGACCTGCTCTCCGGCGGGCGGGCCCGGTTCGGCCTCGGCGCCGGCCACACCCCCGCCGAGTGGCGCGCGGTCGGCCGCGAGCGCCCCGACGTCGCCGGGCGGGTGCGCCGCTGCCTGGCCGTGGCCGAGGCCGTCCGCGCCCTGCTCGACGGCGAGGAGGTCACCGTCGACTCCCCCGACCTGGTGCTGCGGGGCGCGCGGCTGGAGACCCCGCGCCCGGTGCAGCGGCGGATCCCGTTCACCCTCGGCACGGCGAACTCCGCGATGCTGCGCTGGGCCGGCGCGCACGCCGACGTGGTCGGGCTGTCCGGGCTCGGCCGCACCCTGCCCGACGGCTACGCGCACACGGTGCGCTGGCGCGAGGCCGACATCGAGCAGCAGCTCGCCTGCGTGGCGGCCGGCGCGGCCGGGCGGGCCGAGCCGCCGGTGCTGGAGGCCCTCGTGCAGCACGTGGCCGTCACCGACGACGCCGAGGCCGCCGCCGCACCCACGGCGGCCGACGTCGGGCTGAGCGTGCCCGAGCTGCTCGCGACGCCGTTCGTGCTCATCGGCACCGAGGACGAGATCGTCACGGCGGTCGCCGCACACCGGCGCCGCTGGGGCGTCACCCGCTTCGTCGTACGCGAGGACGCACTCGACCCGCTCACGCCGGTGCTGGCCCGTCTCGCCGCCTGAGCGACGCATCGACGGCAATCGAGGCGGAACGGCACCCTCGCAGCGCGCTGGTGCGCCAGGGCGGGGACGCTTCCGGTCATCGAAACTTTCTGACATCATCCGGCAGAGACATCGAAGGTTATGACCGTGGAGGTTCGGATGCGTACCCGCCTGACGAGTTCCCTCAGCGCCGCCCTGCTGGCGACCGCCGCGTTCCTGGTGCCGGCGTCACCCGCCGCCGCCGCGCCGTCGTTCCGCACGCCGTTCCCGTGCAACCAGACGTGGTCCGGCCAGACCCGCACCACCCACAGCCCGCAGTACGCGATCGACTTCAACCGGACCAACGACCACGGCGATCCGGTCAAGGCCAGCGCCCCGGGCACGGTGGACGTCGTCGCCAACCTCGGCGACACCAGCTACGGCCGGTACGTGCGGATCAACCACGGCAACGGGTACACCACCTACTACGCCCACCTCAGCGGGTTCAACGTCTCGGTCGGCCAGTCCGTCGGCTACAGCACCACCATCGGCTACGTGGGCAACAGCGGCGGCTCCTCCGGCTCCCACCTGCACTACGAGCAGCGCCTGAACGGCAGCGACATCAAGGTGCGCTTCAGCGGCAACCTGGCGCTCTACTTCGGGACGCAGAACTACACGCGTACCGCCGGCTGCTGATCCGGCGCGACGCCGCCGGCCGGTCGGCCGGTCGGTCGGCGGCGTCGTGCCCGCTGAGGTGCGCGCCCGCCACAGCGCATCCGATCCGCCCTCCGTACCCGAAGATGGGAGCATGCGGATCCTCATGGCCGGCGCGTCCGGCTTCCTCGGCACCCGGCTGGTCGACCGGCTCACGGCGGACGGCCACCAGGTCACCCGGCTGGTCCGCCGGCCGCCGCGCACCGCCGACGAGCGGCAGTGGAACCCGTCCGCCGCGCAGCTCGACCCTGCGGTGGTGGCGGAGGCGGACGCGGTCGTCAACCTGGCCGGCGCGGGCGTGGGCGACAAGCGGTGGAACGACGGGTACCGGCAGCTGATCCGGTCCAGCCGGGTCGACACCACCACCACGCTGGCGATCACCATCGCCGGCCTGCCCGAGGCCGACCGGCCGAGAGCACTGCTGAACTCCTCGGCGGTCGGCTGGTACGGCAACACCGGCGACCGGGCGGTCGAGGAGGACGCCCCGGCGGGCGAGGGCTTCCTGGCCGACGTCTGCCGGGTCTGGGAGGCCGCGACCCGGCCGGCCGAGGACGCGGGCGTACGCGTCGCGCGGCTGCGCACCGGGCTGCCGCTGCACCGCGACGGCGGGCTGCTCAAGCCGCAGCTGCTGCCCTTCCGGCTGGGCATCGCGGGGCGGCTCGGCAGCGGCCGGCAGTGGCTGCCGTGGATCTCCATGGCGGACTGGCTGGACGCCGTCCGGTTCCTGCTGGAGCGCGACGACCTGGTGGGACCGGTCAACCTGGTCGGGCCGGCCCCGGTGACCAACGCCGAGTTCACCCGGGAGCTGGCCCGGCAACTGCGCCGGCCGGCGATCGTCCCGATCCCGGCGCTGGCGTTGAAGGTGGTGCTGGGCGGCTTCGCGCACGAGGCGCTGACCAGCACCCGCGTCCTCCCGGGCGTGCTCACCGGGGCCGGCTTCACCTACCGCCACCCCACCCTGGCCGCCGCCCTGCACGCGGCCCTCACCGCCCCCTGAGCCGGTCGACCACGAAGTTGTCGTCACGCCGCGCGGGGCGGGGTGACGACAACTTCGTGACCGACGTGCCGGAGCGGGATCAGCAGCCGATCACCCAGTGGTTGGGGCCGGTCTGCTTGAGGGTGCTGGTGTAGAAGGTGTTGTAGAGGCCCATCCGCTGGTTCGAGCCGTTGGCGTAGGCGTAGCCGCCGGACTGGTAGGCGCGGCCGGCGGTGACGTGCGCGTAGTTGCTGGCCGTGACGCAGGTCGGCGCCGTGGTCGGGCTGGCGGTCGGGGAGGCCGTGGGGCTCGCGGTCGGGGACGCGGTGGGGCTCGCCGTCGGCGTCGGGGTGGGGTTCGTCCCGCCGTTCAGGCCGAAGAAGACCGCGTCGTGGTACGCCGAGCAGATGGTGTCCAGCATGTACGCGGCGGCGGTGCCGCACTGCTCGGCACCCGGGCCCGGGTCGACCGGGGTGCCGTGACCCATGCCGGAGACCCGGTAGACGCGGACGTCGTTGTTGCCGTACACCTCCAGGCTGGTGTTGGCGGGCAGCGACGCGGTGCTGGTGGGGGTCTGCGAGACGCCCCGGACGTTGGTCCACTGGTCGCGCAGCTCGGTGGCGTTGGCCGGTACGACTGTGGAGTCCGACGTGCCGTGCCAGATGGCGACCCGGGGGCGCGGGCCGGTGTGCCCGGGGTACGCGGCCCGGACCGCGTTGCCCCACTCCTGCGGGGTCTTGTTCACCCCGCTGTACTGGCAGGTGCTGGTGGAGGCGGGCGGCGAGCAGCGGTACGGCAGGCCGGCGACGACCGAGCCGGCGGCGAAGACGTCCGGGTAGGTGGCCAGCATGACCGCGCTCATCCCCCCGCCGGCGGAGAGGCCGCTGACGAACACCCGGCGGGCGTCGGTGCCGTAGTTGTTCCTGGCGTGGTCGACCATCTGCCTGATCGACAGGGCCTCGCCGGAGCCTCGGGTGATGTCCTGCTCGACGAACCAGTTGAAGCAGCTCAGCGGCTGGTTGGCGCTGGACTGCTGCGGCACGATCAGGGTGAACTTCCACTGGTCGGCGAACTTCTGCCAGCCGGAGTTGGCGAAGTAGCCGGCCGCGTTCTGGGTGCAGCCGTGCAGCAGCACGACGGCCGGGGCCCCCGCCGGCAGGTTGTCCGGCCGGTACGCGTACATGGCGAGGTTGCCGGGGTTGGAGCCGAAGTTGGTGACCTGGGTGAGGGTGGCGGCCTGGGCGGGGGCGGCGACGGTCGCCACCGCGGCGGCGGCGAGGACCATCCCGGCGACCGCGCCGGTCAGCCGGGAGAGCAGGGACGGGGAGCGGCGCACGGGGCCTCCTGGGGACGGGGTGTGAACTGGGTCACCCGCGAATTGCCGCGACGTTACGTCGATGCGTCGATGGTGTGACATGGGGCACGGTCACACATTCCGCGCCCGGAGGATGTGCGTCCTGACCGGCGTGCCCCGGTGCGGTTGGTAACGTCCGCTGCGTGCCGACCTCCCCGTCCCTGGCGCCTTCGCCGGCCTCGCCGCCCCGCGTCGTCCGCCACCGGCGGGCCGACCTGATCGTGGCGCTGGTCGCGCTGGCGCTCGCCGTCTGGGTGACCAGCGGGCTGTGGCAGGACCCGAACGGCCGCGCCATCACGGTCAACTCCAGCGACCAGGCGCTCTTCGAGTGGCTGCTGGCCTTCGGCGGCCACGCGGTGACCCACGGCGACAACCCGCTCTTCACGTACCTGGTCAACGTCCCCGACGGGGTGAACCTCGCGGTCAACACCTCGATCACCGTGTACGCGGTGGTCTTCGCGCCGCTGACGTACCTGATCGGGCCGCCTGCCACGTTCCTGGTGATCCTCACCCTCAACCTGGCCGCCACCGCGCTCGCCTGGTACTGGCTGCTCTCCCGGCACCTCGTCCGCAGCCCGCTCGCCGCCGCCGTGGGCGGGCTGTTCATCGGCTTCTCCCCCGGCATGGTCTCGCACGCCAACGCCCACCTGAACTGGACGGCGGGCTGGCTGGTGCCGCTGCTGATCTGGCGGACCTTCGCGCTGCGCCGCTCCCGGCACCCGCTGCGCGACGGCGCGATCCTCGGCGTGCTCGTCGCCGTCGCCTTCTCCATCGCCGCCGAGGGGCTCTTCTTCACCGCGCTGGCGCTCGGCGTCTTCGTCGCCGTCTGGGCACTGCACCCGGCCCGCCGCGCCGAGGCCCGCGCGGCGCTGCCGACCTTCCTACGCGGCCTCGGCGTGACCGCCGTCGTCGCGGGCGTGCTGCTGGCGTACCCGCTGTGGCTGCACTTCGCCGGCCCGCAGCGCTTCCACGGCACCGGCTTCGACGCGGTCATCCACTCCGAGGACGTCGTCGCCTACGGGGCGTACCCGCGCCGCTCGCTGGCCGGGGAGGTGGGCCTTGGCACCCGGCTGGCACCGAACCCGACCGAGGAGAACTCGTTCTTCGGCATCGGGCTGCTGCTGCTCACCGTCGCCTGCTTCGTGGCGCTGTGGCGCCGGGCCGACGCGGCCCGCCGGGCGACGCTCTGGGCGCTGGGCGTGACCGCCGTCGTCTTCACCGTGCTCTCCTTCGGCCCCGAGGCCAAGATCGACGGCCGTCGTACGGACCTGCCGATGCCGTTCGACCTGCTAGGGCACCTGCCGGTGGTGAACGCCGCCCTGCCCGCCCGGCTGGCGCTGGTCGTGGCGCCGGTGATCGGGGTGCTGCTCGCGTACGCCGTCGACCAGCTCCGCGCCGATCCGCCCCGGCGCCGCCGCACGCGGCTGGCCTGGTGGGCGGGGTTCGCGCTGGCGCTGCTGCCGTTGGTGCCGACGCCGCTGCTGACCATCGAACGCGAGCCGATCCCGCGCTTCATCACCGCCGGGACGTGGCGGGAGTACGTCTCCCCCGGCGGGGTGCTGACCCCGGTGCCGCTGACCCTCGACGTCTACCCCGACGGCCAGCGCTGGCAGGCGTACGCGCTGGCACACCGGCAGGGCGAGTTCGCCATCCCCTCCGGCTTCTTCCTCGGCCCCGGCGGCCCGGACGGGCGGGGACGGATCGGCCCGCCGCCGCGCCCGTTCGGCGCGCTGATGGACCAGGCCGGCCGGACGGGGCTGGTGCCGATCATCACGGAGGGCAGCGTCGAGGAGGTCCGCGCCGACCTGCGGCACTGGCGGATCGAGACGATCGTGCTGCCCGACGAGGTGCACGGGGCGAAGTGGCCGGTCGACGAGGATGCCATCCGGCGTACGGTGACCTCGCTGCTCGGGCCGCCCGAGCGGGTCGACGACGTGTGGCTGTGGCGGGTCCCGCAGGGCTGAGCCGTCGCCCCGGGCGATCGCGGGCGGCCGGCCCCGCCGCCGGGTCCCGTCGTGAGCCGCGTCACCGATGGTGACCGGCCGGTACGGGTCTAGGCTTGGCGGCGTGACCACGACGACCTCCGGCCTCACGGCCGTCCGCGCCGGTGTCCTTGACTACCAGGCCGCCTGGGACGAGCAGCGCCGGCTGCACGAGTCGGTGGTGGCCGGCGAGCGCGGCGACACCGTGCTGCTGCTGGAGCACCCGAGCGTCTACACCGCCGGCAAGCGCACGGAGCCGTGGGACCGACCCATGGACGGCACCCCGGTCGTCGACGTGGACCGGGGCGGCAAGATCACCTGGCACGGCCCGGGGCAGCTGGTCGGCTACCCCATCGTGCGGTTGCCCGACCCGGTCGACGTGGTCGCCTACGTCCGCCGCACCGAGCAGCTGCTGATCGACGTCTGCGCCGAGTTCGGGCTGACCGCCGGCCGGGTCGAGGGGCGCAGCGGGGTCTGGGTGCCCGAGGACGACCGGGGTCCGGCGCGCAAGGTGGCGGCCATCGGCATCCGCGTCGCCCGCGGGGTGACCCTGCACGGCTTCTCCATCAACTGCGACTGCGACCTGGGCCACTTCGACCGGATCGTGCCCTGCGGGATCCGCGACGCCGGGGTCACCTCGCTCACCGCCGAGCTGGGCCGCCCGGTGTCCGTGGCCGACGTGCTGCCGGTCGTGGAGCGCCACCTGCCCACCCTCGTCACGGCCTGACCGGTGCGGATCGACCTGGTCACGATCGTCGTGGCCGAGTACGACCCGGCCATCGCCTTCTTCACCGACGTGCTCGGCTTCGATCTGGTCGAGGACTCCCCCTCGCTGACCAACGACGGCCGGCCGAAGCGCTGGGTCGTCGTCCGCCCACCCGGCGCGCAGACCGGGCTGCTGCTGGCCCGCGCCGACGGCGACCGGCAGGCTCGATCGGTCGGGGACCAGGTCGCCGGCCGGGTCGGCTTCTTCCTCCAGGTCGACGACTTCGACGCCGTCCACCGGCGGATGGTCGAGGCGGGCGTCGAGTTCGTGAAGCCCCCGCGCACGGAACCGTACGGCCGGGTCGCCGTCTTCCGCGACATAGCCGGCAACCCCTGGGACCTCCTAGGCCCACCCTGAACGCCCCACTCTTCGCCCACCCTCCCCCGCCCTCCCCCGCCCCGCCCCGTTGATCATGAAGTTGTTGTCACGACACGCCGATGCCGACGACAACAACTTCATGATCAACGCGGGCCAGTGGCAGGGGCAGCCGGGGGGCTAGGGGGTCAGGCGGTGGAGGTCGCGGGGGAAGGCGGTGACCTCTCGGATGTTGGTTGCGCCAGTCAGGCGGGCCACGAAGCGTTCCAGGCCGATGGCGAAGCCGCCGTGCGGAGGCATCCCGTGCCGGAACGCGGCGACGTAGCCGGCGTACGGCTCGACCGGCTCGCCCCGGGCGGCGAGCGCCGCCAGGTAGTCGGCGTGCCGGTGCAGCCGCTGCCCGCCCGTCACCAGCTCCAGTCCCCGGAAGAGCAGGTCGAACCCGTTCGAGTACGCGGGCCGCGTCGGGTCCGGGTGGGTGTAGAAGGGCCGCTTCGCCATCGGGTACCCGGTGACGAAGAGGAACTCCGAGCCGTGCTCCCGCCGCGCCCACTCGCCCAGCGCCCGCTCGTGCGCCGGGGCGAGGTCCGGCTCGTCGGCCGGCGCACCGGCGATCCTGAGGGCCTCGGTGAAGTGCACGGCGGGGATCTCGGCCGGCACGTCCGGGGCCGACACCCCGAGGGTGGCCAGCGCGCCCCCGGCCCGCTCGCGTACCGCGTCGAGCATGCCGGCCACGGTGTGCCGCAGCACGGCCATGACGTCCCGGTGGTCGGCGACGAAGCCCAGCTCCGCGTCCAGCGAGGTGTACTGCGCCAGGTGCCGGACGGTGTCGTGCGGCTCGGCCCGGAACACCGGCCCCACCTCGTAGACGCGCTCGAAGACGCCGACCATGAGCTGCTTGTAGAACTGCGGCGACTGCGCCAGGTACGCGGGCCGGCCGAACCAGTCCAGCGCGAAGACGTTCGCCCCGCTCTCGGTGGACGAGCCGACCACCTTCGGCGTGTGGATCTCCACGAAGTCGCGGGCGTCGAGTATGGCCCGGAACCCGGCCACCGCCGCCGCCGAGACGCGCAGCGCCGCCGCCCGGGTCGGGTGGCGCAGCGCGACGGGCGCGTGGTCGAGCTGGGTGGGCAGGCTCGCGGTGAGCGCCGGCCGGTACAGGTCGAACGGCGGCGGTACGGCGGGCGGGCCGAGTGGTCGTACCGCCGGCGCGGTCAGCTCGACCCCGGCGGGCGCGGTCGGGTTCGCGACCACCGTGCCGGTGACCTCGACGACCGTCTCCTCGGTCAGTGCCTCCACCTCGGCGCGCACGGCCGGGTCGGTGACCACCACCTGGGTCAGTCCGGCGGCGTCCCGGACGATCAGGAAGGCCACCGACTTGAGCAGCCGGCGGCGGTGCACCCAGCCGGCGATCCGGACGGGTACGCCGACATGGGCGGAGAGTTGGCGGGACAGGACACGTTGCATGGCAGGGCTGCCTCTCGGTCGATCGCGACGCCTGCCAACGGGGTGGCGGGCGTCGCCCCAACCCCGTCAGGTGTGGGCGAGCGGGAAACCTCGCGGTGCCACCACACCTTCGCCCCCGCGGAACGGGGGCCTCGTTCGTCGCCTTTTCACCGGGGCCAGCCGGGCGGGCTCTACTGGGCGGTGCGGCCTGCCCGCGCAGGCGCGCGGCGCGCCGGCCATCCGCCGTTCTTCCCGCAGCTCGGGAGGGTCTTCGCGGGCCCGGCGCCAGACCGCCTCGCAGCAACCGGCGGCTCTCTTCAACTGGCGGGTCGGGGCGCTACTCGGCTCCGTCACAGCTCTGGCGGGCACGCTAGCACCCCCGCCGAGGCTCCTGTGACTGGTTTTTCCCGGCCCCGGTGTCCGGCGTCACAAGACTCCCGGGGTGACGCCGGTCGCCCGAACTACATCGACGGCGGCCGTCGGGCGTAGGCTCGGTTTTGTGACGATCGAGCACTCCGCGCCGACGACCGGCCAGGCAGCGCGCACGACGACGCCCGCCCCCGAGGGGCGGCGCCTCCTGCGGATCGAGGCGCGCAACGCCGAGACGCCGATCGAGCGCAAACCGCCGTGGATCAAGGTCAAGGCCAAGATGGGGCCGGAGTACACCCAGCTGCGCGGGCTCGTCTCGCGCGAGGGGCTGCACACCGTCTGCCAGGAGGCCGGCTGCCCCAACATCTACGAGTGTTGGGAGGACCGGGAGGCCACCTTCCTCATCGGTGGCGACCAGTGCACCCGGCGCTGCGACTTCTGCCAGATCGACACCGGCAAGCCGGCCGAGTTCGACGCCGACGAGCCGCGCCGCGTCGCCGAGTCGGTGGTCTCGATGGGCCTGCGCTACGCGACCATCACCGGCGTGGCCCGCGACGACCTGCCCGACGGCGGCGCCTGGCTCTACGCCGAGACCGTCCGGCAGATCCACGCCCTTCAGCCGGGCTGCGGCGTCGAGCTGCTGATCCCCGACTTCAACGCGGTCCCCGAGCAGCTCGCCGAGGTCTTCGGCGCCCGGCCGGAGGTGCTCGCCCACAACGTCGAGACCGTGCCGCGGATCTTCAAGCGGATCCGGCCCGCGTTCCGCTACGAGCGGTCGCTGGACGTGATCCGGCAGGCCCGCGCCGACGGGCTGGTCACCAAGTCCAACCTGATCCTGGGCATGGGCGAGGAGCGCGCCGAGGTCTCCCAGGCGCTGCGCGACCTGCACGAGGCCGGCTGCGAGCTGATCACCATCACGCAGTACCTGCGCCCCACCCCCCGGCACCACCCCGTCACCCGCTGGGTCAAGCCGGAGGAGTTCGTCGAGCTGCGCGAGGAGGCCGAGGAGATCGGCTTCGCGGGCGTGATGAGCGGGCCGCTGGTGCGCTCGTCGTACCGGGCCGGGCGGCTCTACCGGCAGGCGCTCGAGGCCCGCGAGGGCCTTCCGGTCACCGCCGGCTGACCACCCCGGCGACGCGCCGGCACCGGTCGACCACGGGCCGGCGGCAAACTGCCATGATCGGCTCATGACGGTCGGCGTACGCCAGCGGTGGCGTGACTCGCGTCCCGCGCTCCCGCCCGACCGGCGGCCCGTACTGCCGACCGTCCTCGCCGTGCTCGCCGTCGTGGCCGGGACCGGCTACCGCCTCGGCCTGCTGCTGCACGACGCGCCGCCGACCAACAGCGACGAGGCCACCATGGGCCTGGCCGCGCTGCACATCTCCCGCGGGCAGGAGTTTCCCGTCTGGTTCTACGGCCAGGCGTACATGGGCACGCTGGAGGCCTACCTGGCCGCGCCGGTGTTCGCGCTGGTCGGCCCGTCGACGCTCGGGCTGCGCCTGCCCACCCTCGCCCTGTACGCGGTCTTCGTCGTGCTCGCCTGGCGGCTGACGCTGCGGCTGACCGGGGACCACTGGTTCGCCCTGCTCGTCGTGGCGCTGCTGGCGCTCGGCTCGGACCGGGTGGTGAAGAACCAGCTCATCGCCGGGGGCGGGTACCCGGAGATGAACGCGGCCGGGGTGGCGCTGGCCGTGCTGGCGTACGACCTGGCGGCCGGCCGGCCGGGACGCCGACTGCCCCGCTGGGCGGGATGGGGATTCCTGGCCGGGCTGATGCTCTGGGTGGACCCGCTGCTGCTGCCGTACGTGGCGGCGACCGGCGCGGTGCTTCTCGCGTACGGCCGGCGCGAGCTGCGCGGCCGGGCCGGCGTGCTGCTCGGTGCCGCCGCGCTCGTCGGGGCCGGGCCGCTGCTGGTGCACAGCCTGGCGACGGGGCGCAATCCGGTCGCGGCGGTGCTCGCCGCCGGTGGCTCGGGGCAGCCCGCCGGCTGGGCGGACCGGCTGCACGGCGGGCTGGTGCTCGGCCCGCCGCTGGGCATGGGCTTCTGCTCCCCGAGCCACTGCGCGCCCGGCCAGTCGTGGTGGGCGGTCGCCCTCCCGCTGCTGCTCCTCGCGGCCGCCCTCTCGGCCTGGCGCGCGCTGCGCCCACCCGTCGCAGATCTTGGACAGTTGCCGTTCAGGGCCGACGGCAACTGTCCAAGATCCAGCGTGGCGACCGGCGGAGCGGTCCGGCTCGGTCTGGTGGGCGCGGCCGTCGCTACGCTCGCCCTGTATGCGGCCAGCAGCGCTGCGGGGCGCACGCCGGTGGAAAGCTCCCGGTACCTGTCCTGCCTGCTCATCTCCGTTCCGGCCCTGCTCTGGCCGCTCTGGTCGGCCGCCCGCCGCGCGGCCCGGCCGGCCACAGCCTGGGCTGATCTGGCCGGGATGGGCACGGGCGGAGCGGGCACGGCCGGGACGGACACGGCCGGTGCGGGCACGGGCCTGCCGGGCCTTGGCGGCACGGGCGGGGCGGACGCGGGCGGCACGGCCGGGGCGGGCACGGGCCTGCCGGGCCTTGGCGGCACGGGCGGGGCGGGCCCGGGCGGCACGGCCGGGGCGGGCACGGGCGGGGCGGGCCCGGGCGGCACGGCCGGGGCGGGCCCGGGCGGCACGGCCGGGGCGGGCACGGGCCTGCCGGGCCTTGGCGGCACGGGCGGAGCGGGCACGGGCCGAGCGGGCGCGGACGCGGGCGGGACGGGTGCGGGCGGGGCGGGCAGGGTCCGGAGACGCGGTGGCGTCGGGGCCGGAGCGCGGTGGCGGGGCGTGACGGGGTTCGCGGCGGTCCTGGTGCTCGCGGCGACGCTGGGCACCGCCGCCGTGGCCACCGCCGGCGCGGTCGACGCCGCGCCGGCCGCCCGCGCCGCCGAGGCCCGGCACGCCGGACTGGTCGCCGTGCTACGCCAGCGGGGCGTCCGGCACGTGTACGGCGGCTACTGGACCTGCAACCGGCTCACCTTCGCCACCCGCGAGGACGTGCTCTGCGCGGTCGTCGACGACGACCTGCGCCCGGGGCACGACCGGTACCTGCCGTACCGCCGGGCGGTGCGGCAGTCGGCGGCACCGGCCTGGGTCGCGCCGGACGGCTCACCGCTGGCGGCCCGCCTGGACGAGCGCCGGCGCACCGATCCGGCCGCGCTCGACCTGGTCACCGTCCCCGGCTGGCGGATCTACCTGCCCGGCCCCTGACCGAAGCTTCCGTCCCAGGCCAGGGCGCGGTCCACCAGTTCCTCGGCGGCGGCACGGCGGCGTACGGGGCTCAGCCTGGCCGCGGACAACGCGACGTGCGGCGACCACTAGACTCTGCGGCATGGCAAAGCCCCAGGAGAAGGTCTCGTTCGGCCAGCGGCTGAAGCAGATCGGGATGGTGTTCAAGTTCACCGCCAAGCAGGACCGGTGGTTCGCGCCGTTGGCCGCTGGCGCGGTGCTGATCCCGCTCGCGCTCACCGTGGTCGCGGTCCTGCTCTGGGGCTGGATCTGGCTGCCGCTGGGCATCCTGTTCGCCCTGCTCTGCCTGCTGATCGTGCTCAACCTGCGGTCCAACCGGGCGATGATGAACGCCGCCGAGGGGCAGCCCGGCGCGGCGGCCCAGATCATGGAGAGCATGCGGGGCGACTGGCGGGTCACCCCGGCGGTCAGCTCCACCACGCAGATGGACATGGTCCACCTGGTCATCGGCCGGCCCGGGGTGATCCTGCTGGCGGAGGGCAACCCGCAGCGGGTACGCGGGCTGCTCGGCCAGGAGAAGCGGCGGCTGGCGAAGGTGATCGGCTCCGCCCCGCTCTTCGACTACGTGATCGGGCAGGAGGAGGGCGAGCTGCCGATCCGCAAGCTGCGCATGACGCTGATGCGGCTGCCGCGCAACCTCAGCGGCAAGGACGTCAACTCGCTGGACAAGCGGCTCAAGGCGCTCACCGCCCGCCCGCAGATGCCCAAGGGCGCGATCCCGAAGAACATGCGACCCGCGCGGGGCGCGTTCCGCCAGACGCGCGGTCGCTGACCTTCCGACGTGTACGCGAAAGAGCCGGGCCTGTTCGCAGGGCCCGGCTCTTCGTTCGTCTCAGGGGCGGGGGGCGTCGGTGACGACGGAGCCCGCCAGGCGGTCGTGCAGGCCGCGACGGTGGCCGTCCATCAGCAGGGCCGGGACGACCAGGGCGAGCAGCAGCCCGCGCAGCAGGGCCCGGGCCACCCCGATGCGACCGCCGTCGGCCCAGGCGACGCAGCGGATCTTCGTGATGAACATGCCCGGCGTCTGCGCGAAGAGCCCGAGGAAGAAGCCGTACTCGACGATCAGCACCAGCACCGGCGCCCACCCGTCACGGACCGGGTCGGCGAAGCCCCCGGCGACGAGCAGGCAGAGCACCCAGTCGATCACCAGCGCGCCGAACCGGCGCCCCAGGCTGGGCGGCGTGAAGGCGGGATCCGACGCGGGCGGTACGGGGCGATCATGCGGCTTGGTCACAACGGTCAAGGGTATCCAGGGGGTATGGACGGATCGGGGACGGTCGCCCGCACCCGGGCAGCAAAAAGGGGCGAAAGCGAGCAAGTGTCAATAGAATGGCACAGCCGGTGGTGTCCCGTCGCCCGGTCCGGCCCGCCCGAGCGGCGCGGATGACGCTCCGCGAGGGACGTAACACGGCAGAAACACTCAAGACATGGCCGGGCAACCGCGCGGCCATAGCGTCGCCAAGAGCCTAGCCACCCGTGGACGTGCCAGGAGGACGTGTGTTCGCCAATCCCGAGGAACTCCTGCGATACCTCAAGAACGAGGACGTGAGGTTCGTCGACGTACGGTTCTGTGACCTGCCCGGCGTGATGCAGCACTTCAACCTGCCGGTCGAGTCCGTCGACGATGCCTTCTTCACCGAGGGCCTGGCCTTCGACGGGTCGTCGATCCGCGGTTTCCAGGCGATCCACGAGTCGGACATGCTCCTGCTCCCGGACGTCGCCACCGCCTTCATCGACCCCTTCCGGGCACAGAAGACCCTCGCGCTCAACTTCTTCATCCACGACCCGTTCACCCGCGAGGCCTACAGCCGGGACCCGCGCAACGTGGCGAAGAAGGCCGAGGCCTACCTGGCCGCCAGCGGCATCGCCGACACCGCGTACTTCGGGGCGGAGGCGGAGTTCTACATCTTCGACTCCATCCGCCACGAGACCTCGGCGCACCAGTCGTTCTACTACATCGACTCGATCGAGGGCGCCTGGAACACCGGCCGCGAAGAGCCGGGCGGCAACCGCGGCTACAAGACCGCGTACAAGGGCGGCTACTTCCCGGTGCCGCCGGTCGACCACCTCGCCGACCTGCGCGACAGCATCGTGCGCCGGCTGGTCGACAGCGGGTTCACCGTGGAGCGCTCGCACCACGAGGTGGGCACCGCCGGCCAGTCCGAGATCAACTACCGGTTCTCGACGCTGCTGCACGCGGCCGACCAGCTCCAGCTCTTCAAGTACATCGTGAAGAACGAGACCTGGGCCAACGGCAAGACCGCGACGTTCATGCCGAAGCCGCTCTTCGGCGACAACGGCTCCGGCATGCACACCCACCAGAGCCTGTGGCTCAACGGCGAGCCGCTGTTCTACGACGAGACCGGCTACGCCGGCCTGTCCGACATGGCCCGCTGGTACATCGGCGGCCTGCTGCACCACGCCCCGTCGCTGCTTGCCTTCACCAACCCGACGGTCAACTCGTACCGCCGGCTGGTGCCGGGCTTCGAGGCGCCGGTCAACCTGGTCTACTCGCAGCGCAACCGCTCCGCCTGCACGCGCATCCCGGTGACCGGCAGCAACCCGAAGGCCAAGCGCGTCGAGTTCCGCGTGCCGGACCCGTCGGCCAACGTCTACCTGGCCTTCTCGGCGATGATGATGGCCGGCCTCGACGGCATCAAGAGCAAGATCGAGCCGCCGGCGCCGATCGACAAGGACCTCTACGACCTGCCGCCGGAGGAGTGGGGCGACGTCAAGCAGGTCCCGGGCTCGCTGTCGGCGGTGCTCGACTCCCTTGAAGCCGACCACGACTACCTGCTCGACGGCGGGGTGTTCACCCCCGACCTGATCTCGACCTGGATCGAGTGGAAGCGCGCCAACGAGGTCGACCCGGTGCGCCTGCGCCCGACCCCGCACGAGTTCGCCATGTACTTCGACTGCTGACGCAGCAGAACACCTCAGGAAGGCCCCGGGTCCCCCCGGGGCCTTCCTGCGTTCACCGGCACCCCCGCGTTCACCGCGCGCCCCTGCCGCGCCACGCACCTTCCCGCCCGGCCCGACCACCCTCCGTCCGTCCGACCGGCTCCGGCTCGACCGCCCTCCGCCCCACCGGCTCCGCGATCGCGGCCGGTGGAACACCATGGGTGTCACGGGAAGGCTTTTACACCCGTGGTGTTCCACTCGACGCGCGATCGCGCCCCTACCTTGCCCGTCGAGGCGGCCGGGCGGCGCCCAAGCCACGTAACGGGCCACCGCATACCTTCGCGTCCGTTATATTGCTGGCGTGGACACTCCGCTGCGCGAACCCACCTTTCTGATCCTCACCGCGCTGGCCGGCGAGCCGATGCATGGCTACGGCCTGATCGGCGAGGTCGCCGCCCTCTCCGACGGGCGCGTGTCGCTGCGGCCCGGCACCCTCTACGGCGCGCTCGACCGGCTGACCGACGCCGGCCTGGTCGAGGTCGACCGCGAGGAGGTGGTGAACGGCCGACTGCGCCGCTACTACCGCCTCTCCCCTGCCGGCGACGCCACGCTGAGCGCCGAGACCGAGCGCCTGCGCCGCAACGTCGAGGCGGCCACCGCCCGCCTGCGCGCCCGCGCGGCCCGGCCGCTCGCCCCGCGTACCGCCGGGGGGCTTGCATGAGCGAGCTGGAGCGGCGCTACCACCGCCTGCTGCGGGCGTACCCGGCCGAGTACCGGCGGGCGCGCGGCGCGGAGATCGTCGGCACGTACCTCGACCTGGCCGGGCCGGGGCGACGCTGGCCCTCGCCCGCGGACGCCGCGGACCTCGTGCGCGGCGGCGTGCGCCAGCGGTTGCGGGCCGCCGGGGCCGCCGACCTGATCCCGGGCGTACGCCTCGCCGCCGTCCTCGCCTTCCTCACCGCGACGGCGCTGGCGGGGGTCTGGTCGGGGCTGGAGCTGCACCCGCCGATGGCGCAGTGGGGCGTGCCGCACGCCGGACCGTTCGTCTCGCTCGGGATCGGGGTGTGGGCGGCCTGGCTGCTCGCCGCGGCCGTGCACGCGGCGGCACCGGGTCGATGGACCCGCCGCGCGGTGTCCCTGGCCCTGCTACTCACGGTCGCGGTCATACCCGTTGCGGCCCTCGCCGGCCTGCCCCGACCACCGCTGTTCGTGCTGCTGCCACAGGTCGGGCTGGGGCTGGTGGCGCTGGCCCTGCCCGAACGGCTGCCGGCGCTGATCCGGACGGCGCCCCTGCTCGCGGTGGCCGTCGCCGGCCTCACGAGTGTCAACCTGCTGCCCCGCTACGACTCCTACGTCAGCTACCACGGCTGGACGGCGAGCGGGATCCTGCCCGGCGCCGCCGTGACGCTGCTCGTCGTGGTGCTGCTGCTCGGCGCGGGGCTGGCCCTGCGCGCCGATCCCCGGGGCGGCTGGGCGCTGCTGGTGCTGCTGACCCCGGTCGGCCTGCTCTTCCTTCAGCCGCTGGCCGGCGCGCTCGACGGCAACATGCGCGGCGCGCCCACCCCCGGCTGGGACGCCCTCGCCGCGACGGCCGTCCTGGTCGGCGTCGCCGGCCCCGCGCTGCTGCCGCTGGCGCTCGCCCTGCGCAAGCGCCTACGCGGACCCGGGCCGGTCGGCACCGGCGACCGCTGCCCGTCCTGCGGCCGTACCACCGAGCGGGTCCCGTAGACAAGGGGCGGCGGCACCCGGGCGGCGGGTGGAACACCGGGGCTGTCACCCGAGGGTCTTGACAGCCACAGCGTTCCACTCGCCGCAGCTACGACCGCGAGTGGCGGGGCCCCGCCTCGGCGTCAGGTGGCGACGCCCGGCCCCGGCGGTGAGGGGCGGGGCGGCCCTCGCCGAGAGGTTCGCTCGCGGTGGCGGGAGGGTGGTCAGCGCAGGGCCGCCTCCCATTCCCGCGTGTGGGCGGCGAGGTGGTCGGCGGTGGCCAGCCAGTACGGGCCGTCCTCGGTCCAGATCCGGGCCCACGGCTCGCGCCGCTGCTCCGCGCCCTCGCGCAGCAGTTCGTACATCGCCCGGGCGCGGCGGCCGAGCATTCCGGCCAGGGCCGGGCGGGACGCCTCGTCGAGGCGGTAGCCGTCGGCGAAGGCGCGCAGCCGGGCCGCCGACTCGGCCACCGGCCGGTCCGGGCGCAGGCCGGCCATGCTCTGCGCGGCGTACGCGACGTCCCACAGCCGGGAGCCCGGCGCGGCGGCGTCCCAGTCGATGAGCACCCAGCCCCGGTCCGCCCTGATCAGGTTCCAGGGGGCCACGTCGTTGTGGCAGACGAGTTCCTCCCGGTCGGGCGGGATGAGCCGCTGCCACGCCGCGCCGGCCGGCGGGGTGAAGCCGGCCAGCGCGGCGTGCAGTTCGGCCAGCATCCGGCCGATCGCGGACAGGTCCGCCACCGGGTAGGTGCCCGACGCCTCGCCGACCTCGCCGGGGACGTACTCCAGCACCTGCCGGCCCTGCGCGTCCCGGCCCAGGGGTCGGGGCGCGCCGGAGAATCCCACCGCGTGCAGGTGTTCCAGCAGGGCGTCCACCGCGTCGGTCCAGGGGCCGACCGGACGGCGCACGGTGTCGCCGACGCGCACCACGCCGGCGGTGGCGTTGCCCGGCAACGGTTCCTCGGCTGCGCTCATCCCACGATCATGGACCCGCCAGCCGCAGCGCGCCACGGACCTCAGCCGGGCGCGACGCCCGAGGACGCGGCGCGAACCCCGCCGGCCGGAACGCGCGGCACGGCCCCTCAGTCCGGGCGCGCGCCACCGGTCCGGCGCAGACGGAGCAGGCCCCACACCGCCAGCCCGGCCGCCAGCGCGGTCATCGCCAGCGCGCCCGGGGCCTTGCTGAACCGGGCCAGGTTGGTGCCGTCGGGCAGGGCGAGGAAGGCCGCCGCCGCGCAGGGCGCCACGAACCAGGTCGTACGCGCCGCGGCGACCGCGAGCAGCACCAGCGGCCAGGTGGCGTACCAGGGGTGGAAGACCGGGGCCAGCGCGACCGTGGCGGCCAGCGCCAGCCCGGCCCCGAGCAGCGCGGCCCGGGGGCGGGCGGCGTCCGGACGGGCCACCCGCTGCCCGACGCCGCTCGCCCGGCGCAGCCCCGACCACGCCCGCCACCACAGCGCCGCCACCAGCACGGCGAGCAGCAGCAGGGCCGCCGCGCGGGTGACCGGCACCGCGCCCGGCTCCCGGCCGGCGAGGCCGCCCGCGTAGTCGACGACGAAACCGACCGCCGTGGGTGGGGACGTCCACTGCTCCGAGTCGCCGCTGCGGGTCAGCCCGCCCACCCAGCCGAGGCCGAGCCCGGAGAGCAGCGAGGTGACGGCCACCGCGCCGATCACCCCGCCGGCCAGCCAGCCGCCGTCGCGCAGCAGCGCCCGTACGGTGTGACGGCCGTGCACGGCGGCCAGCGCCGCGAACGGGAGCACCACCACGGCGGTCGCCTTCACGGTCACCGCCAGCCCGAGCAGCGCCCCGGCCAGCAGCAGCGGCCCCGGCCTGCCGGGACGGCGGACCAGCACGAGCAGGCCCAGCGTCAGCAGCCCGAGCATCACCGCGTCGTTGTGCGCGCCGGCGATCAGGTGCACCCCGACCAGCGGGCCGGCCAGCGCCAGCCAGGCCGCCCGGCGGGTGGGCACGCCGGCGGCCCGGGCCAGCCCGACCAGGCAGACGGCGGTCAGCAGCACCCCGGCGACCGCGAACAGCCGGAACGCCACGATCGCGCCCACCAGACCGCCGCCGAGGGTCACCGCGAGCGCGGCGAGCAGCACGAAGAACGGACCGTACGGCGCGGGCGTGTCCCGCCAGATCGGTGCCACCGCGTCCACCCAGGGACAGCCGGCCTCGGCGACACCGTTCAAGTACGGGTCGACGCCGTGCGCGTACGCCCAGCCCTGGCAGGCGTACGAGTAGACGTCCCGGCTGCCCAGCGGCGGCGCGGCCAGCAGCGGCAGCGCCCACAGCCCGGCGGTCCGGTACGCCCACCGCGTCGACGGCGCGCCCCGGCGCAGCGCCCACCAGGCGCCGACCAGAAGGCTCGTGCCGACGAGCCACAGCGCGACGGTCCACGGCTCGTCGCCGAGGCCCCGAGCAGGGGTGGCTGCCCGGGGCAGCGCGCCGCCGAGCCAGCCGGCGACGGTCAGCAGCACCGCCCCGGCCAGGCCGACCCACCGGGCGAGCCGGGCGGCACCGGGCGACGGCGGCGCGGGTCCGGGCGACGGAGATCCGGACAACGGCGGGGGCCCGGGTGGCGGGCTGGGCGGCCGTGGGGAGCCCGGGCCGGGCTGGGGCGGGGTGCCGGGCGGGGCCGGCGGGGTGCCGGGAGTGGTCACCGGCGTCCCTCTCCTCAGTCCACGGCGGCCGGTCGACGGGCCGCCCGGGCCGACCGTACCAAGCGGACCACCACCACGATCACGAACAGCGTCATCAGCGGCGCCCCGACGGTCTTGGTGTACCGGGCCAGCCCCGTGCCGTCGGCGAGCACCAGGAACGACGAGACGATCGCGACGACCGCGAACCACCCGGTGCGCCGGGCCGTGGCCGCGAGCACCGCGAGCGGCCACGTCCAGTACCAGGGGTGGAAGAGCGGGGCGAGCGCGACGGTGGCGGCCAGCGCCAGGCCGGCGTGCCAGATCGGCTCCCGGGTGCGCGCCCGCCACCACAGCCAGAGCAGCACCAGCGCCAGCGCCGCCATGCCGATCCCCCGGGTGGCCGGCAGCGGGTCGCCGTGCCAGCCGAACGGCGCGGCGAGGTAGGCGACGGTCTGCCCCACCGCCGTCGGCGGCGAGGTCCAGGCGATCACCAGGCCGCCCTGTTCGAGCCCGGTCACCCAGCCGAAGCCCAGGCCGGTGGCGAGGGTCGCGCCGACCACGGCGGCGACCGCCCCGCCGACCACCCACCCGCCGTCACGCACCAGCGCCCTGATCGAGTACGCCCCGACGATCGCCGCCAGCGCCGCGAACGGCACCACGACCAGCGCGGTCACCTTGATCGCGACGGCGAGCCCGAGCAGCACTCCCCCGCCGAGCAGCGGGCCGGGGCGACCCGGCCGGGACACCACCACGGCCAGCCCGGCGACGAGCAGCCCCACCATCAGCGCGTCGTTGTGCGCCCCGGAGACCAGGTGCACCCCGATCAACGGCGAGCCCAGCGCCAGCCAGACCGCCCGGCCGCCCGGTACGCCGCAGCGGCGGGCCAGCACCGGCAGGCAGGCCGCCGTCAGCCCCACCCCGACGACGGCGAGCAGCCGGAACAGCACGATGCTGCCGTACAGGGATCCGGTGGCCTTCACCACCGCCCCGGCGAGCAGCACGAACAGCGGCCCGTACGGGGCCGAGGTGTCCCGCCAGATGTAGGAGATGGTGTCCAGCCACGGGCACGGCAGCGCCGAGACGCCCTGCTCGTACGGGTTCAGGCCGGCGGAGTAGCTGGCACCCTGGCAGGCGTACGCGTACACGTCCCGGCTGCCCAGCGGCGGCGTGAGAAGCAGCGGCAGCAGCCAGAGCCCGACGGTGACCAGCGCCCAGCGGGTCGACGGCACCCGGTCGCGCAGCGTCCACCAGGCGTACGCCATCGCGCCGGTGCCGACCGCCCAGGTGGCGATGATCAGCGGGCCGTACGGGCCCTGCCAGATGCTGACCGGGGTGGGGCGCAGGTCGCCGTCGGGGAACGCTCCGCCGAGGAACGCGGCCACGGCGAGCAGCGTCGAGCCGGCGAGGCCGATCCAGCGCGCGAGGTGGTGAGGCACGCCGGACATGCTGCCAGTACGGTGGTCGCGGTACGGAGGTGGGCATGCGGCATGGCGGGCGGGGCCCGGCGCGGCGCCAATGCCAAGCCCCGCCCGCAACGGTTACGCGAAGCTGACGGTCGGCTCCAGCGTGACCTCGAACAGCCGGTCCCAGGGCAGGTCGATGCGGACGCTGTCCAGCGCTGACAGCTCGGCCGTCAAGGTCCGTGCGCCGCGCCGACCGAGGACGATCCGGTGGCCGGCGAAGTGCTCGGCGAAGTAGTGCCGGGTGATCGGTTCGAGCCGCTCGCGTACCCAGCCGTCGAAGTAGGTCTTCTGCTCGGTGGTGAGGCTCAACGGGTTCCAGCCCCGGGCGCGGGCGTGCGCGTACGCCTCCGTCTGCACGACGTTCTTCCACGGGTCGTCCTTGACGAACCGGTAGAGCAGGTAGGCCGCGTGTGCCCGGCCGGGAGCGGTCATCTCCGGCACGCCGAAGCCGGAGCCCGAGCGGCGCAGGTAAGCCCAGCGCGCGGTGCCGTGCGCCAGCGCCAGCCCCAGGGCGTTGCCGCCGGTGTTCCAGCCCGAGTAGGACAGCAGCGCGGTCAGGTCGAGACCGCCCTCCATCCGCGCGACCAGCGCGTGGTCGGCCTTGTTGACGATCACGGGGTCCACCACGACGACCTGTTCGCCCGACGACAGCAGCGCGTCGATGCGCCGTACGAAGGCGTCGAGGTCGGCACCGCGGTCCGCGCCCGCCGCCGACGGCGTGTTGACCGCGAGCACGATGTCGGCCGGGCCCTCGACCACCGTGCCGCCCACCGAGCGCACGTGCCGGCGGACGTTCTCGGCGAAGGGGATGCCCTCCAGCGCGGCGGTCCAGCTCTCGCCCGACACGCCGGCGTACTCGATCCGGTAGGTGGGCGTCGTGCCGGTGGCGATCACCCGGGCCACCAGCAGCGCGTCGACCTCGTCCGCGCCGGGGAAGATCTCCACCCGGTCGGTGACCCCGAGTTCGACGGCGAGCTGTTCCAGCGCCACCCGTTCGGCACGGGCCAGGCCGACCGGCGCGGTGTCGTCCTCGGACAGCACGAGGTGGCTGATGGTGCCGTCGGCCACCCACTCGACCATCAGACGGTTGATCTCGTGGTTGCGGGCGCGCGCGGCCAGGTAGTCCGTGACGATCTCGTCCGGGATGGCGGCGCGGGCCGTGTCCAGTTGCTTGCGTAGCTGCTCCTGACCCAGGTTCTCCACCTGGTCGTACAGCTTGGCCCAGGTGACGAGGGCGCTGATGTAGGCGTCGAGCGGGGTGCCGGTCGAGGTGAGGGCCAGTCGCTGGATGGTGTCGTGGACCTCGATGACGGCATCGGGCCGCTTGGCGCGCAGCGCCTTGATCGCGGCGACGTTGGCGCGGGCCTGCTCCGGCGTCGGAGTGGCCGTCCGCGATGCGATCAAACCGCCGTACGCGAGCATGCTCACCGAGATGACGTGGGCGTCGGCGTCGACGGTGCCGAGCCACTCGGCGATGGCGGCGCCATCACCGGGCACGAAGAAGCGGCCGAGCAGCTCGGTCGGCGGCAGGTGCAGCGCCACCGCGGCGCTGGCCGCGGTCATCGCGGCGCAGTACGTGTTGACGGGCCGATCGTCCAGGGGCACCAGGGCGATGCTCCTCGCTCGGGACTGCTGGCGGCCGGCGTTGGCGAGGGCGGGCGCGCCGAGCGCCACGGCAGCGAGACCACCGGCGCCGGCGGCGAGAAGGGTACGTCTCCTCATGGGGTTTCCTTTCCAGGGCGATGAGCCGTCCCGGCGGCATGGCCGGGACGGGTTGACGGGTGTTCCGCCGGGGCGGGGCGACGGCGACGCCGGTCACCACCGCCGGGGCGGTTCAGTCTCGACGTGGCGCGAGCGTCCGCCCGGGGACCAGGGGGCAGGGCAGCAGCCGCTGGAGGTCGTCGCCGGTGCCGTGCAGGAGCTCGGTCAGCACCTCGACCGCCTGCCAGCCCATCTCGCGGCGGGGGATCCGCAGGCGGGTGAGGGGCAGGCTGAGCGTGCCCGGGCCATCGTCCTCGCCGAGCCCGACCAGCGACAGGTCCTCGGGCACCCGCAGCCCGCGCGCCAGCGCAGCCTCGGACAGTGCCACCGCGGACGCCGGTTGCTCGCAGAACGCGGCGGTGACGCCGGCGGCGAGGAGTTCGGCGAGGAGTTCCGCCGGTTCCCGGTCGGCGTCGCGCTCGTGCCACACCTCCGGCGCCACCGCCCGCAGCCCGTCGAGCCGGTCGACGGCGGACTCGACGCCCTCACCCGAGCCGACGTACGCGATGCGCCGGTGTCCCAGTGCGACGGCACGGCGGGCGAGTTCGCTGGTGGCGCCGGCATAGTCGGCGCCGACGAACGGCACCCGGGCGGGCGTGGTCCCGTCGGTGTCGATGTCGTCGCGTCGGCCGACCGAGACGATGGCGTGTCCCTCCCGCACCAGCCGGGTCAGTTCCTCGCGCGGGATCTCCCGTCCCAGCAGGACGCAGCCGTCGGCCAGGCGCAGGCGGTTGTTCTCGTGGAAGATGCGCCGGGTGCCGTGGGTGACCGGCGCGCTGGTGAACAGCAGCAGGTCGCAGCCGAGGCTCTCGGCGCACGCCTCGATGCCCACCAGGAACGGGTGGTAGAAGTCGGCGCTACCCGCCGGAAACACCGGCTCGTAGGTGAAGATGCCGAGAATCTGGTTACGCCGCCCCAGCAGGCTGCGGGCCAACGGGTCGGCGACGTAAGCCGTCTCCCGGATCACCTGGAGCACCCGTTCGCGGGTGGCCGGCGCGATCCGCGCCGCGGCCTCGGAGTTGTTGGTCAGCACGAGTGAAACGGTCGTCTGGCTCACCCCCGCACGGCGGGCAATGTCACGCTGGGTAATTCTCCCGCGTTGTGTGGTGGGCGTTCCCGCCATGCCGGATCCCATCGTTAATTCGTATTGCCACGACGTGTTGGCGAGGAGTTTGCCGAGGTCACACGAAACCAGTCAAGTGGTAATACGCCAGTAATTCGTATTGCCTGGCGTCCAGGCGCCATTCCTGGCGCTCTGTCATCGGGTGATGACTCGACGCTTCACATTCGGCGCCTCGTCACCGTGTGTGACAAATGGGTTGGCACCGGCACCGCACCTCCGCGGGGCGACGAATTCCGGCACACCACGCGCGAGGTGGTGAGCCGGGCCGGATCCGCTGCCAGTACGGTGGTCGCGGTACGGAGGTGGGCATGCGGCGCAGTCGGGTGGTGGCGGTGACCGGCGTGTCCGCCGCGCTCCTCGGGGCGCTCTGGCTCGCGCTGCCGCCGACCGGATCCGACCTCGCGGCGCAGGTCGCGCGGGCCGACTTCTTCGCCGCCCACGGCTTCGCCCCGGTGGACCTACGCTGGTACGGCGGCGTGCAACAGTTCGGCTACAGCTTCGTCTCCCCGCCGCTGATGGCGCTGCTCGGGGTGCGGGTCACCGGCGTACTGGCCTTGGTTGCGGCGGCGACCGCGTTCGCAGCGCTGCTGGTACGCGCCGGGGTGCCCCGGCCGCTGCTCGGCAGCCTGGTCGGAGTGGTCACGATCACCGGGAACCTGGTCTCGGGGCGGGTGACGTACGGCCTCGGGGTGGCCTTCGGCCTCGCCGCGCTGCTCGCCCTCACCCTCCCTGGCAGCCCGACCGGCCCCGACGCGCGGGCGCGGCAATGGCGGCTCGGGCCGGCGGCGGCCGGGGCGATGCAGTGGCGGCTCGGGCTGGCGGTGGCCGGGGCGCTGCTGGCCTCGGCGACGAGCCCGGTGGCGGGCCTCTTCGTCGGCCTGGCCGGCGCGGCGCTGCTGCTGACCCGCCGGTACGCCGACGGCCTGGCGCTCGGTGTCGCCGCCGCGCTGCCGCTCGGGCTGACCGCCCTGCTCTTCGGTGACGGCGGCTGGATGAACATCAGCCGCTCCGACACTGTCCGCGCCGCGCTGACCAGTCTGCTGGTCGCCGCGCTGGTCGGGTACCGGTCGGTGCGGGTGGGCGCGCTGCTCTCGGCGGCCGGGGTGCTGGTGGCGGCGCTGGTGCACACTCCCGTCGGCCTGAACGCCACCCGGCTGGCCGTCATGTTCGCCCTGCCCCTGCTGGCTGCCGCCGCCCGCCCGCCGGCCGGGCTGGCGGCGTGGCTCGCCCGGCGCGGCCGAACCGGCGCGCCTCCCGCCCCGCGGGCCACAGCCGGAGGCAGCGCGCCGGCCCAGGGTGGCGTCGCGGTGGCCGTGCTGCTGGCGGCGGTGTGCTGGTGGCAGCCGCCCGTACCTCCCGCCGACCTGCGCAGCATCGACGACCCCACCAGCCGGGCGGCCTACTTCGCCCCGCTTCGCGCGTTCCTCGACGGGCAGCGGCTCACCGGTCGGGTGGAGGTGCCACCGACCCGCAACTACTGGGAGGCGGCGAGGCTGGGCGAGGTGCCGCTGGCTCGGGGCTGGCTGAGGCAGGCTGACATCGACCGCAACCCGCTCTTCTTCACCACCGTGCCGGGTGCGTCCGGCACGGGGGTGACGTTGACCGCCGCGAGCTACCGGGACTGGCTCCACGACAACGCGGTGCAGTTCGTCGCGGTGCCGGACGCCCCGCTGTCCTGGGTCGGCCGGGCCGAGGCCCAACTGGTCACGGACGGGCTGCCATTCCTGGTGCCCGTCTGGTCGGGCACGCACTGGCGGGTCTGGGCGGTGACCGACCCGACCCCGATCGTCGGCGTGCCGGCCGAACTGGTGGCGCAGGACGGCGCCTCGGTGACGTTCCGGGCGCTGGCCGCCGGCACGGTGCCGGTCCGAGTGCGGCACAGCCGCTGGTTGACGGCGTCGGGTGGCGCCGAAGTCGCCGCCGACGGCGCATGGACGTCAGTGACGGTGCCGCACGCCGGGCAGTACCGGCTCGGCAGCTGACCGATCCGTCACGCGCTCCCGCAGCCCTCGGATCGCCGACCGACCCTGGCGGCGGTGCCGATCACCGACCGGCCGGGCAGCGGTGTCGATCATCGGCGGCCTGAATCCCGGGACCGAGATTTGCCAACCCGGCAATGTTGCTTGCTGCCCCCATCACCGGCGCGCACCATTGGACAGGCAGTTCACGCAGGCAGCACAGCAGGAGGAGACGTGCACCACGACACGACGGCCGGGCAGCACCGGCACGAGCACACCCCGGCGGCCACCGGCCACGACGGGCGGCACCCGGACGTGGACGAGGAGACCGCACGGTTCTGGGAGGAGCACTACGGGCGGCACGAGAGGGTCTGGAGCGGCCGGGCGAACCCGATCCTGGTCGACGTCGCCGGCTCGCTGCCGGTCGGCACCGTGCTGGACCTCGGCTGCGGGGAGGGCGGCGACGCGCTCTGGCTGGCCGCGCGGGGCTGGCGGGTGACCGCCGTCGACGTCTCCGAGACCGCCCTGGCCCGGGCGGCCGAGGAGGCGGCCGCCGCCGGGGTCACGGGCCGCATCGAGTTCCGCCGGCACGACCTCACCCGGACCTTCCCGCCGGGCGCGTACGACCTGGTCTCCGCGCAGTTCCTCCAGTCGCCGCTGGAGCTCCCCCGGGCGGAGCTGCTGCAATCGGCGGCCCGGGCCGTGGCCCCCGGCGGCCGGCTGCTCGTCGTCGACCACGGCGAGGTCCCGCCGTGGGGGCGGCACGACCACGCGCACGCCCGCTTCCCCACCCCGCAGGAGACCCTGGCCGCGCTCGACCTCGACCCCGACCGCTGGGACACCGAGCGGCTCGACGCCCCGCGCCGGCAGGCCACCGGCCCGAACGGGGAGCCCGGCGAGCTGGTCGACCACGTGGTGCTGGTGCACCGCCGCCGCTGAGTTCCGCAGCGACGACCCGGCCGGGCGGCGGGCTCAGGAGTCGAGCACCCGTTCCATCGCCGCCCGGGAGCGGCGGCAGGTGCGCAGGTACTCGTCGAGGAACTCGCCGGGATCGTCGCGGCCGAGCAGCCGGACCACCCCGGCCAGCTCGACGCCGTGCCGGGGCAGCTGGTCGCCCTCCCGGCCCCGGACCAGCATCAGCGCGTTGCGGACCTGCGCGGCCAGCGTCCAGCCGGCCGCCATCTCGGTGGCGTCCGTCGGATCGACCAGGTCCGCGTCCCGGGCGGCCGCGAGGGCGTCGAGCGTACGCGTGCCGCGCAGCGCCGGGAGTGCCCCCGCGTGCCGGAGCTGGAGCAGCTGCACCGCCCACTCGACGTCGGCGAGGCCACCCCGCCCCAGCTTGGTGTGGGTGGCCGGGTCGGCGCCCCGGGGCAGCCGCTCGTGCTCCACCCGGGCCTTGATCCGGCGGATCTCCACCACCTGCTCGCGGCTCAGCCCGTCGGCGGGGTAGCGCACCGGTTCGATCATCGCCTCGAACTCGGCGCCGAGGTCGGCGTCGCCGCAGACGAACCGGGCGCGCAGCAGCGCCTGCGCCTCCCACACCTTCGACCAACGTGCGTAGTACTGCGCGTACGCGGCGAGGCTGCGCACGAGCGGGCCCTGTCGGCCCTCGGGGCGCAGGTCGGCGTCCACGCCCAGCGCCGGGTCGGGCGCGGGCATGCCGAGCAGGCGGCGCAGCTCCTCGGCGATCGCGCGGGCGGAGCTGGCCGCGCCGTCGCCCGCACCGGCGGGCGCGTCGTAGACGAAGAGCACGTCGGCGTCGGAGAGGTAGTTCGACTCGTACCCGCCGAGCCGGCCCATGCCGATGACTGCGAAGCGCAGCCCCGGCACGGGCGGTTGGGCCGCGCGGGCGGCCCGCAGGGCGGCGGCCAGGGTGGCGTCGGTGACGTCCGCCAGGGCGGTGCCGACGGCGGTCACGTCGGCCAGGCCCAGCGCCGCGCGCCCGCCGTCGGGCCGGGGCGGCGACGGGGCCAGCGAGCCGGCCCGGCTCAGCAGGTCGGCGCAGGCGATCCGGACCAGTTCCCGGCGGCGCAGCGCGCGGATCGCCCGGGTGGCCTCGACCGGGTCGGAGTGCCGGGCCGCGGCGGCGGCGAAGCCCTCGCAGAGGACCGTGCTGGGCCGGGGCGCCAACTCGCTCTCCTCGGCCAGCAGCCGCAGCGCCTCCGGCTCGCGGGCCAGCAGGTCGGCGGCGTACCGGGAGGAGGAGAGCACCCGGGCCAGCCGGCGGGCCACCGGCCCGGAGTCGCGCAGCAGGCGCAGGTACCAGGGGGTGCTGCCGAGCTTGTCGGAGACCTGCCGGTAGTTGAGCAGGCCGCGGTCCGGCTCGGGGGCGTCGGCGAACTCGCTCAGCAGCACCGGCAGCAGGGTGCGCTGGATGGCGGCGGTGCGGCTCACCCCGCCGGTGAGGGCCTGGAGGTGACGCAGCGCCCCGGCGGGGTCGGCGAAGCCGAGGATCTCCAGCCGGTGCCGGGCCGCCTCGGGCGTCAGCCGCAGCCCGTCGGCCGGCACCCGGGCCACCGACTCCAGCAGCGGCCGGTAGAGCAGCTTGGCGTGCAGTCGGCGTACCTCGGCGGCGTGGGTGACCCACTCGGCGCGGAACTCCTCGACGGCGCTGCGGCCCGGCGTGGCGGTGTGGCCCAGCGCGGCGGCCAGCCAGCGCAGCGCGGTCGGCTCGGTCGGCACGGTGTGGGTGCGGCGCAGCCCCTGGAGCTGGAGGCGGTGCTCGACGCCGCGCAGGAAGCGGTAGCCGCGCAGCAGCGCCTCGCCGTCGGCCCGGCCGACGTAGCCGCCGGCGACCAGCGCGCGCAGCGCCGGGATGGTGCCGGGCACCCGCAGCGCCTCGTCGCCCCGGCCGTGCACCAGTTGCAGCAGCTGCACGGCGAACTCGATGTCGCGCAGCCCGCCCGGACCCCGCTTGATCTCGCGCTCCAGCTCCTTCGGCGGGATGTTGTCGATGATCTTGCGTCGCATGGCGCGGACGTCCTCGACCGCCTCGGGCCGCTCGGCGGCCCGCCACACCAGCGGGGCGAGCTGGTCGATCCACTCCCGGCCCAGCGCCAGGTCGCCGGCCGCCGGCCGCGCCTTGAGCAGCGCCTGGAACTCCCAGGTGCGCGCCCAGCGCCGGTAGTAGGCGAGGTGGCTGGCCAGCGTCCGCACCAGCGGCCCGCGGTTGCCCTCCGGGCGCAGGGCGGCGTCGACCGGCCAGGCGACCAGCCCGCAGACGTGGATGAGCCGGGTGGCGATGGTGGTGGCCGCGGCGAGGTCGTCGTCCTCGGCGGCCACGAAGATCACGTCGACGTCGGAGACGTAGTTCAGCTCGTCGCCGCCGCACTTGCCCATCGCCACGACGGCCAGCCGGGGCCGGGGGGTGCCCTCCGGCAGCTCGCCGACCGCGATCTCGTACGCCGCCGCCAGGGTCGCGTCCGCCAGCGCGGAGAGCGCGGCCATGGTCTGCTCCAGGCCCCGGCCGCCGGTCAGGTCGGCCGCCGCGATCCGCAACAGCGCCAGCCGGTACGCCCTGCGCAGCACCGCCACCGGCTGCCCGTCGCCGGACAGGTCGAGCCGCCCCTCGGCGGTCGGCGCCAGCCCGTCCGGGGCGGTGCGCAGCGCGGGCCACTGATCCGGGTTGGCGACCAGGTGGTCGCCGAGCGCCGACGAGGCGCCGAGGACGGCGATCAGCCGGCGGCGCAGGCCGGGGTCGTCGGCGAGCCCCGCCAGCAGCGCCGACGGCGCCTGCTCCGGGGCCTCCCGACGCTCGGCCTCGACAGGCGTCCCGGGGTGGGCCTTCCCCCCGGAACGGCCCGTGGCGGGGCCGATGCCGTTCGCGGCCATCCGGCGCTCGGCCTCGACGATGCGGTGCAGCTGACGCAGCGCCAGGTCCGGGTCGGCGGCCCGGGAGAGCGCGGCGAGCAGCTCCGCGGCGCGGCCGTCGGTGGGCTCCTGCACGTCCGGGCGCCACAGCCCCAGCCCGTCCGGGCCGAGCAGGTCGGCGGCGCGGGTGGCGCCGGCACCGCCGTCGGTGCCGAAGCCGTAGCGGGCGAGCCGTCCCGCGGCCCTGGCCGGCCGGCTCATCACTGCCCGAGCAGGGGCAGGCTGCGGCGGGGCGTGGCGTCCTCCAGCTCACCCAGGGCCAGCGCGGCGAACCGGGCGGCGAACGGCTGCCAGACCTCCTCGACGTCGACCATCACGTCGTGGCAGGCCGCCACCACCAGGTCGGGGTCGTAGCCCAGCTCGGCCAGCAGCCTCGAGTCGGCTGCCCAGTCGGCGATCATGGCCGTGTCGCACTCGATGTGGAACTGCAACCCCCAGGCCCGGTCGCCGAGGCGGAACGCCTGGTGGGGGTAGCGGGTGGAGGCCGCCAGCAGGGTGGCGCCGCGGGGCAGCTCGGTGATCTCGTCGGCGTGCCACTGGAACACGTCGGGGATCAGCGGAACGTAGCGGAACAGCGGGTCGGTGTCGGCGGCGTCCCGCTTGCCGACCACGCAGGGGCCGACCTCCGGGCCGCTCGGGCTGCGTACGACCTCGCCGGCGTGCGAGGTGGCCAGCAGCTGCGCGCCGAGGCAGATGCCGAGGGTCGGCACCCGGTGCCGGACGGCCTTGCGCAGCAGCCCCTCCAGGGCCGGCAGCCAGGGCGCGGCGGGCGACCCGTCCGGCAGCGGGTACGGCGCCATCGCGCCGCCGAGCACGACCAGCGCCGAGTATCCCTCCAGGTCGGCGGGGATCTCGTCACCGGCGTGGGCGCGGACCACCCACAGGTCGAGGCCGGCCTCGGTCAGCCACTCGCCCAGCCGGCGGACGTCGTCGGTCGGGTCGTTCTCGATCACCAGCGCGGTAGCCACGACGTCGAGGCTAGCCGGTGGCCCGGACGGACCCCGGAACGCCTCCACCGGCGCGGCGGACGATCGGACTCAGGGGGCGCGCAGCGCGTCGAGCATCCGGGCCAGGGCGGTGCGGGTGTCGGCCAGGGCGGTCGGGTCGGCCGCCCCGGCGATCCAGAGCGCCGCCTCGTTCATCGCACCCGAGAGCAGATGGGTCAGGGGCGCCACCGGCTGCGGCGCGATCAGCCCCTCCTCGATCAGCAGGGTCAACGCGTCGGCCAGGTGCCTGCCCGACGCCGCCTCGTCCAGCGCGCGCCACTCGTTCCAGCCGAGCACCGCCGGGCCGTCGATCAACATGATCTGCTGGATCTCGGGATCGGTGCTCGCGGTGAGGAACGCCTGGCAGCCCGCCGTGAACCGGGCCCACGGGTCCGCCTCGGCGTCGGCGGTCGTGGCGACCCGGTGGGCCACCTCCCGCTGCACCTCCGCCAGCACGGCCCGGAACAGCTCGGCCTTGCCGGCGAAGTGGTGGTAGAGCGCGCCCTTGGTGACTCCGGCCACCCGCACGATCTCCGCCAGGCCGACCGCCGCGTAGCCCCGGGTGGCGAACAGCTGCCGGCTCTCGGCCACCAGGGCCCGCCGGGTCTGTTCCCGCTGCTGCGCCCGGACACCCTCGGTCATCGCGCCCCCTCGTTGACATACCAACGGTATGTGAAATACGGTCCTCGACATACCGATGGTATGCGAAAGGGTCGAGATGAACCTGACCAGCTTCTACCCCGTCGTCTGCACCTCGCAGCTACGCGAGTCACACGACTTCTACCGACGCTTCTTCGGCTTCGAGACGACCTTCGAGGCCGACTGGTACGTGAGCCTGCGCCGACCGGGACCGCCCGCGTACGAACTGGCGCTGCTCGACCACCAGCACCCGACGCTGCCCGAGGCGTACCGGGCACCCGCGCGGGGACTCCTGCTCAACCTGGAGGTGACCGACGTCGACGCCGAATGGGAGCGGCTCGTCGTCCGGGGCGGACTGCACGCCGAACTGCCGCTGCGCGACGAGGAATTCGGGCAGCGGCACTTCATCGTCGCCGCACCCGACCGGGTGCTGATCGACGTGATCACGCCCATCCCACCGTCGGGGGCGTACGCCGAGCAGTACCTCGACGGCTGAGCCGCCCGCGCGACTAGGCTCTGCCGCTGTGTCCGACCTCGCACGCACGAGTCCCGCCACCGCCGTACGACCGCCCGCGCTGCGCCCCGGCGACACGGTGATGCTGGTGTCGCCGTCCGGGCCGACCCGGCCGGAACGGGTGGCCCGGGGTGTCGAGCTGCTCACCGGCTGGGGACTGCGGCCGGTGCTGGCGCCGAACGCGTACGCCCGGCAGGGCTACCTCGCCGGCGCGGACGACCTGCGCGCCGCCGACCTGAACGCGGCGTTCGCCGATCCCGAGGTGCGCGGGGTGATCTGCACCCGGGGCGGCTACGGCGCGCAGCGGATCGTCGACGCGATCGACATGGCCGCCGTACGCCGCGACCCGAAGGTGGTCGCCGGGTTCTCCGACATCACGGCGTTGCAGTTCGCGCTCTGGCGGGGCGCCCGGCTGGCCGGCGTGCACGGCCCGGGGGCGGCCTGGCTGGACGAGCGCACGCCGCTGCGCTCGGCCGAGTCGCTGCACGCCGCCCTGATGACCACCGAGCCGGTCGCGGTGAGCGCCGTCGCCGAGGAGGAGACCTTCGCGGTACGCGTGCCCGGCCGGGCCACCGGCCCGCTGCTCGGCGGCAACCTCTGCCTGGTCGTGGCGTCGCTGGGCACCCCGGACATGCCGGACCTGACCGGCGCGATTCTGCTCGTCGAGGACGTCCAGGAGCCGCCCTACAAGGTGGACCGGATGCTCACCCAGCTCCGCCGCGCCGGGGTCCTGGACGGGCTGGCCGGGGTCGCGGTGGGCCAGTTCACCGACTGCGCGGACGGCTGGTCGGTCGGCGTCGCCGACGTGCTCTCCGAGCGCCTCGGCGACCTCGGCGTCCCGGTCCTCGGCGGCCTGCCGATCGGCCACGGCCCCGGCCAGCTCACCGTCCCCGTGGGCACCGAGGCCACCCTGGACACGGAAACCGGCACCCTGACGGTCACCCCCGCCGTCCGCTGACCCCACCCACCCCACATGATCAACGCGCCGAGGGTGGGGGTCAGGGGGTCAGGTGGGCCAGGGCACCCGTTTCCAGGGCGGCCCAGACCGTGGCGTCCGGGGCGACCGTGAGGCCGTGGGGTTCGGAGGCCGGGGTGGGGAGGTCGTAGGTGTCGATCGCGCCGCCCGGGGCGACGTGGCCGATGCGGTTGCCGCCCCACTCGGTGTACCAGCAGCCGCCGGCCGGGTCGGCGACGATCGCGTGCGGCCGGGCGGACCGGTCCGGCAGCGGGTACTCGGTGATCCGCCCGTCCGGGGTGATCCGACCGAGCTGACCGGCGCCGATCTCGACGAACCAGAGCGCCCCGTCGACGCCGGCGGTGATGCCGACCGGCGCGGCCCCCTCGGTCGGCAGCGCGTGCAGGGTCACGTCGCCGTCCATGCCGATCCGGCCCACCGCGTTCGCCTGGTTGAGCGTGAACCAGACCGCCTCGTCCGGCCCGGCGGCGACCATCGAGGCGAAGCCGCCGCTCACCGGCAGCGGGAACCGCGTCTGCTCCCCGTCGACGGTGACCCGGCCGATCGCGTCGGCGCTCATGGCCGCGTACCAGAGGGCGCCGTCGGGACCGGCGGCGATGCCGCAGGGGCCGGTTCCCGCCGGTAGCTCGACGGCGCTCAGCTCGCCGTCGGTGGTGATCCGGCCGATCCGGTCGTCGCCGGAACGGGTGAACCAGAGGGCGCCGTCGGGGCCCGGCGTGATGATCAACGGTCGGCTGTCGGGCGACACCGGCCAGGTGCGCAGCTCACCGCCCGCACCCATCCGGGCGATGCCGCCGGCATGGGCCAGCGTCAGCCAGAGCGCGCCGTCGGGGCCGACCGTGATGCCGTACGGGCCGCCGCCCGCCCCGCCCAGCGGGACTTCCCTGATCTTCGCGGACATCGTCACGAGGGTCACCTTCCGTCACTGCTCCGCCCCGGCGGGGCCCTGCCGACCACACACCCTCGCCGCCCCCGCGCGCCGATGCAACCCGTTTGTCCGGTCAGCCGGCCCGGATTGCCAGCTCGCTGACAGGGTCGCCACGGCATCCCCTCAGCCCTGCCGGTCACTGTCGGTGCGGTCATCGCACCACCCACCGACGAGCTGGAGGACGACATGTCCCGCACCACGAGGAAGAAGCACCTGCTGGCCGGGCTGGCCGCGGCCGGCGTACTCGGCGTGGGCCTCGCCGCCCCGACGGTCGCGTTCGCCGCGGACGGCGACACCCCGGCGCCGGGCGCCAGCACCAGCGCCGCCGAGGACGGCGACCGCCAGCAGCAGCGGGCCGACCGGCAGGCGGAGTTCGCCGGGAAGCTCGCCGCGGAGCTGGGCGTCGACACCGACAAGGTGACGGCCGCGCTGGAGAAGCTGCGCGAGGAGCACAAGCCCGCCGACCGGCCCGAGAAGGGCGACCGGCCCGGCAAGGGCGACCCCGCCGACCGGCAGGCCGCGATGAAGGAGCGCCTGGCGCAGGCCGTCGAGGACGGCAAGCTCACCCAGGAGCAGGCCGACGCCGTCACCGCCGCCGCCGAGGCCGGCGTCCTGCCCGGCCCGGGCGGTCGGGGCGGCCACGGCGGACCGGCCGGCAGGTGACGTACGCCGTCCGCCCCGGCGACCCGGCCGGGGCGGACGGCGACCCGGCCGGGGCGGACGGCGACCCGGCCGGTCTTGCTCAGGCCCCCGGGGGCGGGGCGTAGACGCCGAAGTGGTTGCCGACCGGGTCGGCCAGGTGGGCGAAGGTGAGCCCGTTGTCGTTGGACCTCGGCGGCACCAGCACCTTGCCGCCCGCCGCCTCCGCCCGCCGGGCGGCGTCAACCACGTCGGCCACCTGCACGTAGAAGATGGCGTAGTTCGGGCTCGCCCCGCCGGTGTCCCGGATCGCGCCCTGGATGGAACCCGCTGGCCCCGCCTCCGTCACCCGGTACGACGCCTCCGGCGTCCCCTGCTCGCCGAACGCCCAGCCGAACAGGTCGGTGTAGAAGCGCCCGGTCTCCTCCGGCCGGTCCGTGCCGACCTCGAACCAGTTGACCCCGCTGGTGATCGTGGACATGTGTCGCCTCCCGTTCGCGCGCCGGCCCTTCGGCCGGCGCCGTCAGGAGTCAGCCTCCGCCCCGTCCGCGACACCGTCCTGTCGGTGTTTGCGACCAGACCGCTACTCGGACGGGTCGGTAACCGGAATCAACCGGTCGACCAGGTCGGGGCGACGCGATCCGTGGCGGGCGCGGAAACTCGCCGCTTCGGCCACCGATACCGGGTACCGCCGCAGGCCCGCCTCGTACGTGCGGACGACCAACTCCGCGGTGTCGGTGTCGAGCCAGCCGAGCGGACTGCCGCCAGCGGCGGCGTACCACTGGGCGCCGGCGATCAGGCGGTCGGCCTGTTCAGCCAGCCTGACGTCGGTCTCCCGGTCGCGGCCGAGGAAGGCAAGAACGCAGCGGGCGGCCGACGCCAGCAGGGAGCCGACGAGCGTCACGTCCTGTTGGAGAAGACACAGCACATCGGCGACGAACGCGGCGGACAACCCGGGATCGGTCGAGATCCGATCCAGCACGAACTCCGCCACCGGCAGCTGCGGTGTCTCGTCCGGCTCCTCCACGGTGGCCAGCAGGCGTTGGTAGGCCCGCTCCCGCTCCCGAGCCGTCGTGCCGAGGATCGGGAGAAGCGACACGTCGAGCAGGAGCCGGGCTTCCGACCGGTCGCCGTCCGTGAAGGTCCAGAAGCCGTCGAGCGCGTCGAGCGGATCCCCCAGCGGTCCCAGCGCGTGCAGCGCCGTGTCGAGATTCGGGTCGCACTCGAAGTGCGCGGTCCGAGCGAACAGGGCGAAGTCCGTCCCGGTCGTCAGGTAGTAACTCGCCGCGTCCTCCACGGGGCTGTCGTCCCTGGAGCCGCTGATGAACCACCTGGGGTCGCCCGCCGGCGGCGGCGACTCGTCCTGACCTTCCTCGATGGAGAGGAGCAGATCCCGTCGCGTTCCCATCCACGCCCGCTCGACCCGCACCGCGCCCAACAGGCCGGCGTACTCGCTGTCGCTGAGCTGGGAACGCCAGAAGAGAGCCAGTCGGTTCCACCCGGACACGACGTCGCCGCTGTCCAGGGGGAGTTCGCTTCCCCGCAGTTGCCCGCTCGCGGCGAGCAGCAGCACGAGCAGGTTCACGCCGTACACGGCGTGGCGCTTCGGAACCGACAACTGCCGAGGCTCATACGACTCGAAGTGGCGAGCCGGTCGCCGGCCGGTCGCCGCCCGGAACAGGCGCAGCAGCATGTCGACCACGGCGTCCCGCCGGCTTCCGCCCCACGACGTCATGATCTCGGTGAGGAAGGTGACGATCGGGGTGCGTCCGGTCAGTGTCGCGAAGGACAGCAGGGCGTGCAGCGGATCGTCGTCCGTCGGCGTGGCCCCCAGCAGGGCGCTCGCCTCCCGGGCCGCCAGGTCGTCCAGCACCAGCGTGGTCGTCCGGGCGATCAGGAACTCACCGAAGGTGGCGTGCAGGAACTCGTAGGTGCTGGCCCGGGTCTGGTCCCGCATCGCCTGTGAGCGGTGCACGAAGAAGAAGCGGCCCAGGACGATCTCGGCGGGTCGCAGCGGGGTACGCAGGTGTCCGTCGGTCGTGACGGCCGCCGGACGGCTGCCCAGGAACGGCAGCGCGGCGAGATCCGACTCGAAGTCGTTCTCGGTGACCCACTGGACGCCCCGGTTGAACATGCCGAACGCCACGATCGACAACCTGCGCAGCTCGTCCTCCGTCGCCCGGTCCAGGTCCCGCTCGGACAGGCCCGGCCGGTGCTTCATGACCTCGCGGCGGGCGAAGCTGCGCAACAGGCGCTCGTAGAGCTCGCCCCGGCGCAGCTCGCCGGCCGATCGCAGGTCGTTGCCCTCGGCGTCGTAGAGCGCCAGCATCAGCAGCAACAGCGGCTGTTCGGCCAGCTCACGGTGGGCCAGCACCGTCGCCGGCTCCAGCGGCTGCACGCCGAGCGCGCGGAACGCCCCGTCGTTGACCCGGTTCCAGGTGGCAGTCCAGGCCCGTACCCGCTCGCCGTCGAACGGTTCCAGCCGTACGGCCACCGTGCCGGGCGGCGGCTGTGCCCGGTCGGCGACGCTGGTACGGCTGGTCACCAGCACCGCCACCGGACGCCCCTGGTCGGCCTCGCGCCGTTGGAAGGCCGCCACCCGGCGCAGGTAGTCGGTCTGGCTGACCCCGGTGGCCTGGAGCAGCTCGTCGAAGCCGTCGAGCAGCACGACCGGCAGGGCGTCGCCGGCCGACCTGGACAGGCCGGGCCAGTCCACCCTCTCTCCGGTGTCGTTACGGACCGCCTGCTCGATCTGGTCCTGGAGCTCCCCGGCGGCGTGGACGTCCCGCAGCACCACCCGCACCACCATGAAGTCGGCAACCGGCAGCTGCGCGGCGAGGACCCGGGTCAGCACGGACTTGCCGGAGCCCGGCTGGCCGAGCACCAGCAGCGGGGCGCGGGTGGCGTTCGGCGAGGTGAGGTGCACGACCAGGGACTGCCACAGGTCGTCACGCAACGGCCGCCCGTCCCACCACGCCTCGTCGCTCGGTCGCGCGTGGGCGGGCAACTCCTCGATCCGGCACAGCGGCGGCACGTACGCCTCGCCGAGCGTCGGCACCGTCAGCCCGGCCGGCACCTCCCCGGACGAGATGATCGGCCGTCCCAACTCCGCGGTGTACGCCACGGCGAGCGCCGCCCGACGGCCGTCGGGTGGGCCTCCCGCGGAGAGGGCGACCAGGGCCTGCCGCATCTCGTCCAGCCCCACCGAGAGGGCACGCACCTGCGTCCGGGTCGCCTCGTGCTCGTGCAGGCCGATCCAGAACGACACCTCGACGTAGTCCACCGCGAGCTGGGTCAGCAGGTCGCGGTGCCGGTCGGCGGCGGCCATGGGCAGCCGGAGCAGCACCTTCTCCGTCGCCTGCCGCCGCCACTCGTCGACGGCCTCCCACACGGCCAGGCCGTGCAGGAGCTGTTGCAGCCGGCCGACGAGCCCGCCGTAGTAGGCGACCAGGGCACGGCGGAACGCGGGATAGGGCAGTTGCGGGCCAGGCAGCGGCGCCGCGGTGGCGAAGAACGCGTCGGTGAGGGCCGCCTCGTGCACCGCTCCTGAGCCGGCCAACGACAACTGCTCGGCCTTGCTGATCCGGGCGCTCGCCACGTCGAAGGGCAGGTCGATCTCGCTCAGCACCTCGAAGAAGGCGGTCACCGCGATGACGGCGTGCGCCGCCTCCAGGCGCTGCGTGCGGTCGTACCGGGACAGCCCGGAGCGCTTCTCGGACATGCCGCGTACCAGCTCGTGGCCGAGCCGGACGAACTCCGCCTTCGCGTCGAAGATCCCCAGCAGCGCCGGCACCGGCACCGAGGCGGCCAGCAGGGCTCCTCCGGTCAGCTTGTCGAACCAGTCGACGACCCTGCTCTTCTCCCCGCCGAGCAGGCGAACGGCGTCGGCGTAGCTGAGCGCGTCGGGCACGTGGTGACCTCCTGCGGGGAACATGCGGAAGAGACAGCATGCCGTGCACGGGAGGGCCGCGCTGTCCCGGCTCAGACCAGGCTGAGCCTGCGGATCCGCTCCTGGGGGATGTCGATGTCGTCGGCGGACAGCTCGCGCTCCGGCACCCGCTCGGCGAGGGTCGTGACCGAGGTGATCCGGTCGACGCGGAAGGCACGGATGCCGGCCCGCAGCCGGCACCAGCCCAGCAGGTACCAGTGTCGGGGATTGCCGAGATAGCCCAGCGGCTCCACGTCGCGCAGCGAGCCGGCACCCGAGCGGTCGGCGTAGCGCAGGCGCAGCACGCGTCGCGCGCGCACCGCGTCGGCGACGGCGGCCGGGACGGGCGTCACCGGGCCGTCGCCGATCAGGTGCACCCGGGCGGCGAGCCGGTGCGCCTCGGCGGCGTCGGCGGCCGGCATCACGGAGATCAGCTTGCGCAGGGCGGTGCCGGCCGCGGCGGCGAACGGCGTGCCACGCATCCGGTGCAACGCCACCGCCATGGCGACCGCCTCGACGGGGGTGAGGTTGACCGGCGGCAGGGTGCGGGCCCGGTCGAGCGCATAGCCGCCGGTGCGGCCCGGCTCGGCCCAGATCGGCACGCCCGACTCCTGGAGGGCGCCGATGTCGCGCTCGATGGTGCGGCTGCTCACCTCGAAGCGGGCGGCGAGCCAGCGGGCGCTGCGCGGCCGTGGCGACACGGCGCGCAGCTCCTCGACCAGGGCGTAGAGACGGTCCGTCCGGTTCACCCCCGCAACCTACGACGGGGGTGTGACGGGACAGGTCAGGCGATGCAGGCGCAGACGATCAGCGCGGCGCCGAAGTGCGTGGCGGCGCTGACCCGCGCCGCCGGGTGCGGCTCGTCCGAGCAGATGATCTCGCCGAGCTTGCCGGGGGTGAGCAGGTCCAGCACGAAGAACGCCAGCGCCATGATGACCAGCCCGACCAGGCCGAAGACGAGGGTCGAGGCGAGCCCCTTGGCGAAGTCGCTGTAGCTGGTCAGGATCGCGGTGAACACGATCCCGGCGATGCCGAGCTGGTTGGCGGCGAGCAGCAGCGCGGCGTTGCCGTTGCGCCGTACCCAGATCAGCTCCCGCAGCTTGCCCGGGGTGAGCATGTCGACCAGCCCGAACCCGGCCGCCATCAGGGCCACCCCGACGACCCCGAACACGACGCTCTGCCAGGCTCCGCTGAGCAGGTCTTCCAGCACCGACTGCCTCCCGAACTCTGCGCCCGGCGGGGATGCCGGCGCGGTGACCGAGACGATAGCGGCACCGCGCCAGCAGCGGGAGCCCGCTCCGGCTCCGGGAGGCGGGCCTACAGCGACAGGTATCGCTGCCGCTCGTAGGGGGTGACCTCGCGGCGGTACTGCTCCCACTCGGCCCGCTTGTTGCGCAGGAAGAAGTCGAAGACGTGCTCGCCCAGCACCTCGGCGACCAGTTCGGAGCCGGCCATCACGTCGATCGCCTCGGACAGGTTCTCCGGCAGCGGCTCGTAGCCCATCGCCCGCCGCTCGGCGCTGGTCAACGACCACACGTCGTCCTCGGCGCCCGGCGGCAGCTCGTAGCCCTCCTCGATGCCCTTCATCCCGGCGCCGAGCAGCACCGCGAAGGCCAGGTAGGGGTTGGCCGCCGAGTCCGGCGAGCGGACCTCCACCCGGGCGGAGTTCGGCTTGCCGTAGGCGGGGACCCGGACCAGCGCGGACCGGTTCAGGTGACCCCAGCAGACGTACGCGGGGCTCTCGGTCACCCGGTCCGGCAACGCCTGCGGGAACAGCCGCTTGTAGGAGTTGACCCACTGGTTGGTGACGGCCGTGTACTCCCGGGCGTGCACCAGCAGCCCGGCGATGAACGCCCGGGCCACCTTGGACAGCTTCATCGGGTCGCCGGCGTCGTGGAACGCGTTGTGCTCCCCCTCGAACAGCGACAGGTGGGTGTGCATGCCGCTGCCCGGCTGGTCGGTGAACGGCTTCGGCATGAAGGTGGCCTGCACGCCGGTGGAGAGCGCCACCTCCTTGACCACGTGCCGGAAGGTCATGATGTTGTCGGCCGTGGTGAGCGCGTCGGCGTAGCGCAGGTCGATCTCCTGCTGGCCCGGGGCCACCTCGTGGTGGCTGAACTCCACGGAGATGCCGATCCGCTCCAGCGCCAGCACGCCCTGCCGGCGGAAGTCGCGGGCCACCGCGTGGGTGGTGTGCTCGAAGTAGCCGCCGGTGTCGACCGGGACCGGCACCGAGCCGTCCAGCGGGCCGTTCTCCAGCAGGAAGAACTCGATCTCGGGGTGGGTGTAGAAGGTGAACCCCTTCTCGGCGGCCTTGGACAGCGCCCGGCGCAGCACATGCCGCGGGTCGGCCCAGGACGGGCCGCCGTCGGGCAGCAGGATGTCGCAGAACATCCGGGCGCTCTCGCCGCTGACCCCGCCCTCGAACGGGAAGACCTGGAAGGTGGTCGGGTCGGGCATGGCCACCATGTCGGACTCGAAGACCCGGGCGAAGCCCTCGATCGCCGAGCCGTCGAACCCGATGCCCTCCTCGAAGGCCGCCTCCAGCTCGGCGGGGGCCACCGACACGCTCTTGAGCGTGCCCAGCACGTCGGTGAACCACAGCCGGACGAACCGGATGTCCCGCTCTTCCAGCGTACGGAGGACGAACTCCTGCTGACGGTCCACTTCCACCCCTCGCGACACCGTTGCGCACCTGCGACCGGGGTCGACCCGGCCTGACCGACCAGTCTCCACCCGCCTCGTTACGCCGACGTTACGCGACCGGCCGGCGGGCGTCCCGCCGTGTCCCGCGGCTGTCGTCGTCGCCCCGCCCCGCGTGTCGGGCCCGAACGGCTGGGGCAAGATGAGGACATGCCCACCCTGCGTCTCGCCCTGTGCCAGGTCAACCCGACCGTCGGCGACCTCGCCGGCAACTCCGGCCTGGTCCGTGACTGGACCCGCCGGGCCGCCGACGCCGGCGCCCAGGTCGTCGCGTTCCCGGAGATGATGCTGACCGGCTATCCGGTCGAGGACCTGGTCTTCCGCCGGTCCTTCGTCGCCGCGTCGAAGGCCGCGCTGGAACGCCTCGCCGCCGACCTCGACGCCGACGGGTCGGGTGACCTGCCGGTGCTGGTCGGCTACCTGGACGCCGACGGCCCGCCGCAGGTGAGCGGCGACGCCGAGCCCGGCCGCGGCGCCCGCAACGCGGCGGCCCTGCTGCACCACGGTCGGATCGTCGCCACCTACTTCAAGCACCACCTGCCCAACTACGGCGTCTTCGACGAGGACCGCTACTTCGTCTCCGGCGACGCGCTGAGCGTCGTCCGCGTCGGCGGGGTGGACGTGGCGCTGACCATCTGCGAGGACCTGTGGCAGGCCGGCGGTCCGTTCGCCGCCGCCCGCCAGGCCGGGGTCGGCCTGGTCCTCTGCGTCAACGGCTCGCCGTACGAGCTGAACAAGGACGACGTCCGGCTGCCGCTGGTCCGCCGCCGGGCCGCCGAGGCCGGGGCGACGATCGCGTACGTCAACATGGTCGGCGGGCAGGACGAGCTGGTCTTCGAGGGCGACTCGATGATCGTGGCCGCCGACGGCACGCTGCTCGCCCGGGCCCCGCAGTTCGTCGAGCACCTGCTGGTGCACGACGTGGAGCTGCCCGCCGCCGGCGAGCCGGCCGCCCCGGAGCAGGAGCTGGCGGACGGGATGCGCGTGGTGCGGACGGAGGCCGGGGACATCCCGCCGGCGCCCGCCGGCCCCGCCGCCACGGGCGGGACGATCGCCCCGGTCGCCGACGAGGCCGAGGTGTGGCAGGCGCTCGTGCTGGGCCTGCGCGACTACGTCAACAAGAACCGGTTCCCCTCGGTGGTGCTCGGCCTCTCCGGCGGCATCGACTCGGCGGTGGTGGCCGCGCTCGCCGTCGACGCGCTCGGGCCCGACCGGGTGGTCGGCGTCTCGCTGCCCAGCCAGCACTCCTCCGAGCACAGCCGGGAGGACGCGGCCGACCTGGCGAAGCGGACCGGGCTGGACTACCGGGTCGAGCCGATCCAGCCGATGGTGGACACCTTCCTGGCGAACATGTCGCTCTCCGGGGTCTCCGTGGAGAACCTCCAGGCGCGCGTACGCGGGGTGATCCTGATGGCGCTGTCGAACCAGGAGGGGCACCTGGTGCTGACCACCGGCAACAAGAGCGAGCTGGCGGTCGGCTACTCCACCCTCTACGGCGACTCGGTCGGCGGCTTCAACCCGGTCAAGGACGTCTGGAAGACGCTTGTCTGGCGGCTGGCGAAGTGGCGCAACGCCGATGCCGCCCGCCGGGGCGAGACCCCGCCCATCCCGGAGAACTCCATCGGCAAGCCGCCGAGCGCCGAGCTGAGCCCGGGCCAGCTCGACAGCGACACGCTGCCCGACTACGACGTGCTGGACCCGATCCTGATCGGCTACGTCGACGGTGACCTGGGCCGCGACGGGCTGGTCGCGTCCGGCCACGACCCGGCCGTCGTCGACCGGGTGCTGCGGATGGTGGATACCGCCGAGTACAAGCGCCGCCAGTCCGCGCCGGGCGCGAAGATCTCGATGAAGGCCTTCGGGCGGGACCGGCGGCTGCCGATCACGAACCGGTGGCGCGAGGACGGCTGAGCCGGGTCGCTCCCGGGCCGGCAGCGGTCCGGGAGTGACATCCTCCACTGCGCTCTGCCGCCGGCCGGTCGTCGGGTGCGACGATCGCGGCGGAACCCGGGGACCGCGCACGCGGCCTCGAGGAAGGAGACAGTCATGGTGGAGTCCACCCCGTCCGAGGTGACCGCCCTCTACGGCGGCCCGGCCACCCGGCGGGTACGCACCCGCGACCTGATCGCCGCCAAGGAGCGCGGCGAGCGGTGGCCGATGCTCACCTCGTACGACCAGTACACCGCCTCGATCTTCGACCAGGCCGGCATCCCGGTGCTGCTGGTCGGCGACTCGGCGGCCAACAACGTCTTCGGCTACGAGACCACGGTCCCGGTGACCGCCGAGGAGCTGCTCCCGCTGGTCCGCGCGGTGGTCCGGGCGACCCGGCACGCGCTGGTCGTCGGCGACCTGCCGTTCGGCTCCTACGAGGAGGGCCCCACGCAGGCGCTGCGTACCGCCGTGCGGTTCATGAAGGAGGGCGGCTGCCACGCCGTCAAGCTGGAGGGCGGCCGGCGCTGCGCGGCGCAGATCGCCGCCATCACCGGCGCCGGCATCCCCGTGATGGCGCACATCGGCTTCACCCCGCAGAGCGAGCACGCCATCGGCGGCTACCGGGTACAGGGGCGCGGCGACACGGCCGACGACGTGATCGCCGACGCCCGGGCGGTGGCCGAGGCGGGCGCCTTCGCCGTGGTGCTGGAGATGGTGCCGGGGCAGGTGGCCAAGCGGATCACGGCGGAGCTGCCGATCCCGACCGTGGGCATCGGCGCCGGCGCGGACACCGACGCCCAGGTGCTGGTCTGGCAGGACATGTCCGGCCTGCGTACCGGCAGGGCCCCGCGCTTCGTGAAGCGCTACGCCGACCTGGCGGGCGCCCTGACCGACGCGACCCGGCGCTTCGCCGACGAGGTCCGCGGCGGCGACTTCCCCGCCGAGGAACACACCTTCTGATCCGTCAGACGGGCGGTGCGACCCTGCGGGCCGCACCGCCCGCCGGGGCTCACACCACGCAGAACTCGTTGCCCTCCGGGTCAGCGAGCTGCACCGCGTAGGTGCCGTCCTCCGGAACGTCCGTCGAGCTCAACACCCGCGCTCCCAGCCCCGTCAGGCGGGCGACCTCCGCGTCCACCCGACGGCGGCGCTCCGCCAGTGGCACCGACCGGCCCCCGCCCACCATCAGGTCGATGTGCAACCGGTTCTTGATCGATTTCGGCTCGGGCACCGGCTGGAACCAGATCCGCGGCCCGGCCCCGCTCGGGTCCTCCAGCCGGTCGACGACATCGCCCTCGCCGAGCTCCTCCGGGGGCACGCCGGCCGCCAGGTACCAGTCGCGCCAGGTCGTGTGCCCGTCCGGCGGAGGCTGGGGGCGGTAGCGCAGCGCCTCCGCCCAGAACGCCACCAGCCGGGCCGGTTCCGCACAGTCGATCGTCAGGTGCCAGATCATGCCCCGATACTGCCCCGAGGGTACGACCGGACGCGGGCACCACTTCACCTGCCGGCCATCACACCCAGCTCGGCCCGGCGGTCTCCCCCGGCGGCCCCGCTCACCGCCACGCTCCGCCCGAGATCTTGGTACGGGACGGCCCTTCTGGGGGCCGTCTCCCACCAAGATCTCGGGCGAACGGGCCAAGTCGGGGCGGGCCGGCGAAGGCGGGCACTCAGAGGTCGGTGACGCGGATGCCGGCGTGCGCCTTGTAGCGCTTGTTGATGGCGATCAGGTTGGCGGTGAACGCCTCGATCTGGTGGGCGTTGCGCAGCCGGCCGGCGTAGATGCCGCGCATGCCGGGGATCCGGGCGGCCAGCGCGGCGACCACGCCGACCAGCTCGCGGTCCTCGGTGCAGATCAGCACGTCGAGGTCGATCCGCTCGATCTCCGGGTCGGCGAGCAGCGGGGCGCTGACGTGGTTGAACGCGGCGCAGACCCGGGAGTCGGGCAGCAGCGCGGCGGCCTGCTGCACGGCGCTGCCCTCGGCGACCGTGAGGGCGTACGGGCCCTGCTTGTCGAAGCCCAGCGGGTTCACGCAGTCGACGACGATCTTGCCGGCGAGCGGCTCGGCGAGCGCGGCGACGGTGGCGGCGTGCCCGTCCCACGGCACCGCGATGATGACCACGTCGCTGCGCCGGGCCACCTCCTCGTTGCCGCCGCCGGCCACCGGTGCCCCGGCGGGCACGCCGGGCAGGGCCGCGATCTCCTCGGCGGACTGGACGGCCCGCTCGGCGGTACGGGACCCGATCAGCACGGACTGGCCGGCCCGGGCGAACCGGTAGGCGAGACCCCTCCCCTGGTCGCCCGTGCCGCCGATGATGCCGACGGTCAGCCCGGACACGTCGGGCAGCGTGCTCGCGTCGTAAGCCATGCCGCCATCCTCGCAAACCCGCAGGCCGGCGGCACCGGCGGGCGCTGTGACAATCCCCGCTGCCGCCGACGGTGCCGGGGCATCCGCCGGCGGGACCGGGCCCGCCCGGCAGCCATCACGCAGAGGTGGGCGGGCCGGCGGGATCAGGCCAGTTCGAAGGCCACCGCGCGGGTGGCGGGGTCGGCGGTGACCAGGCGGACCCGCACCCGCTCGCCGAGCGGCAGCTCGCCGAGGCAGCGGGCCCGCACCGGCGGTTCGTCCAGCGCCACGGTGCCGCCGGGCCGACGGCCCGGGCGGGCCTTGCCGTCCGGGGCCGCGTCGACGTCCAGCACCGCCGCGTCGAAGGTCTCCCCCACCCGGTGCTCCAGCAGCACCGCCTCGGCCAGCTCGATCGCGCCCCGGGTGGCCGCCGAGGCGGTCCGGTCGGTCGCGGCCATCACCTCGGGCAGCCGGGGCAGCGCCGCGCGGGCCCAGTCGGGCACCGCCCGGCCCTCGTGCAGGGCCAGGCAGACCTCCGTGGCGTACCTGTCGGCCAGTCGCCGCAGCGGCGCCGTGACATGGGCGTACGCGGCCGCGACCCCGCCGTGCTCCCGCTGCTCGGGCGGCGCGCCGTCGAAGGCCGTGTACGCGGCGCCCCGCATCAGCTCAGCCGCCTGGTCCACGAAGGCGGCGGCCCGGGGCTGCGACGGGTCCAGCCCGGCGATCACCTCGCCGGGGCCGGCGCCGTCCGGCCAGTGCACGCCCAGCGGGGCGGCGGCGGCCCGCAGCCGCGCCACCGCCTCGGGCTTCGGCGCCGGCATCGTACGCAGCAGGCCGATGCCGCCGGCGAGCATGATGTCGGCGGCGGCCATCCCGGTCAGCAGCGAGATCTGGGCGTTGTGCTCCTCCATCGGCACCGGCCCGCGCAGCACCAGCCGCCAGCCGTCGCCGTCGGCCTCGACGTCCTGCTCGGGCAGCGGCAGGTTGATCGCTCCCCGGCGCAGCCCGCGCGCGGTGAGCAGGACCCCGATCTCGGGCAGCAGGGCAATGGCGTCGGGCAGCCGGCCGGCGTCGGCGGCCGCCTGGACGCCGACGTAGTCCAGCTTGGCCCGGCTGCGCACCAGCGCGCGTTCGAGCGTGACCCCGACGGTGCCGCCGTCGCCGTCCAGGTCGATCGTCCACAGCACGGCGGCCCGGTCGACGTCCGGCAGGAGGCTGGCCGCGCCCTCGCTGAGGGTCTCGGGGTGCAACGGCACGGTGCCGTCGGGCAGGTAGACGGTCTGCCCGCGCCGCCAGGTCTCCTCCTCCAGCGCGCCGCCGGGACGGACGTGCGCGGCGACGTCGGCGATCGCGTACGACACCCGGTAGCCGCCACCGGGTCGGCGGGCGAGGTGCATCGCCTGGTCCAGGTCGCGCGAACCGGCGGGGTCCACGGTGACGAACGGGACGTCGGTGCGGTCGGCGGCGGGCCGGGGCGGCGCGGCCGCCGCGGCGTCGGCCTCGCGCTGCGCCTCGGCCGGGAACCCCTCGGGCAGTCCCAGTTCGCGGCGCAGCGCGCCGAAGTCGATGCGGGGTGCGAGTACGCGTCGGATCACCACGGGGTCAATCCTGACAGTGTGGCGGATGATCCGCTTCCCGGCGAGTGCCGATCATCCGCGTCGCGGTCAGCCGGTCGCCCTGCGCGCGCTCGCCCGTACGCCCCGGGGGGCGGTGGCCCGGGCCGCGGTCGTCGGGGCGGGCGCCTTGCGGGCGGTGACCTTCTTTGCCGGCGCCCTGGCGACGGTGACCTTCTTCGCCGGGGCCCGGGCGACGGCCGTCTTCTTCGCCGGGGCCTTCTTCGCCGCCGCCTTGCGGGTGGTGGCCGAGGAGGTCGCGGTGGCCTTGTTGGCGGGGGCCTTCGTCGCGACGGCCTTGCGGGCGCCGCCGGTGGGCCGGGTCGCGGCCGTCTTCCTCGCCGCCGCCGTCGTCTTCTTCGCCGCCGTCGTCTTCTTCGCCGCCGTCGTCGTCTTGGCGGTGGCCTTCTTCGCCGGGGCCTTCGCCGCCGTCGTGGTCTTCTTCGCCGCCTGCCGAGCCGCCGTGGTGGTCTTCTTCGCCGCCGAGGTGACCTTGCGGGCGGGGGCGGTGCCGCTGGCGGTGGCCTTCTTCGCCGGCGCGGTGGCCTTCCTCGCCGTGGTGGCGGCCTTCGTCGCCGCCTGCCGGGCCGGCGTCTTCGCCGAGGTCGTCTTCTTCGCCGCCGTGCTCCTGGCCGCCGCCGTCGTCCGCTTCGCCGCGCCGGGCGCCTTCTTCGCGGCGGTGGCGGTCGTCTTCTTCGCCGCGGCCGTCGTCTTCTTCGCCGCGGTGGCGACCCTGGTCGCCGCCCTCTTCGCGGGAGCCTTCGCGGCGGGAGCCTTCTTCGCGGGAGCCGTCGCAGCTGAAGCCTTCGCAGCGGCGGGAGCCTTCGCGGCGGCGGGAGCCTTCGCAGCGGCGGGGGTCTTCTTCGCCGGGGCCCGTCCCGCGCCGCCGGTCGCCTTGCTGGCCGGTGCCTTCTTCGCCGCCGTGGACGTGGCGGACGGGCGCACGGTCCGCGCCGTGCCCGCGGTCCGTTCCGCCGCGGCGGTCTTCCTGGCGGTCGTACGTCTGGCGGCCGGGCGGGTGGTGGCCTGCTGTGCTTCGGCCATCTCGGTTCCCTTCCTGGGGACGTGCTCTCGCCCTCGCGGAGCACCACGTGCCTCGGCGCGGGCCGTCCCGCGCCGCCTATCTGTCCTCCCCGGCCCAGCGGGCGTCCTCGGCCTCCCACGCGTCGTTGCGCTCCCGCACCGTCTGCAGGGCGTTCTCCGCGTCGCTGGCTGAGGCGTACGGCCCCAGAACGTGCCTGGCGGGGCACACGTCGGCGTCGGTCTCGACCCGGTGGTGCCGGGTGCACCAGTAGAAGTGCCCACCGCTTCCGCTGTCGCTCATGGGATCACTGTGCACCGCGAACCACCCGGCCGCCACCGGAACACCACAAGTCGCCGATGTTCTCCACAGTAGACGTGCCCCCGCCGTCAAGGGCTGGAACTGCGAAAACAGGGCTGGTCGGGGGTACGGCGCCCGCCCCGTCGGCCCGCAAGGGGTCACCCGCCGCGCGGCAGCCGCCGGCGGTCGCACCCGCGTCCGGTGGGCATCGGCTGAACAGCCGGTTCCGGCGGGTGGCCGCCGTGGGCAGGATCGGGCGTCGTGATCGACACGATGTCTGCTACAGACTGCCCGAGGTGCGGGTCCGGCACGGTGTCGCTGGGCGACGCCACGCCCTGGTGCCTCGACTGCGAGTGGAACCTCGACGCGTACGACCACCGCCGGCGGCGCCCCGAGTTCGGCTGGGCGTGGGTGGACAGGTGGACGTACCGGCTCGCGTTCCGGACGACCCGCAGCCAGTACACCCGACTCGTCGGGCGACCGCTCGACGCGAACGGGCGGGGGCGCGCCGGGCTGCTGACCGCCGCCGCGTCGCTGGTGCTGATCGCCGGGGTGGGCGCGCTCGCGGCCACCGGCATCTGGCTGCTCGTGGCGTTCCCGTTCCCGAACCTGGCGGTCCTGCCCGGCGTCGCGCTGCTCGGCCTGGCGGTGGCGCTGCGGCCCAGGTTCGGCCGGCTCGACCCGGACCTGGAGGTCGTCACCCGGGAGCGGGCACCGCAACTGCACGCACTGATCGACGAGGTGGCGGCAGCGGTGGGCGCGCCCGTGCCGGACGTCGTCGGGGTGGACGGCGACCTGAACGCGTACGCGGGGCTGGTCGGGGTGCGCCGGCGGCGGGTGCTCTGCCTGGGGCTGCCGTACTTCGGTGTGCTCGGCCCGCAGGAGCGGGTGGCGCTGCTCGGCCACGAGTTGGGCCACTTCGTCAACGGCGACCCCCGGCGGATGCTGCTCAGCCAGCCCGCCTTCACCATGCTCGGCTCGGCGGCGGACCTGGTCCGCCCGGTGGACACCGTCTCCGCCGTCGGTCTGGTGGAGATGGTCGGCGAGGCACTGGGCAAGGCGTTCGGCTGGGTGCTGTCCCGGCTGCTGTTCGGCGCGCACCTGGTCCTGCTCAGCGTCGCGCTGCGGGACAGTCAGCGCGCCGAGTACCTGGCCGACGAGCTGTCGGCCCGGGTGGCCGGGTCGGCCGGCGCGACCGGCCTGCTGGACGTCGCGCTGGCGAGCGGGTCGACGGCGCTCGCAGTACGCCGGGAGGCACGGGCCGGGCACGGCGCGGACCGTTGGCGGGCGGCGGCGGCCGAGGCCCGGGCGGCGGCGGCCGACCGGCTGCCGCGGCTGCGTCAACTCTCCGTCCGCGACGAGGCGTCGCTCTTCTCCAGCCATCCGCCCACCGGGCTGCGGCGGCGGATGCTGGAGAGCCGGCCCACGCGCGAAGCGGCGGTGGTGCTCACCGAGGAGCGGATGGCCCGCATCGACGCCGAGTTGGCCAGGGAGTACGCCCGGGTGGCCCGGGAGATCAGCCTGTCGGGGTGACGCGGGGCGATCCGCCGGACGGGGGGGGCGGGTTAGGGTCGCCGGATGGGCGTTCCCGACCACATCCTGCGGCTGCGCGAGCGCGTCGGCCATGACCTGCTCCTGCTGCCGAGCGTGAGCGCGGTGGTGCGCAACGACGCCGGCGAGCTCCTGCTCGGCAGGCGCGCCGACGACGGGCGCTGGTCGGTGGTCAGCGGCATCGTCGAGCCGGGCGAGCAGCCGGCCACGGCGGTGGTCCGCGAGGTGCGGGAGGAGACGGGCCTGGAGGTCGAGCCGGTCCGCCTGAGCAGCGTCGTGTCGCGCCCGCGGACCTACCCCAACGGCGACCGGTGCGAGTTCCTCAACCTCGGCTTCCACTGCCGGCTGGTCGCCGGCACCGCCCGGGTCAACGACGACGAGTCGGTGGCCGTGGAGTGGTTCCCGCCGGACCGGCTGCCCGCGCTGGACCGGCACGCGCGGCTGACCATCGCGCACGCCCTCGGCCCGGAGACGACCGCGTGGTTCCTGCCCGCGGGGACGGCCTGGGCCGAGTCCGATGACTGACCTCGACCCGCCCCTGCGCCGCTACCTCGCCGACCTGGTCGCCACCGCCCGCGACGTGCTCGGCGACGACCTCGTCGGGGCGTACGCGGCCGGCTCGGTCGGGCTGGGCGCGTACCAGCCGGGGCGCAGCGACGTGGACGTCGCGCTGGTCTGCGCCGACGCCCTCGACCTCGGGCGCCGGCGGGAGCTGGTGGCGCGGCTGCGGCACGAGGCGTTGCCGTGCCCCGCGCGCGGGCTGGAGCTGGTCGTGTATCGCCGGGCGGTCGCCCGCTCCGGCACGCCGGAACCCGGGTTCGAGGTCGAGCTGAACACCGGGGCGCGGATGCCGTTCCGGGCGACGTGGGCCGCCGCCGACCGTCCCGCCGAGGACGGCCTGTTCTGGTACGGCCTGGACCGCAGCATCCTGCACCAGTGCGGGTACGCGCTGCTCGGGCCGCCGGCCGCCGAGGCCTTCGCCGACCTCTCCCCCGCCGACCTGCGCCGCCTGCTGACCGACGCGCTGCGCTGGTGGCTGGCCCTGCCGACCCCGCCCGGCGACGGCCCCGCCCCCGGGGCCGAGGACGCGGTGCTCGGTGGCTGCCGCTCCTTGGTCAAGGTCCGGCACGGCGTCTGGCTGTCGAAGGTCGACGCCGGCCACCGGCTGGCCGCCGACGGCCGGCGGGCCGACCCGATCGGCGGTGGGGCCGCCGGCCTGATCGAACGGTCGATCGCAGCGCGGGCCGGCGGGCCGCCGCCGAGCGGTCCCGAGGCCCGCACCTTCCAACGCCGCGTCCTGGACGAGATCAGCCGCTGACGGGCTCCACCGGATCCAGGGTTCGGCTCCGGCTCAGGGCAGGCCCGGGTCGGATCCGCCGCCATTGGCTCGTGGCCGGTCGAAGCGGTGCCGGGCGAACGCGTCCACCCTGCCCCAGCGGCCCGGGATGTCCAGCAGCGCGAGCCGGTCGAAGCCGGAGGGCAGTGCCGGGCTCACGGCGAGATGGTCCTCGTGCGGTTCGATGCCGAGCATGATCCGGATGAGCAGCAGGGACGCTCCGCTGGACCATGCCTGTGGGCTGCCGGCGGTGGGGTACCGGACCGGGTACCGCGTGGTGTGCCGGTCGAACCCGCCGAAGGCTTCGGGCAGCCGGCCCTGGAAGTAGGTGGCCGCGTCGATGATGCCCTCGGCGATGCGTCCCGCCTCGGCGGCGAATCCGTAGCGGCGCAGGCCCCAGGCGATGAACGAGTTGTCGAACGGCCAGACGGTGCCACGGTGGTATCCGAGCGGGTTGTAGCGGCCCTGCCCCTCGGCGAGGGTCCGCACTCCCCAGCCGGAGAAGAGCGCCGGCCCCATCAGGTGCTCGGCGACGCGCGCGGCCCGATCCGGCGGCACGATCCCGCTCCACAGCAGGTGCCCGATGTTGGAGGAGAGGCTGTCGACGGGAGTGCCGTCGCTGTCGAGGGCGAGCGCGTAGTAACCCCGGTCGTCGAGCCAGAAGTCCCGGTTGAAGCGCTCGTACAGCGCCGCCGCCTCGCTCTCCAGCCGGTCCGCGTAGGCCGGATCGTCCCAGAACGTACGGGCCAGCCGCGCCGCCCGGATCTTGGCGTCGTACGCGTAGCCCTGGGCCTCGCAGGTGGCCCTGGGGAAGCCCGGCAGCCTGCCGTCGGCGTAGGAGATGCTGTCCCAGGAGTCCTTCCAGCACTGGTTCTCCAGCCCGGTGACCCGGTTGCGTCGCTCGTACCAGAGGTAGCCGGTGGACGTCAGGTCGGCGTACTTGTCGATCCACGCCAGGGCCGCCCGGGCCTCCTGCTCCAGCTCCATCACCAGCGCCCCGTCGCCGCTCCACCGTTCGTACTCGTCGAGCAGCACCACGAACAGCGGCGAGGCGTCCACGGTGCCGTAGTACGGCGAGTGCGGCTGTTCCTCGAACGCGGCCGACTCGCCGTAGCGCAGCTCGTGCAGGATCCGACCGGGATCCTCTTCCAGGACGTTGTCGGTCCGGGCGCCCTGCAACGAGGCGAGGATCCGCAGCGTCGGCGGGGTCAGCGACGGGGTGAAGGGCAGGCTCTGCAGGCAGGTCAGCAGGCTGTCCCGACCGAACAGGGTCATGAACCAGGGCAACCCGGCCGCCGGCACGGTCGCGCCGCTGAGCGAGAGCGGAGCGAAGCGCAGCGCCGCCAGGTCCACCAGGCTGCGGTGGTACACCTCTTGCAGCGCGTCGCTGTCGGTGTCCAGCTTCGGGGCCTCCGCGAGCCACTCCCGTACGCTCGTCGGCAGCGTGGCGGCGTCCGGACGCAGCGCCCGCACGGCGGCGCGGAGGTCGACACCGTCCGGACGCAGCGCCCGCATGACGACCCGCAGCTCCGTCGACCACCGGGCGCCGGGCGGCAGCCGCAGCGTGAAGCGGAGCCCGTCCCGGTCGAAGTCGGCGGGCTCACTTGCCGAGACGGACACCTCGCGCCGGAACGTGCCGCGCTGGTAGCCCAGGCGCAACTCGTCCGGACCGACGTGGGTGTAGTGGCTGCCGGCCTTCTGGCGGATGTCGAACTTGATGTCGAAGATGTCGGCGAAGTCGGCCGCCACCTCCAGTCGCACGTCGAGGTCCATCTCCTTCTCGCCGTAGTTGAACACCGTCAACGACTCGGTCAGTTCCGGCCCGATCCGCCGCCGCCGGATCGCCGACACGTCGGCCTCCACGTAGTCGGTCTGCCCGCCCGGCACCACGAAGAACGCCGCCTCGTAGTACTGGCTGTCGTCCACCGACAGCGCGGTCAGCCGCTCGCCGTTGACGGTGAGCACCCAGCGGGACAGGAAACGCGAGTCGGCGGCGAACAGGCCGACCGGGGTCGCGGGTGAGGACTCCACGTCACCGCTGGAATCCGAGACGATGAAGGTGCTGCCGTCGATGCACGACACGGTGCCCGGGATGTCCTTCATGTGGTCACTCCGCGCGGCCGGAAACGGCCTGCTGCCGTTCGGCGGGGGGCACCGGGAACAGCCGCCCGATCCGCAGCGCCAACGCGAGGTTCCCGTCGACCATGATCTCGCCCCGGGTGATCCCGGCCAGGCCGTTCATCTCACCCCGCGTCATCGCCTCCGCGACGTCGGCGGCGACCGTGATGACCGTGTCCGCCGGGCCGTCGCCCTGCGTCACCCGCATGCTTCCGTGGTCGATGTCGAGCAGCCACTGCTCCACCCGGTCCCCCTCCCGGATGTCGAACCGGATGGTGCCGCGGACCTTGCACAACCGTGGATCGTGGCCGACATCGGCCAACTGCTCGAAGAAGGTGCTGGTCGCCGTCATACGACCTCCCCGCCGCTTGTCAGGAGCGCTCGCCGACTACCCCTCGTACGAGGGCGCTAACTCCTGCGGCTCGGGCCGCGGCGTGAAGAAGCGGACGATGTCGTCGGCCGCGGTCGGGGACAGCATCATCGCCTGGACTCGCGCGGACATTTCGGCGATCGGGATGATCCTGGTGAACATCGCCTCCTCGTACGCCCGGATCGCCGAGTCCGGGTCGGCGGGGTCGGCGGCGAGTTCGCCGGCGAGTTCGGCGCCGTCGAGCATGGCCTGGTTGGCGCCCTCGCCGACCGGCGGCATGAGGTGCGCGGCGTCACCGATGAGGGTGACGCCCGGCTGGTGGGCCCAGCGTGTGCCGATGGGCAGCGCCTCGATCCTGCGAGGCGTCGGCGCGCTGTCGCCGGCTTCGATGAGTGCGGTGAGACTCCGGTCCCAGCCGTCGAACATCTCCAGCAGAGCACGCTTGCTGCCGTAGGTGTCCGGGTGCCGATCGTCCGCACGGAGGGAGATGCCCACTCGGATGCCGCCGTCGCCGAGGCGTTGCGCGGCAAGGATCTGGTTCACGCCGACGCACCACAGGTTCCCGGGGCCGACCAGCTCGGCGATATCCGGGTGGCGCCGGTCGGCGTCACTGATGCTCAACTCCACCAGGGTGGCCACGTAGGACAGTTTCGCGTCGGTGAGCAGCGACCGCACGACCGAGCGCGCGCCGTCCGCGCCGACGAGGACGTCGCAGTCGGCGCGGTGGCCACCGTCGAACGTCAGCCCGAAGCCTCCGTCGGGTCGCGGCGTCGCCGCCACGAGCCGGTGCTGCCAGGCCACCGCGTCGCCGGGGAGCGAATCGAGCAGAAGATCGCGCAGTGCGGCGCGGTCGATCTCGGGGCGTCCGGAGAACGAGCCGGGTTGTGGCGTGTGGTGCACGAGGGTGCGCCCGGCCGGGTCGAGGATGCGATGTTCCTCGCCCTCCGGCCGCGCCTCGGACCGGAACCGGTCGGCGAGGCCCGCCCGGGCCAGGGCCCGCTGCCCGGACTCCGGGTGCAGGTCGAGCGATCCACCCTGCGATCGCGCGGATCGGCCCGCCTCGCGTTCGTACACCATTGCGTCGATGCCGTGCCGGTGCAGGATTCGCGCCAGTGTCAGGCCGCCGAGGCCACCGCCGGCAATCGCGATCCGCATCATCACCTCCGTTACCGTACGCTGTACCTCATGGATACGCCGTACGGTAGCGCGCCGTTGCCCGTCTGGGAACGGCCCGAGCCTCAACCGCGAGCGGCGCCGGTGCCGCTGAGCCGCGCGAAGATCGCCGCCACGGCCATCCGGCTCGCCGACGCTGACGGCCTCGACGGCCTGTCGGTTCGCAAGATCGCCAAAGAGCTCGGTGTCGGGCCGATGCGGCTCTACGACTACGTGACCAACAGATCCGAACTGCTCGACCTGATGGTCGACGCCGTGTATGCCCAGATCGCCGAGGCTGGCCAGCACTCCGAGTGGCGCGCCACGCTACTGGCCGTCGTCCACCGGACCCGCGACGCCGCTCTGGAGCATGAGTGGTTCGCCGACCTGCTCGGCGCGAGGCCGCACCTGGGACCTCATGCGCTCGCCGTGGGCGAATCGACCGCGGCGGCGCTCAGCCAGGCCCCCGGCGTACGCGGAATCGACGACCTCCAGCGGGCCGTGGGCGCCCTCAACGCGTTCATCATCGGGGCGCTCCGCAGCGAGGTCACCGAGCGGCGCACCGCCCGTGCCACCGGCACCGACGTGCCCGCGTGGCAGGCCGCCCTCGGGCCCTACCTGACACGCATGCTCGACACAGGCCGCTACCCCACCATCGCCCGGCTCGTCATCGACGGCGCCCACCTCAACGCCGAGGAGACGTTCCACCACAACCTGATCACCGTCCTGGACGGCATCACCGGCCATCCCCAGACGTGACCACCTGCTCCGGAACTAGCCGCCCGCTGAGAGCACGCACCTCGGTCAGACATCCAAATCTGCTGCAAGCAGCGCATCAAGGGTGTGGCAGATCAGTTGACAGACAGCCACCGCCCGGCGGACGTGCACCTACGGTTCTGGCCAGTCAGCCACGATGACCAGTGGGACCAGGTCCGGCGACCGGTAGTCGTCGCCAGGGAGGTACTCAATGTGCTGATGCCGACGAACTGCCCGATCATCGGCAGTCTCGGCCTGCTCAGCCACCCCATCCAGCGCGTCCCAGATGATGTCGAGATACTCACGCCCGCCGGAGAACTGCAGCGTGGTTCCGCCTCGCAGCCCGACAAGCAACGGGCCTGCGGTCGCCTTCTGACTGACGACCCCGCCGGTGACCGTCACCTCGATGGGCTCGGCATGTTGGCGAAGCAGCCGGCTGAGGGCACGGAGCGCAGCCGGCGGCCCGGCAAGCTCCAGCTCGTCGTCGCTGACGGCGAGACGGCAGCGTCGGTGACCCTCCATCGGCGCATTGTCCCTCGCCGCGCGAGCCTTGCGTCGCCCACCGCGAAGGCCTCCGCAAGCCCAGTTTTCATCGTGGTGCGCCGATCGTTGGCTGGGGGCCTACCAGCCGTGGTCTGACTACTGGCCGAATGTGGACCGCAGGTTCGCGTTGATCAGTTCGTTGAGCCGCTTGCGTAGGTATCCGAGCAGCGACGGGTCGGGCATGGGCTCGGCGACCAACAGCGTCCAGCGCAACTGCGTGCCCTGTCCACCGTCGGGCATCAGGTCGAAACGCACCTGAGCATCAGGGCGCCTGGGCCATAGTGACGACCACATGACCAGGCGCGGATGCTCCACGTGCAGGATCTGCGGCGTTTGCTCGTCGTCGAGCAGCCGCAGCCAGGGACGCGCCGGGTCGCGGTCGGGCTCGGTGAGTGCCTCGAAGACGATGGCCGGTGGGGGTGGCTGGCTACGCGTGCGGCTGCCGGCTTCGAGCATGCCTCAGACTAAGGGCGAACAACCTCGCCGACGGTCAGCTCCCGGGTCACCTGCACGGCCAGGGTGCAGGTGACCGTGTCACGTCCGCTGCGGTAGCAGCGAGCCTCGCCACGCTCCGGCCGGTTGTGGTCGGGGTGAGCCGGCGTCAGGGCCAAGTAGACGAGAGAATCAGGCCGCCGAAGGTCGAATGGTCACCCTCGCCCCAGCCGATGCCGAGGACGGGGCAGCCGGCAACCTCGACCGGACCGACGTGCAGCGGATGGTTCTTGGCGGACCGGCGAAAGTTGTTGTAGTCGGTATACGGCTCCACGGACAGGCCGACCCACGAATCGAGGGCGACGGCGTCGCCCAGGACCATGCCGCACCGGTCGGCAGGAAGGTCACCGAGCAACCGGCTGGCGTTCTCTCCGCCCAGACGAACCTCAAGCATCGTGATGGCAGCCTCGCCGAAGAACGGGGACGGCTGGGTAGCCGCCAGCACGGAAAGCGGACGATCTGCGGCGACAGGTACGGCGACCGCCTCGAACAGCCATTCCTGGATATGGCCACCACCAGTGGCGGCGACCGCCGCCGCACGATCGGAAAGCCGCTCGCCAATGCTCGGCCAGATGTAGTCGAGGTGCCCGACCGTCGCGAGGACCAAGACACCGGATGGGGCAGCGACCACACCCAACTCAACGAGTTCCACTCGGACGAGTCTGGCCTTCAGGCACAGCGCTGTCACGGACGCGATCCCGGAACCTCAGCAGCAGACCTAGACAGACTGTCTATGGCATTGCGGGTGCGCTCCTCGCTGGCTGGCATCAGGTGCCCATACACCGGAGCGCGAACCCGGGGTCGGTGTGACCGAGGTACGACGCAAGGGCCTTGATGCTCTCCCCCCGCGTCGAGCAGCGACGAGGCGTAGAAGTGACGCAGCGCCATGCATCCCGGTGGCCCGGATCGGCGTGATGCCGGCCGCGAGCACAGCGGGGCGCCAACTCTTGTTGTCGAAGGTACGCCGGTTGATCGCGCCCCGCCCGGTGGTGGTGAACAGCAGCGGCACCGTGACCCGCTCGTCGTCGGCCGGGTTCTCCAACGGCAGGGCAAGCGCCACCGGGTCGCAGTACTGATGTGCTGCCGCAGCACCAGAGCGACGGTACGGCCGGTGTCGAGATCCGCGCGCCGCATGGCGAGCGGCCGAACGCAGATGCCGTACTCGGCCGCAATCTCCTTCAGCACGTCGACCGAGCGAGGAAGCGCCATGCGGGCCGCCCGCGACCCGGCCAAGGAGTGACCGGGGGCGGGACGGGGTTCGACGCCAGGCAGGGTCAGAGCCGTCATCGGTGTACCTCCGGCGGTCAGGGCGGAAGGCGTGGAATTTCGGTTCGGCGGTAGGGGTACTGTCCGCTTTCACGACCGACCGCAGCGGCGAGGACTACATGAGCAGCGACGGAACGACTGTGCTGTGGCGCCCGATGGGACAGCAGGAACGCGACCTGGTCCGCGAAACGGGTTGGCGCAGGTGGCCGGCACTCTCGCCAGACGAAGCGCACTTCTTTCCAATCCTCAGCGAGGACTTCGCAATCGGGGCTGCCCGAGACTGGAACCTGTTCGGATCCGTGCGCTACGTGGCTCGCTTCCACGTCGAGACAGGCTTCCTGGGCCGCTACTCGACACGGTCCTTCGGCGGGTCCGCTGCTCCGATGCTGTGGGTCCCGGCCGAGGAACTGAACGAGTTCAACGCGCACATCGTCGGTCCGATCGAGGTCGTCCACGAGTTCCGTTAGTCGGTGACGGACACAGACGGCGCTCATCGGTCACCCTGCCGCCCAAGATCCTGGCCGAACGCGACCCGCTCGCCGTACTCCGCTTCACCGCCACCCTTGGGCGCCCCGCCGTCGTCCGCCTGGTCGACGAGGCCATGACCCGCGAGGAAGTCACCGCGGCCCGCACCGCCGAACCCACGCCGTACGGTCGGGAAACCGGATCACCGGGTCGCGGCGCCAGCTCCACCGCCAGGAGGTGCCCGACCCTCCCCCACAGCCGACGGCTCCGCTCCGGAACCATCGAACGCCGGCCCTCAGGCGGCCCGCAGCGGCATAGCCAGCCCGGCTCGGGAAGAGATCCTACTAGCTGCCGACACTGATGACCTTCCCGCCGAGCCCGGACCGGGACGTGGGCTGGCCGACCAGCTCGACGAGCACTTCGTCGCGACAATCCTCGCCGAACACGGCAGTAACGGCTTCGGTGAAGGCGGAGACGAGTTGTGCGATAACTCTGGCTGCGTCCTCGCGCGCGAACACTTCCTCCCGCATGCCGAAGGTGACCGAGGGGGCGGCTGCAGCGACCGCCGCTCCGCCGCGGGCCCATCGACCGGTAGGAACGCCGATCAGCCTGACATCCACCGAACTTCTAGCCCACGCGCCATACACGGAGGCGACGGCGTTGGTCAGTTCCTCAATGAGGTTGGGTTCATGCCCGACCAGTTCCTCTTCAAGCGCGTAAAGCGTAACGTGGGGCATCGGCAACTCCTCGGTGTCGGATTGCAGCGGCGAACCAGTGACCGGATCGTCTGCGAGCAAGCAGGGTAGGGCCCGTCGTCCGCATGCCGGAAGCGATTTCCATCCTGTCGCCGAACCGAGCCGGCGCTCAGGGCGTCAGGGCGCTCTCAGGGCGTCAAACGCCGGCCAAAGTTGACCAAGAACGACCATCGGCGCCCGGATATAGAACCAGCTCAGAGCCTCGATCAGGTCTCTGAGCTGGTGGGCGACGGACGAGTCGACCTGTACGCCGGATTCTGTGACCGGCGCGCGCCCCGAGGGGCTCGCGTCGGCGGCGGCCATCCATCTAGGCCTGCCGTCGCCGGCAGGCTCGAGCGGCCTACCCGCAGACATCGGGCGGGCAGCCCTCAAGCGTCTGCGCCGGGTCGTCATCATCTCTGGTGACGGCCCTTGCTTGGCCTTGCTCCGGGTGGGGTTTACCGAGCCACCCCGGTCACCCGGGGTGCTGGTGGGCTCTTACCCCACCGTTTCACCCTTACCGTCCCCGATGGGGCCGGCGGTCTGTTTTCTGTGGCACTGTCCCGCGGGTCGCCCCGGGTTGCCGTTAGCAACCACCCTGCCCTGTGGAGTCCGGACGTTCCTCGGCGGCGGGCCGGAGCCCGCCGACGCGACCGCCCGGTCGACTCGTCCGTCGCGCATCCATCCTAACGACGCCACGGCCGCACCCATTGCCACCCCGGGGCCGACCGGCACCCGTTCTGCCGGAGGTGGGTACTAGCCTCTGGTGACCATGGACGTCTCCGACGCCGCGCTGCTGCTCGCCGCCGGTCTCGCCGCGGGCACGGTGAACGCGGTGGCCGGCGGGGGCTCGCTCATCACCTTCCCGGCGATGATCGCGGTGGGCCTGCCGCCGGTGCCGGCCAACGTGAGCAATTCGGTCGCGGTCTTTCCGGGGTACGTGGCGAGCGTGGCCGGCAGCCGGCAGGACCTGCCGCCCCGGCGGATGCTGGCCACGCTGGTGCCCACCACGATCGTCGGTACGATCGCCGGCGCCCTGCTGCTGCTGGCCACCCCGGCCCGGGCGTTCGAGTTGGTGGTGCCCTTCCTGGTGCTCGGGGCGACGGCGGTGCTGGCGTTCCAGGATCCGCTACGTCGGCTCGTCGGGCATCCGCGCGACCTGGCGCCGCGCCGCCGTACGGTCACCGTGCAGGCCATGGTCGCCGTCGGCGCGGTGTACGGCGGCTACTTCGGCGCGGCGCTCGGGGTGATGCTGGTGGCGGGTCTGGCCCTGGTGCTGGACGCGACGCTGGCGCGGGTGAGCGCGCTCAAGAACCTGCTCTCCGCCCTGGTCGGGTTGACCACGCTGGTGGTGTTCGCGCTGTTCGGGCCGGTGAACTGGGCGGCCGTCGCGGTCGTCGCGCCGGCGACGCTGGTCGGCGGGTACGCCGGCGCGCGGCTGGTGCGCCGGCTGCCGCCGGTGGTGCTGAAGGTGCTGATCGTGGTCTTCGGCACGTCGATCGGGCTCTACCTGCTCTGGCGCGCGCTGCGCTGACGGCTAGTGGTCCTGGAGCGTGAAGAAGAGCGTCCGGTGCTCGACGTCCAGGAAGGCGGTCCGCCACCGCGTGGACGGGGTCGCCTCGTCGTACGCCCGGCTGTGCAGCCACCGGGGCGCGGCCGGCAGGAACGGCGCGAGAGCGGGCCACGCGTCCGCCGGGCTGCCGGACTGGGGAGCCGGGACAGCGGGTGCGTACGGCGCGAAGCCGTACCGCTGCGCCAGCGTCCGCGCGTCCGCCGGACGCAGCCGGACCACGCCCTGGTACGCCCAGTCCACCGGGCCCGGCGCGCGGCCGCACGGCTCGCCCGAGAGGGAACGCACCTGCCAGTGGATCTCCGGGTAGTCGCCGAGGTCGGGCAGTTCCTCGGGCGGAGCCCACCGGTTGGTGCGCACCTTCGCCTCCTCGGCGCGCACCGACTCCCGGCACTCGGGCGTGTCGCCCGGGTCGTTGTCGACGGCCCGGATCGCGGCTCCCACGCACCCGACGACGACCACCAGCAGCAGCGTGGCGGAGCCGCCGAGGACGGCCACCAGCGTGCGTCTCGTCATGGTCGTCAGCGTACGAAGGGCGTCCACCCCCGCCGCGTCGCCCCCGGCCGGCAGGGGCCGGGGGCGACGCGGCCCCTGGAGAGGCTCAGGCGACCGGTTCCGGGGCGGCGTCGGCGTCCCGGTGCGGGCCGGGTGTGACGCGCGGGTCGCCCTCGTCGGCGAAGTAGTCGTCCGACGTGGTGCCGTCGCCGCCGTCGCGCACCTTCGCCGCCCGCAGCACCACCGTGAGCAGCGCCGCGACCGCGAGGTTGACCAGCACCGCCACGATCCCGACGTAGATCGTCTTCGGGGTGTCGAAGCCGAAGTCGGCAAGCGGGAACGCCGAGCCGCCGAAGTGCTTGCGGCCGGTCGCGGCGTTCGGGATCTGGTAGAGCATCCACATGCCCAGTCCCATGCCCGCGATCCAGCCGCCGATCAGCGCCCCCCGGTGGAACCAGCGGGTGTAGAGGCCCAGGGCCACGGCCGGCAGCGTCTGGAGGATGATCACGCCGCCGATGAGCTGGAGGTCGATGGAGAACTGCGGGTCGAGGAAGACGATGCAGGCCACCGCGCCGACCTTCACCACCAGCGAGGTGATCTTGGAGACGTTCGCCTCCTGCGCGGGGCTGGCGTCCCGCTTCAGGTACTCCTTGTAGATGTTGCGGGTGAACAGGTTCGCCGCCGCGATCGACATGATCGCCGCCGGCACCAGCGCGCCGATGCCGATGGCCGCGTAGGCGACGCCGGCGAACCAGTCGGGGAACTGCTGGTCGAACAAGACCGGCACCACCGTGTTGCTGTCCACGGTGCCCTCCTTCGACCCGGGCAACGGCTTCACCCCGGCCGCGATGGCCATGAAGCCGAGCAGCGCGATCAGGCCGAGCAGCAGGCTGTACGCGGGCAGCGCCGACATGTTCCGCTTGATCACGTCGCGGTTCCGGCTGGCCAGCACGCCGGTGATGCTGTGCGGGTAGAGGAACAGCGCCAGCGCCGAGCCGAACGCCAGCGTGACGTACTGGAGCTGGTTGTTGGCGTTGAGCAGCACCCCGTCGCCTGCGTTCGGCGACGCGTCGAACTTCGCGTCGGCGGCGTCGAAGATCTCGCCCCAGCCGCCCAGCTTGTACGGCAGGTAGAGCACCGCCACCAGGATCACGATGTAGATCAGCGTGTCCTTGACGAACGCGATCAGCGCCGGCGCGCGCAGCCCCGACTGGTAGGTGTACGCGGCCAGGATCGCGAAGGCGACAATGATCGGCAAATGCCGGGCCAGCGTGCTCTCGCCGGTCACCCCCATGGTCTTGAGCACCGCCTCGATGCCGACCAGTTGCAGCGCGATGTACGGCATCGTCGCCACGATGCCGGTGATCGCGATCAGCAGCGCCAGCACCGGCGAGTCGAACCGCTTGCGGACGAAGTCCGCCGGGGTGACGAAGCCGTGCCGGTGCGAGACCGACCAGAGCCGGCACAGCACCAGGAACACCAGCGGGTAGATGACGATGGTGTACGGGACGGCGAAGAAGCCGGCCGCGCCGGCACCGAACATCAGCGCCGGCACCGCCACGAAGGTGTACGCGGTGTACAGGTCACCGCCGACCAGGAACCAGGTGATCCAGCCGCCGAAGTTGCGCCCGCCCAGCCCCCACTCGTCGAGGTGGGCCATGTCCTTCGGGGCCCGCCACCGGGCCGCCACGAATCCCATCCCGCTGACCAGCAGGAAGAGCACCGAGAAGACGATGATCTCGGTGAGGTGGTCGCGCCACATCAGCGATCACCCGCCGCCGTGTCGCCCGGCCCGTCCGACGGCGTGCCGGCCCGCTTCTTGGTCATCTGGTACACCAGCGTGGTGGTGGCCACGCCGAGCAGGATGTAGACGAGCTGGAGCCAGTAGAAGCGCGGGAAGCCGAGGAACCGGGGCGAGTCGGCGTTGAAGAAGACCGGGATCAGGGGCACCACGATGGGGATGAAGAGCAACCAGTTCCAGGGGCTGTGGTCCTTCGCCCTGGAGCGCGCCGCCGTCGGCGCCTCCGGTTCGGGTGCGGCCATTGCGACAAACCTCCGCGAGTCGTAGATCGACACAGATGACGGCCGGAGGCTACGACCCTGTGACCGGGGTCACGTTCTGCGGGAGGAGGTTGCTGCGCCGAACGGCGGACGGCGTGCGCCGAACGGCGACCCCGGGCGGCCGGACGGCGGCCCGCCCGGCTCAGATCCCGGCGAGGTGCGCGGTGTCGTTGACCGTACGGACGGCCATGCCCCCGTCGGGCCACGTGTCGAGCACCGAGATGCCGGCCGCGTCCAGGAAGAGCCGGTGCAGGAAGCCGTCGCCGGCCGCGAGGGCGTCGCGCAGCACCAGCTTGATCGGCGAGACGTGCGAGACCACCACCACGGTCTCCCCCGGGTACGCCCGGCACAGCCCGTCGACCACGCGGCGGCAGCGCTCGGCGACGTCGACGAACGACTCGCCGCCCGGCGGGGCCACCCGGGTCGAGGCCAGCCAGGCGTCCATCTCGCCCGGCCACTCCTGGCGGACCTCCGCGAAGGTGCGCCCCTCCCAGGCCCCGAAGTCGCACTCGATCAGGTCGTCCTCGCGGCGCACCGGCACGCCGCCGAGCGCCCCGGCGATCGCCTCGGCGGTCGCCGTACACCGGGACAGGGGCGAGCTGACCACGGCCGCGACGGTCGGGGCCAGCGCGGCCACCCGGGCGGCCGTGGCCCGGACCTGGGCCCGGCCGCGCTCGGACAGCGGCACGTCGCCGCGGCCGGAGTAGCGGCGCTGTTCGGTGAAGGCCGTCTCGCCGTGCCGGACGAGGACGAGCCGGGTGGCGGTGAAGCTCGGCCGCGGCTCCCAGGAGGCGGGCGCGGTGGCCGGGTCGGTGCCGGTGCCCGTCGCCGACGCGGCGCGGGCGGCCACCTCGCGGGCCCTCGCGCGGGCCGGTGAGTCGGGAGCGGCGACCTCGCGGGGCGGCTCCACGACGCGCGGCGGCGCGACGGCGGCCTTAGCCGGCGCCTTGCCGGCGGCGGCGTCCATGGCGGCGTTGGCGAGGGCGTCGGCGTGCCGGTTGCGTTCCCGGGGAATCCAGTGGAACCGCACGGCGGCGAAGCGGTCGACCAGCCCGGCGGCCTGCGCGGCGAGCGGACGCAGCCCGGGGTGCTTGATCTGCCAGCGGCCGCACATCTGCTCGACCACCAGCTTCGAGTCCATCCTGGCCTCGACCTCGGCGGCGCCCAGCTCGGCGGCGGCCTCCAGCCCGGCGATCAGCCCCCGGTACTCGGCGACGTTGTTGGTGGCGACGCCGATCGACTCGCCCCGCTCGGCCAGCACCTCACCGGTGTCCGCGTCGCGGACCACCGCGCCGTAGCCGGCCGGGCCGGGGTTGCCCCGGGATCCGCCGTCGGCCTCGACGACCACCACGCGCGGCGCCACGGGGCTACAGGCCGGACTCGTTGGTGCGGACCATGATCCGTCGGCAGTCCTCGCAGCGGACGACCTCGTCCGGGTCGGTCTTGCGGATCCGGGCCACGTCGGCGCCGGAGAGCGTCAGACGGCAGCCGCCGCACCGGCCGGCGGTCAGCAGCGCCGCGCCGAGCCCGGTGTCCTCGCGGATCTTGTCGTAGAGCTGCACCAGGTCGGCCGGGAGGTCGCCCGCCAGCGGCTGGCGGGCGCCGCGCTTGAACTCCTCCTCCTTGGCGATCTCGGCCAGGCTCTCGTCGCGGCGCCGCTCGGCGTCGTCGCGCTTCTCCCGCACCTCGGCCAACCGCTGCTCGACGCCGTCCAGCACGCCCTGGGCCGTCTCCCGCTGCTCCATCAGCTCCAGCTCGGCGTCCTCCAGGTCGCCCTGGCGGCGGTTGAGCGAGACCAGCTCGTGCTGGAGGGCCTCCAGCTCCCGGGCCGGGCCGGTGCCGGCGGCGAGCCGGGCCTCGTTCTTGGACTTGCGGGCCCGCACCTGGTCGACGTCCTTCTCCATGCGGGCGATGTCCCGGTCCAGGTCGTCGACCGCGACCTGGGCGCGGACCCGCTCGTCCTCCAGCGCGGACAGCTCCCGGGCCAGCGCGTCCAGCTCGGCCCGCTCCGGCAGCGAACGGCGCCGGTGGGCGAGCTGGGCGAGGGAGGTGTCGATCGCCTGGAGGTCGAGCAGGCGGCGCTGGACCTGGGGGTCAGCCTTCACGGTCGGGGCTCCTTGTCGTCCACCGCGGGTGGGGCGGCGTGTACGGTCCACGGGTCGGTGGCCAGGTCGGACACCAGCGTCTCGACACCCGTCGCCTCCCGCAGGAGGACGGCCAGGTCGTCCAGCCACGGTCGTTCCGTCGCCCAGTGGGCGGCGTCGAGCAGGGCCGGGCCGTCGGCGGCCAGGTGCTCGCCGGCCGGGTGGTGGCGCAGGTCGGCGGTGAGGAACGCGTCCACCCCGGCCGCGGTCGCGTCGGCGAGGAAGCCGTCCCCCGCGCCGCCGCTGACCGCGAGGGTACGAACCATACGCCCGGGATCCCCGGCGGCGCGAACTCCCCAGGCGGTGGTGGGCAGCACGGCGGCGGCGTGCCGGGTCAGCTCCGCCAGCGTCATCGGCTCCGGCAGCTCGCCGATCCGGCCGATGCCCCGGCCGTCGCCGTGCGCGGGCGTTCCGGGTGCGGGCCGGTGCAGCGGGCGCAGCCCGGTCAGCCCGAACCGGGCGGCGAGGGCGTCGGAGACCCCCGGGGCGGCCACGTCGGCGTTGGTGTGCGCGACGTACAGCGCCACGTCGGACTTGATCAGCCGGTGCACGATCCGGCCCTTGAAGGTCGTGGGGGCCACCGAGGAGACGCCGCGCAGCAGCAGCGGATGGTGGGCGACGATCATGTCGACGCCGGCGTCGAGCGCCTCGGCGACCGTCTCCGGCACCACGTCGACGACGCAGAGGACCCGGCGCACCGGGGCGCACGGCTCGCCGAGCACAAGCCCGACCCGGTCCCAGTCCTCGGCCCAGGCCGGCGGATAGCGCCGCTCCAGCTCGGCGACCACGTCGGCGACGGTCGGCGGGACTGCGTTGGTGCTCACGGCGGGCCAGCTTACCGGCGCGGACCCCGGCCGGGGCCCTCGCCCACCGACGCGGCGGCGTGTCCCGGGTGTGAGGAAGGGCCCCGTGCGATCGCTACGCGATGGCACGGGGCCCTTCCTCACACGTCAGGCGACGGGGCAGAGCCGGTCGCGTACGGCGGCCAGGCCCAGGGCCCACGGGAAGGCGTGCACGTGCCGCTCGCCGGTGCCCGGCGGGTGCAACGGGAAGACGTCATCGCCGAAGAGCACCGTGACCCCCCACTCCGCGAGCCGGGCGATGCCGGCCCGGAAGGCCGGGTGGGCCGCCATCGCCGCGTTCGTGTACGGCACCGCCACCACCGGCACGCCCAGGCCCTGCGCCTCCACCAGCAGCCCGAGGGCCAGTGTGTCGGTGATCCCGGCCGCCCACTTGTTGACGGTGTTGACCGTCGCCGGGCAGACGATGATCGCGTCGGCCTGCGGCAGCACGTCGAGATCGCCCGGGTTCTTGTAGTGGGTGCGGACCGGATGGCCGGTCTGCCGGGCCAGCGCGGCCCGGTCGACGAACTTGGCGCCGTCCGGCGTGGTGACCACGCAGACGTCCCAACCGTCCTGGTGGGCCAGCTCGACGAGCCGGCCGACGTGGCGGGCCAGCGGCGAACCGCAGGCGATGACGTAGAGCACCTCGCGGCGCTCGCTGCTCGGGTGCGGGCCGGCCATCAGGCCGCCACCGCGCTCATACCCCTACTCCCATGTGCTCAGCCAACTCCGCAATCGGAGAAGGCGGCGCACCACGTGTGCGACGCAGGATGTCCGACATCACCTCGTGGGCGATCGGCCGGCAGCGGATCTCCGACGGGGCGAGGCGGTCGCCGCGCAGCAGCATCTCGCCGGCGTTGGCCACGTCGCCGATCTGGGCGAAGCCCCGGGCGATGTCGAGCAGGTGGTGGGCCCGGCGTTCCGGCAGCAGTGCGCCGAAGGCCGGCTCCTGGATGCGCTGCTGGTGCACCTCGACCGCCCGGCCCCCGTCGCCGAGCTCGACCGCCGCCGCCGCCCGGTGCAGCTCCACGTTGGTCGGCCCGAACGAGGTCCAGTAGTGGTTGTGGTCGCCGCCCAGCAGGACGGCGGCCTCCTGGGCCCCGTTGATCAGGTCGCCGACCGTGGCGGAGTCGCCGATCCGCGCGGCGGCCATCGCCCCCTGGAGCAGCAGCATCCCGTAGACCGAGAGCAGGGCCGGGTCGGCGGCGTTGCCGCAGCCGGGGGCGAGCCGGTTGGCGATGGTGACGTTGAGTTCGAGCGCGGGCCGGGGCCGGCCCATCGCCACCAGCGCGTTGCAGACCCGGGTGGTGGCGATGCCGGCCAGCAGCGGGTCGTCGGCGCGCTGGGCCACCGCCATCGAGCGGTCGGCGGCCAGCCAGGCCAGGTCGCACTCGCCCAGCTTGCGCAGCACCGACGAGGCGATCTGGTAGACCTGCCCGAGCAGGTGGGCCGCCTCGACGGCCTGGTCGCCGCCGTGACCGGCGTCGGCGGCCTGGGCGTCGCGCAGCAGCTTCGGCAGCGCCCGGGTGAGCATCCCGTAGCGGCCGTACTGGTAGGTGAGCCAGGCGTGGTTGACGGCCTTGCGCATGTCGGCCAGGGGCGGCGGGCACGGCGCGGCGTCGAAGTACGCGCTCATCGAGTCGTACCGCTCCAGGGCCGCCCGGATCTCCTGCACCTCCACCTGGTCGATGCAGTTCAGCGCGTCCGTACGCCGCTCCGGGTCCTTGCCGAGCAGCAGCTGCACGTCGACCTGGAGGATGTCGGCGATCTCGTAGAGGACGGAGAACTTGTCCAGCCGGCGCACCCCGCGCTCGACCTTGTCCACCCAGCTCTTCGACTTGCCCAGCCGGTCGGCGAAGACCTGCTGCGACATCTTGCGCCGCCCCCGCCAGTAGGCCACCCGCCGCCCGATGGGCAACTCGTCCATCCACCCGTTCCTTCCCCTGCGCCTGCTCGAGCGGGCGTGCCGGCCGGTCCTGCCGGGTGCGGCGATCGATCCGTACGTCTCAGGTTTTCGCTGGTCGCACAGCGTGTGCGTCAGCCGTACAGCCAGTTCTCGTAGTTTTCGTGCAAGTTGCACGAGCCGTTCGTCAGCTCAACGATCGCGGGTTACGGCAGTGACGGTGCTCGACATGCGACCTGGGCACCGGCCGGGTCCGGCGAGGGGAGATGGCACATGTGGGGGAATGTCGCGCCGCGCGTCGTTCAACTGTCCCCGTTGGAACGGGTGCGGCTGCGCCGGGTGGCCGTGCGGTACGCCCTGCACGGCTGGGACGTCACCCCCGGCGCCTGCCTCGCCCGCAGCCGCTTCGTCTGCGGGCGGGCCGGCTGCCCGACGGTCGGCTGCCACCCGGCCCTGGAGAACTGGGAGCAGGCGGCGAGCGCCGACCCGGCCCGGGTCGCGACGTGGTGGCGCACCCGGCCGCACGGGGTGCTGCTGCCCACCGGGCGGGCGTTCGACGTGCTGGAGGTCCCCACGCACCTCGGCCGGCACGTGCTGGACGCGGTCCGGACGCACCCGGCCGGCGCCGGCGTACGCGGGCCGGTGCTGGTGACCCCGACCGGCCGTTGGATGTTCCTGGTCCGCCCCGGCGACCCGCTCCGCCCCGAGCTGGACCACTGCTTCCACGTGGTCCGGCACGGTCCCGGCTCCTGGATCCCGGCCCCACCGACCCGGCTGCCGGAGGGCACCGTCCGGTGGGCGGTCGCGCCCGAACAGGCCCGCTGGCAACTGCCCGACTCCTACCTGGTGCAGAACGCGCTGATCGAGGCCCTGCGGGCCACCGGCGTCAGGGTCACCTCCGACCTGCTCCCCGGGCACCTGCCGCTGCCGCGCCGGGGCATGTGACGGCGGCACGGCAGCGACGCCGGAGGGCCGGCGCTCGTTGAGCACGGCGACGGCGCACCCGCGCCGGGAGCGGGGGGTTAGATGTCCACCGACGACACCGCGCGCCAGCCGGACGGCGCGGAGCCGCCGCCCCGGCACCGGCCGCGCCGCCGCTGGCCGGTCACCCGTCCCGTCGGCTCCCGCCCGGGCCGCCCCCGCCCCCTCGGCTCCCGCCCCGCCACCACCCGCCCCTTCCGCTGACCCTCAGCCGGCCAGGGGCAGGGCGGTGGAGTGCAGGAGGCGGACGTCGTCGGTGACGACCGCGTGCTGGTGCCCGGGCAGGCCGTCCAGCCAGCCGATGCCGGCCGGGCCCATCGCGACGGCAGCGGTGGCGTACGCGTCGGCCAGCCCCAGGTCCGGCCCGACCACGGTGACCGAGCGCAGCCCCCGGGCCGGCACGCCCCGGCGCGGGTCGAGCACGTGGTGGCCGCGCTCGTAGACGCCGGACGTGGCCACGGCCAGGTCGGTGCCGGTGAGCACGAGGCAGGTGGACATCGCGTCCCACGGGTGGCGGACGCCGATCCGCCACGGTCGCCCGGTCGAGGAGTGGCCGCGTACCCGCACGTCGCCGCCGGCGTTCAGGCAGTGGTTCGCCGCCCCGGCGGCGAGCAGCCGGTCCGAGGCGACCTGCACCGACCAGCCCTTGACGTAGCCGGACGGGTCGAGCCGCCCGGTGGCGTACGCGTCGAAGAAGCCGTCGGTGGCCTTCCACAGGTCGGCGCAGCGCGCCAGCACGTCCCGCAGGTCGGCGCCGGCCCCGGAGAGCGGCAGCTCGCCCCGGTCGACGCGGCACACCTCGCTGTCGGCCCGGTACGTGCTGAACCGGGCGTCCACGTCGCGCAGCCAGGCGAACACGTCCTCCGCCAGCCCGGCCAGCTCGGCGGCGGGCAGGTCGTCGGCGAGGTCGAGGCTGATCGCGGTGCCCATGACCTGCTCGACCCGGCGCAGCCCCGGCCTGGTCGCCGGCGGAGACGCGCCCGACTCGCGCCGCCCCGCCGCCGGCACCGGCACGTCACCTCGCCCGGTCGATCGCGGCCTGCAACGACTGCTTGTACGAGGTGCTGGTGGCGGTCGCCCCGGAGACGGTGTCCACGTCGGCGCTCTGCCGCTGCACCACCAGCCCGGAGCTGCCGCTGTAGCGGCCGTCGACCTGCTCGCTGCGCTGGTCGGACTGGGCGGTCTCCTCGGGCAGCTCCAGGGCCACCACGTCGACGATCCGCGTCCCGGAGAGGGTGATCTGCACCTGCACGTTGCCGTACTCGTTCTCCACCACCGGCCCCGTGACGGTGCGGGTCGTCGGCGCGGGCGGCGGCTTCGTGGTGGTGCGCGGCGCGGACGGTGCCCGGCTGGTGGCGCTGGGCCGGCTCGCCGGCGCCCGGGTGGCGGTGCGACCGGGCCGGGGGGACGCGCTGGTGCGGGCCGGCGACGGCGGGGCGGAGACCTCCCCGCCGTCCGGGGTCGGACCGGCTGGCGCGGGGGTCACCGGTGGGGGCGCCGCCGGCAGGTCCTGGGCGACCGGGCTGGTGCCAGGCGAGCCCTTCAGCACCACCATGGCGGTGGTGCCGGCCGCCAGGCCGGTGATCGCGAGCAGGGCGCGACGCATGGAAGCCTTCCTACAGCTCGAACGTGGCCAGGTGGATCTGCCGGCGGGGCACGCCGGCCTCGCGGAGCACCCGCAGCGACTGCTCGACCAGGCCGGGCGGCCCGCAGAGGTAGACGTCGCGCCGGGCGAGGTCGGGCACCAACCGGCGCAGCCCGTCCGGGCTCATCACCTGGCGGGGGCCGGGATCGTCGCGGGAGCCGACGACGTACCAGATCGCGGTGTCCCGGGCCTCGGCGAGCCAGTCCAGCTCGCGGTGCAGCAGCACGTCGCCCGGGGTGCGGGCGCGGTAGATCAGCGCGGCGCCGGGCGGCAGCTCCTCCAGCATCGCCCGGATGGGGGTGATCCCGCTGCCGCCGGCGATCAGCAGGGCCCGCTCGCGGGTGCGGTGGGCGGCCGTGAAGGTGCCCGACGGGCCCTCCGCCCAGACCCGGGTGCCCGCTTCGAGGTCGCGCAGGTCGGCGGTGTGCCTGCCGACCACCTTGACGGTGAGCCGCAGCCAGCGGCCGTTGGCGGCGGCCGAGACCGAGAACGGGTGCGCCTGCCACCAGCAGCCCCGGGCGAGGAACCGCCAGCGGAAGAACTGCCCGCCGAGCATCTCCAGGCGCTCCAGCCGGTCGCCGGTCAGGTAGATCGAGATGGTGTCCGGGCTCTCCGCGACCACGTCGGCGACCCGCAGCCGGTGCCGCAGGTTGAACGCCAGCGGCGCGACGACCCGGCCCCAGAGCAGGGCGGCGAGCACCACCACGTACATCGCGATCCAGAAGGTGCGCACCGGGCCGGGCCGGAACAGCTGCGCGCCGTTGCTGAACTGGTGGGCGAAGCCGAGCAGCAGCACCGCGTAGCTCGACAGGTGCAGGGCGTGCCACAGCTCGTAGGGCAGCGCGGTGCGGATCGCCCGGACGCTGGTGAGGCCGACCAGCACCAGGATGCCGGCGGCGGCGAACGCGGAGACCATGTCCTCGTAGTCGCGCAGCAGCACGCCGGCCTCGGTGAGCACCGGGTTGTCCTCCAGGTCGGCGTAGCCGACCAGGATCAGCGACGCGTGCGCGAGCACGGCCACCAGCAGGGTGGCCCCGACGTCGCGGTGCCAGCGGGCGATCCGCTCGCCGCCGGCCCACCGCTCCAGGATCGGCAGGCGGCTCATCATCAGCACCTGCACGAGCAGCAGGTAGCCGGCGACCAGCCCGGTGATCCGGCCGGCGGCGGTCACGGTGGCGGCCGTCGTCCGCAGCGATCCGGGCGGGGTGTCCAGCCACCAGGGCAGCACGCTGGCGAGCAGGCCGACGACGAGCAGCGCGGCCAGCAGCCGCCGGCCGCCGGGTCCGCGTCGCGGCGGCACCAGCGGGCGTACGTCCGCAGCCGGCCGGCCGCCGCGCCGGGACGGGGTCGTCCCGGTGCGGCGGCCGGCGGCGTGGGTGCGCGGGTACGTCACGCGTACAGCTTCATCGGGCGGTACTTCTGCCGGGGGAAGATCTTGTCCACCTCCGCGTTGGTGAGCCCGAAGCGGCCCTGCGCGACGGCCCCGTAGACGTTGAACATGTTGTTGTACTCGGGCACGTCGCCGGAGTCCAGGTCGGCCAGCCCGTTCCAGGTGCCCAGCAGCGAGCCGGCGAGCTTGCGGCCGGAGAGCACGGTGACCACCCCGCCGTGGCCGTGGTCGGTGCCGCCGCCGTTGGAGGCGACCCGCCGGCCGAACTCGCTGGAGACCATGATGGTCACGTCGGCGGACTTCTCCCCCAGGTCGGTGAAGAACGCCGCCATGGCGCTGGCCAGCTCGTTGAGCCGCCGGTGCAGCTGACCGCCGTCGCGGGTGCCCTGGTTCTCGTGGGTGTCGTAGCCGCCCATCCCGACGGTGGCGACCCGGACGTTCGCCCCGCCCTTGATGAGCTGGGCGAGCTGCTGGAACGCGTTGCCGACGCCCTTGTACTCGACGCCCTCGGCCGCCTGGTACGGCTTCGCGGCGAGGCGCTGCGCGGTGGCCAGCGCGCCGAGGCCGTCCTGCACGGCGTCCTGCACCGGGTGGTTGATCCCGGTGAAGAGCCCCTTGATCGCCTTCTCGGTCGCGGCCCGGTACCGGTCGTCGCCGTTGAGCCGCAGCGAGCCGACGTTGTTGAGGGAGAGCGCGCCGTTGTTGCCGACCAGCGAGCGGGGCAGGGTGCTGCCGATGCCGACGCTGCGGAACGCGGTGCCCGTGCCGAGCGCGTCGACCAGGCTGTCCAGCCAGCCCCGGCCGCCGGTCTCGCCGGGCAGGCCGCCGAGGTTGCAGGCGTCCGCGGCCTGGAAGTGGCTGCGCGAGAGCCGCTCGTCGGAGACCGCCGGGACGAAGCCGAGGTTGCCGCTCTTCAGCCACTTCTCCAGCGGCTTGAACGCGCTGGTCAGCTTGAAGCCGCGGCCCACGGCCAGGGAGTCGTCGCCGAGCAGCAGGTCGGGGCGGGCCTTGGCGAGCACCGGGTCGTCCGCCGGGGCCACCAGGCTCAGCCCGTCCAGCCCGCCGTAGAGGAAGACGTGGATCAGGGTGCCGGTCTTGGTGGCGGCGAACGAGGCCGAGGTGGTGACGAACTGGGCGGTCGCGAGGGCGGTGGCGGTGGCCGCGGCGCCGGCCACGAACGTCCGCCGGGTCACGCCCCGACCGTCCTGCTGGGCCTCCTCGAGGTCCTCCAGCCGCCGGTAGCGGTCGGCCTCGGCGGCGTTCTCGGCGGCGACGATGTCGGCCTCCGCCCGCAGCAGCGCCTCGGCCGGGTCGTTGGCCAGCCGCCGCAGGTCGGGGCATTCGGGGTGCAGGGGGAACGTGTGCACAGTCTTCTCCATCGGGTGCCTCACCGGAGGTGGTGCTGGGGGGAAGCGAGGATCGCCCGCGCTACGGCGGTGACGGCCCCGTCGAACGTGGCGTCGACCTTGTCGCCGGCAGCCACGCCGGCCACGCCGAGGATCAGGGACCGTTCCCTGGCGCTCAGCTTCTGACCCACCAGCCGCAGGGCCAGCGCGTCCACGTACGCCCCGGCGGTGGCCGGTGGCCGGGCCACCAGCTTCTCCGGCGGCGTGTAGGTGAAGACGGTGCGTCGGCCGGCGAGCAGCTCGCCCGCCTCGTTCCAGCCGTGGACCATGGTGCCGGCGGAGGTCCAGGCCACATAGACGTCCGGGTAGCCGTCGGGGGTGGGCTGGCCCATCGGGTACTGGCCCAGCTCGCGCATCCTGTCGTGGATCTGCCGCAGCCCCCGGGCGTACGGGGTGCGCTTGTTGTCGCCGTTGTCGTGCTTCGGCGACGCCTCCGGGGACACCCCCAGGGCCCGGTACGTGGCGACCAGGTACTCCATCGGCCGGCGCACCTTCTGGCCCACCGCCGCCCAGAACTCCGAGGAGCTGAACAGCGTCATCAGCACCGGCTTGATCATGCCCTTGTTCAGGCTGTACGACTTCGCCAGCCGCTCCACGAGGGACTTCGGCGGGGTGTCCGAGACGAACCGGGTGGCCAGGCTCTGCGCCACGTACTTAGCGGTGGACGGGTGCAGCGCGATGTACGTGATGTACGCGTCGATGGCCGCCTCGGCCTTCTTCGGGTCCTTCGAGGCGTTCGCGTGGGTGAAGCCGAGCACCTTCACCTTGCCGACGTAGTGCCGCTCGGGGCGGAACACGTACTTCCCGTCGTTGACGCCCCGGCCGGTCTGGAGCAGGGCCGCCTGCCGGACGTCCTTCTCGGTGTAGCCGCCGTCGACGCCGACCGAGTACAGCTCCAGGTTCTCGCGGGCCAGGTTCTCGTTGACCGCGTCGGCGCGGGAGTCGTTCTGGTTGAGGTAGAGCAGCAGCGCCGGGTGCCGGTTCGCGGCGAGCAGCATCTCGGGGTAGCTGCCGAGGGCGTGCGCCCGCACGACGTCCCGGTCGAAGGACGCGCGGTAGACCTCGCCCCCGTCGAAGTCCGCGGCGACGTGCAGGAAGTCGTTCCAGAAGTCGACCATGACCTCGAACAGCTGCCGCTGCGACCAGATCTGCCGGGCGATGGTGGCGTCCACCATCTCCTTCTCCGGCTGCGCGCCACGCTCGTTGAGCTGCTCGCGCTGCTCGCGCAGCTGCGCGGTGCCCAGCTTCAGCGTCGGCAGGTCGGCGAGCTTCAGCTCGGCCTTCGTCGGGGCGATCTTGTCGGGGTCGAGCTGCCAGCGCAGCCAGCCGTCGATGCCCCGCTCCCTGATGTCGGCGAGGACCTGCCCGGTGGCGCCGAAGGTGGCCCGCCGGGCCAGGTGCAGGATCGGGTCCTTGGCGAGCACCGTCTTGACGGTCACCTTGGTCTCCGCGGCGGCGGCGGCCGGCCCGGAGAAGGTCCGGCCGCCGGCCGGCGCGTTCTTCTTCAGCGCCTCGCCGGCCCGGGAGCCCATGTAGCTCTCGTTCTGCTCGGTGTAGGTGCGCACCGTGCTCGGCTGCTGGCCGCTCGGCCGGGCGGGGGTGCCGTCGGTGACCGTGGTGCCGGTGGCGTCGCCGGCCACCGCCTCGTCGCCGAGGAGGCTGCGGATCTGCGGGGTCATCGCCAGGGCGGCGCCACCGGCGACCACGGCCGCGGTGCCGCCGAGGGCCACGAGGGCCTTGCGCCGGCCGACCTTGGGGCCCGGCTCGTCGCCGTCGTCCAGGTTGGGCAGTCCCGGGCCGGCCGACGGAGCGGCGGCCTGCCGCGCGAAGCCCTCCGGGCCGACCCACTGTGGTCCGCGCGCGGCCGGGTGCCCGGCGTGCGCGTACTGGCCCTGCGTGTCTCCGGGGTGTGCGCCCTGGTGCGGGGCGCGCGCGTCGTGGCCGTGGGGGGTGGGGGCGTAGGTGTCGCGGTGACCGTCGCCGGCGGCGGGGTACTGACGCCCGTCCCATCCGCGATCGTCCCGCGGTCGCCGTGGTGGCACATTCTGGTCGGCCATGTACCAATCCGTTTCTGCTGCGCCGCGACGACTGGCACCGGGCACGGGGGCAGGTGCGGCGACTGGTGCCTGAGGGGGTTGTCACCGGAAGGTAATCAAGCGTTCAGGTGCCTTCAAGCAGCACCGGAAGCCCCCAGGACGGCACTTAAGGCGCCGCTCAGCGCGGGTCGGCGACACCGGAACCCGGCGCGGTCCGGCACGGACCTCGCGAGCAGGGCGTACGCGGCACGGCACGGGCCGGATCCGGCCATCGCGGCCGACCCGGCGCGGGAGGCCCCTTTCATCGCCACAGGCAAATTTAAGGTTCGGCTAAGCCTGCGCTGAGGCGCTCCCCCGCGCACCCGGAGAGCCGGGGCGCGGCCGGACGGGCGTGGGCCGGGCGGGGCGGCAAAGTAGCAGCAGGACGGGAGCGTGAGCCGCCGCCGCAGCGGGTATGCCGCCGAACCGCTGAACACGTGAGGGGAAGGCACATGCTCAGCAAAGAGGATCAGCGCAGGTTCGAGCAGATCACCCGTCAGCTCCGGGAGAGCGATCCGGCGTTCTTCGCCCGGCTCGACAACCGGGCCCGGGCCCGTCGCGGCCGGTGGCTGATGCTGTTGACGATCGTGCTGTGGGCCTCGCTGCCGGCGATGACCGTGCTGGCCGGGCGACTGGCCGGGGCCGTCTGCGCGGTGGTCCTGGTGGCCAACGCCGCATTCATGTGGCGGTTCCGCCGCCGCTGGCTGTGACCCGGGGCCGCGTACCGTTCCGCCGGCGCTCTCACCCGCCGAGGAGCCGGTACGCCCGCCGCAGCCGCTCCAGGAGACCGGGCCCGCCGATGGCGGGGGCCGGCGCGCCGAGCTGCCGCAGCAGCAGGTCCGGTCCGGTCGACAGGCTGGGTGGCCGGTCGGGCAACGGGACCGGCGGCAGCCAGAACCGGTCGACCGCCTCGGCCAGCGGCGCCGGCGGCAGGCCGGCGAGCGCCCGCGACGCCCCGACGGGCGGGACGGCCACGGCGTCCCGCCCGGCACCCGGTACACCGCCGTTCCGCGTGGACTCCGCCGTCGGCGCCACCGCACCGCCCAGCGTGGACGGTGCGGCCGGCTGGTCGTCGGCGTCGGCCCGCAGGACGCGCAGCCGGTCGAGCAGCTGCGTCCGGCTCCGGCCCCGCCAGTGCAGCAACTGGAACGGGTCGGCGTCGAACGCCTCCGCGAGCAGGTAGAACGTGGCCGCGAGATGCTTGCAGGGAACGGCGAAGTCGGGGCAGCTGCACCGCTGACGCAGCTCCGCCACGCCGGCGGGGAAGAGCGGGGCACCGGCGGCCCCGAACAGCTCCTCCAGTTCCGGGGGCAGGTCGCCGGCGAGCAGCCGGGCGCTGAAGAACGCCTGGGCGGCCAGCTCCGCCTCCACGCGGGCCCAGATCGCCTCCGGGAACGGCGGCAGCGCGATGCTCACCTCGTACGGCTGCGCGCGGGAGCCCTGCACGACGGCGCCGACGGTGCCCGGGGCGACCTCCAGGCGGACCACCTGTCCGGCCCGCGCGTACGAGCGGCCACGGGTCAGCCGGGTGCCGAGGGCGAACGACTCCAGCACCTCCAGGAAGCGTTGGGACCACCAGGACCGGCCGATGGCCCCCCGGGTGCTGCGGGCCCGCAGCCCGCCGTCGACCCGGCGCGGCCGGCCGTAGTCGGCGAACCGGCCGTTGGCGCCGCCGTCGCCCTGCGCCTGCCCGCTCACTCCACCACCGCCCCGGCCTCCAGGGTGAACAGCTCGCGCAGCTGCGTCGTGGACAGCTCGGTGACCCACTGCTCGCCGGTGCCGACGACCGAGGCGGCGAGGCTGCGCTTGTCGGCGATCAGCGCCGCCACCTTCTCCTCCACCGTGCCGGCGCAGACGAACTTGCGGACCTGCACCCGGCGCCGCTGGCCGATGCGGAACGCCCGGTCGGTGGCCTGGTCCTCGACGGCGGGGTTCCACCACCGGTCGACGTGCACCACGTGGTTGGCCTCGGTGAGGGTGAGCCCGGTGCCGCCGGCCTTGAGCGACAGCACGAAGATCGCCGGTCCCCCCGGGGACTGGAACCGGGTCACCATGGCGTCCCGGTCGGCCTTGCCGACGCCGCCGTGCAGGAAGAGCACCTCCCGGCCGAAGCGGGCCGACAGGTGCCCGCGCAGCATGCCGCCGAACTCGGCGTACTGGGTGAAGAGCAGGGCCCGCTCCCCCGCCGCGAGGACCTCGTCCAGGATCTCCTCCAGGCGGGCCAGCTTTCCGGAGCGGCCGGGCAGCGCCGAGCCGTCGCGCAGCAGTTGCGCGGGGTGGTTGCAGACCTGCTTGAGCCGGGTCATGGCGGCGAGCACCAGCCCGCGGCGCTCGATGCCGTCGCTGGACTCGATCCGCGCCATCATGTCGTCGACGATCGCCCGGTAGAGCGAGGCCTGCTCGGCGGTGAGGTTGCAGAGCACCTCCATCTCCAGCTTCTCCGGCAGGTCGGAGATGATCGAGGAGTCGGTCTTGAGCCGGCGCAGCACGAACGGGCCGGTGATCCGGCGCAGCCGCTCGGCCGTCTCGGCGTCGCCGTGCCGCTCGATCGGCTCGGCGTACTTCTTGCGGAAGGTGGCCGCCGGCCCGAGCAGGCCGGGGTTGGCGAACTGCATGATCGACCAGAGGTCCGCCAGCCGGTTCTCCACGGGCGTGCCGGTGACGGCGATCCGGTGCCGGGCGGGCAGCGCGCGGACCGCCTCGGCCTGCCGGGTGGCGGCGTTCTTGATGGCCTGGGCCTCGTCGACCACCACCCGCCGCCAGTCGATCCCGGCCAGCTCGACCGCGTCGCGGGCCGCGACGGAATAGGTGGTGAGGACCAGGTCCGCGTCGTGCACAGCCGCGCCGAACGCCTCGCCCCGCGCCCGCTCCGCGCCGTGGTGCACGTGTACGCGCAGCCCCGGCGTGAACCGCGCCGCCTCGCGCTGCCAGTTGCCCACCAGCGACATCGGGCAGACCAGCAGGGTCGGGCCGGCGTCCGGCGGGTCCCCGGCGAGCAGGGCGAGCAGCTGCACCGTCTTGCCCAGCCCCATGTCGTCGGCGAGCACCGCGCCGAGCCCCAGCGACTGGAGGAACGCCAGCCAGGCCAGCCCCCGCCGCTGGTACGGCCGCAGCGTGCCGTGGAACCCCGGCGGCGGGTCCAGCGGGGCGAGCCGGCGCTCCACCGCCCCGGCGAGCAGGTCGCCCAGCGCGCCGTCGGCGCTGACCTCCAGCACCGGCAGCGCGTCCGGCTGCTCGGCGTCGGTCAGGCCGAGCCGGAGCAGGTCGGCGACGGTCAGCTCGCCGGAGGACCGGAGCAGCCGCAGGCCGGCGGCGAGCCGCTTCGGGTCCAGTTCCACCCACTGCCCGCGCAGCCGCACCAGCGGGGTCTTCAGCGCGGCCAGTGACGCCAGTTCCTCGGCCGTGAGCGGCTGGTCGCCGAGGGACACCTCCCAGCGGTAGTCGACGAGGGCGTTCAGCCCGACGCCCCCGACGGTGGCGGCGACGGTGCCCGGGGCGGTCCGGCTGCGGGCCTGCAACCGGGCGCCGAGCCGGGACGACGGGCGCCGCCACCAGGACGGCAGCAGCACGGCGAACCCGGCGGCGTGCAGCACCGGCGCGCCCTCGCGGAGGAACCGGTGCGCCCCCTCGACGTCCAGCTCCAAAGCCTCCGGCGTGGCCGTACGCAGGGCGTCGTCCAGCTCGGGCCAGAGCCGGCTGGCGCGCCCCAGCTCGGCGAGCAGGGTCTCCTGCGGGTCGTCGCCGCGACCGGCCAGCCCGGCGACGCTGGCCGGCGCCCGCCAGACCTGCCCGGCGTCCACGTGCAGGCTCGGCTCGTCCGCCGCCTGGAGCCCGAACTCGATGCGCCACCGCCCGGCCGGCCGCGCCGTCGCCGCCGGGTCGGCGGGCACCACGACCACCGCCTCGGTGAGCTCCTCGGCCGGCGGCTCGACCAGGCGGAAGCTGGCCCGCACCGCCCCGCCGGCCGCGTCGCGCTGCCAGGCGTCCAGTTCGGCGCGGAGGGTGTCCAGCGCGGCCGGGTCGGCGGCGAACTCCCGCACCGGCCCGGTGAGCGCGGCCAGCCAGGCCGGCACGGCGCCGTTCGGGCGTACGCCCCGGGCCAGCGCGGTCTCGGCCAGGGCCGCCCGGACGGCGGCGTCGGTGAGCGCGTCGAGCGCGTCGGCGACCAGCGCGCCCGGCGCGTCGACGGCGGCCGGAGCGGGCCGGTGGCGCCCGGCGGGCGGGCCGGGTCGCGCGCGCCGAGCGGCGACCGGCCCGGACGGGGTGTCCGCCCCGGCGGCGGCACCGGGGTCGCCCGGCGCGTCCGGCCCGGTGGCGGCGCGGGCGGCCGGGGGCAGGGCCAGCGCCAGCGCCCGGGCCCAGGCGGCGTCCGTGCCGGTCAGCAGCGGTCGCCAGACCGCCCGGGCGCCGGCCTCCGCCCGCTCCCCGCCCGCGCGGGCCCGGCCCGGAGCCGGAGTAGCCGCGCAGCCGCCGCTGGCCGCCCGGGAGCGAGCCGCCGGGGGCGCCTCGGCGAGGCCGGGCAGGACCCGGCCCCGGGCTGCCAGGTCGACCGCGAATTCGGCCAGTTCGGCGAGGTGGCGCAGGGTCGCGCCCGGCACGGCGGCCACCGCGTCGACGCCGCGCAGCAAGGCCAGGGCGGCGTCGGGGGCGTACCAGAGGACGGGCACCCGCCAGCCGGCGAGGGTGACTGGCCCCCGGACCGTCCCGGCGACGTCGGCGCGGACGAGTTCCGGGGAGTCCAGCGGTGCGCCGGCCCGGGTGGGGAGGGTGAGCAGGGCGGTGCCGAGGTGGGCCGGCTCGGCCGCCGCGGCCAGCGCGGCGACGAGCGCGGCCTGCTCGGCGGCGAACGGGTGCGGCCGTTCCCGGGGCGCCCGGCCCGGGCGGCGCGGCGCGTGGGCCGGCAGCGCGCTGTCCTCGGCCCAGACGGCGAGCCCCACGCCGGACCGCCAGACCCCGTGGACGACCAGCACGCGTCCCCCTCCTCGCGACGACCCCGGCGAGGATATCGGTCCGGGCCGACGGCCCCGGCCAGCACACCGCCGGCCGTCATAACGAGCGGGCGGCAGGCGGCCCGGGCCCCGTGGCCGCCGGGCGGCGGGCGGCGGGCGGCGGGCGGCGGGCGGCGGGGATAGGGTCGGGCGCGTGTACGACCTCCTCGTGATCGGCGGTCTCGGCGTCGACGTGCGGGTGCGGGTGCCCGCGATCCCGCTGCCGGCCGCCGACTCCGTCACCGTCGACCCGATCGAGCTGCGGATCGGCAACACCGGCGCCGGGGTGGCGCTCGCCGCGCACGCGCTCGGGCTCCGGGTGGCGGTGGTCGACGTCATCGGTGTCGACCCGGCCGGCGACGTGGTCCGCGCCGCGCTGGCCCGCACCGGCGTGCACGCGGTGCTGGGCGACGCCCCGGCCGGCACCCGGCGGTCGGTGAACATGGTCGACCCGGCCGGCCGGCGGATGTCGCTCTACGACCCGCGCCCCTGGCACGGGCCGGCCCCGTTCCCGGCGGCCGAGGTGACCGCGCTGGTCCGGCAGGCGGCCCACGTACACCTGTCGATCATGGATTGGACGCTTCCCCTGCTGCCCGCCCTGCGCGCGGGGCTGGCCGACGGGGCAGTCCTCTCCACCGACCTGCACGACTGGGACGGCGCGAACGCCTACCACCGGCCCTTCGCCGAGGTGGCCGACCTGGTCTTCGTCAGCGGGGTCCGGCTGGGCGCGGGGGCCGGCGCGCTCGCCGCCGCGCTGGTGCCCCGCACGGTGCTGGCGACCCGGGGAGCGGACGGCGCCGAGCTGCACACCGGCGGGGGCGCACCGACGGCGGTGCCCGCCGCCGCGCCGCCCGCACCGGTCGTCGACACCAACGGCGCGGGGGACGCCTTCGCGGCGGGCGTGATCGCCGCCCGGCTGCGCGGCGCGGCGCTGACCGACGCGGCGGCGTACGCGGCCCGGGTCGCCGCGGCGGCCTGCACCCACGACGGCATGGAGTATCCGTCCGACCTGCTGCCGCGTCGCTGAGCCCGCCGTGCGTCGGCGCGCGGCGCGCCCGGGTCAGGGTCGCCGCGCCGGCCGACGGCGGTCAGAGCGCGCCGGTGGCGCCGTCGGTCAGCTCGCGGAGGATGTCGGCGTGCCCGACGTGCCGGGCGGTCTCCTCGATCATGTGCACGAGGATCCAGCGCAGCGAGACCTCACCGAGCTGCGGGTGCGGTACGACGTGGTCGAGGTCGAACCGGCCGGCGACCTCCCGGGACCGGGCGCACGCCTGCTCGTACGCGGCGGTGAGCCGTTCGACGGTGTCGTCGTCGGTGAGCGCGAAGCTCGCCGCCGCGTCCTCCTCCGAGGTGAGGTAGACGTCGCCCGGGCCGGGGGCGAGCAGGCACGGGAACCAGTTCCGCTCCACAAGCGTCAGGTGTCTGACGAGGCCGGCGACGGTGGTGGCCGAGGGCACCAGCCGGCGGGCCGCGTCGGCGTCGGAGAGCCCGCGCACCTTGCGCAGCAGCACGCCCCGGTGGAAGTCGAGGAACGATTCGAGCACGGCCCGCTCGTCGCCGGTGCGCGCCAGCACCGGGCCGAGCGTGGGATCGATCGCCATCTCCGCCATCCACCGACCCTAGTGCCGGGCCGCCCCGGCCCGCTGCCCCGCTATCCGCTGCGGGGTCACCCGGGGCGGGGCAGGATGGGCGCATGGCATCAACGGCAGAGATCCCCCTGGTCGGTGGCGTGGCCGACGGCGAGACCGTCACCGTGGAGCTGGACCCGAACGGCCGCCCGCCGCTGACCCATCACCACCTCGGCGCGAAGGGGCTGGCCGAGGCGGAGATCTACGAGCTGGAGTCCGTGGACGCCGACGCCGACCGGTGGTGCTACCGCTGGCGGGGGCCGGCGGTCTGAGCCGGCGGGTCAGACCGCCGGGGCCAGGGTGCGAGCGCGCAGGCTGTCCAACACGGCGCGGGTGACCTGGGAGGTTCCCCGGGCCTCGTCGCACACCTCGGCCACCCGTCGGGCGGTGGCCTCGGCCCGCTGCTCCCGCTCGTCCCAGAGCCGGTCGACCTCGGCCAGCAGTGGGCCCTCGACCTCCCGCTCCACGCCGCGCAGCGCCGGCACCCCGAGCCGCTGGGCGAGGTCGAAGACCTTGCCGGCGTACGGCAGCGGCAGGAACGGCGTGCCCGCCATCGCGGCGAAGATCAGGAAGTGCAGCCGCATGCCCACGGCCAGGTCGAAGTGGCGCATCAGCCCGAGCACCTGCTGGGGCGAGTAGGTGCCGTGCAGGATCCGGCCCCGCTCGGCGGCGACCATGTGCGACAGCACGCCGTGCGAGTGCCGGATGTCGTCGCGCTCCATCGGGACGAAGAGCACGTAGGCGTCGATCCGGTGCACCAGGAAGTCGCCGATCTGGGCGAGCAGCCGGTGGTAGCCGTCGACGTCGAGGCGCTCGGCGGCCCGGCCCGGTTCCCGCACGCTCATCCCGACCAGCCGCTTGCCCGCCGGCACCCCCTCCTCGCGGAGCAGCTCCGCCGGGAAGTCCTCGGGCTCGATCAGGAACGCGGGATCGGCGGTGACGGTGATCGGGTTGAGCAGCCCCGCCTCCTCCAGCACCATCCGGGACTCCTGGTCCCGTACGGTCACCTGGGTGGCGCTGGCCAGGGTCTCCCGCACCATGCCGGTGTCCACGTCCTCGCTGAGCGGCCCGACCCCCACCGCGTACGTCAGCAGCGGCAGGCCCCGCTCCTGGGCGACCCGGACCACCCGTAGGTAGCGGCGGGCCTCCCGGTCGTAGAGGATGCCGCCGCCGCCGAGGATCAGCACGTCGAGCTGGGCCAGCACGAGCGCCGAGTCCGTCCGGCTGACCCCCTCCCAGGGCACCGCCTCCACGTCGGGATGGGCGATGCGGGTGTGCTCGGGGTTGCGGGAGAAGACGATGATCCGCCCGTTCGGCTCCTGCTCGCGCAGGTCGGTCAGGAGACCGCTGAGGATCGCCTCGTCACCGAGGTTGCGACCGCCGTACGAGCCGAGCACACCGATGGTCAGTCCGCCACCATGCCTCATCCGTCGCTCCTCCCCAGGTGCGTCCGAGGCGGGGTTCCCGTTGCGCCGGGGAACACTCCTGACGGGCTCAGCCGGCCGGGGAGATCCGCTTCGTCATCTGCTGGGCGGCCACCCGGTAGCCGAGGTCGTGGTAGAGGCGGATCGCCCCGGTGTTGGAGCCGAAGACGTTCAGCCCCAGCTCGGGCACCCCGAGGACGGCGAGTTCCGCCTCGACGAGCTGGATCATCCGCCGCCCGTACCCCTGTCTGCGGTGTCCGGGATGCACCTCGACGCTGTTGAGCCACGCGGTGTGGGGCCCGGCGGGGCCGCCGGGGAGGCCGACCCAGATCCACCCCACCTCGACGTCGCCCACCCGGGCCGTGCGGAGCAGGGTGCCGGCGCTGTCGACGCCGTCGGGGAGCTGTTCGCGCAGCTGGGTGGTGGCCCGCTCCAGGGCCGCGGCCGGCGCCAGGCCGCGGTCGGTGACCATCGCCTCGGCGTACGAGCGCACGAGCGGCTCCCGCACCCGCGCGAACTCCTCGGCCGTCATCGGCACCAGTTCCACCACGCCGCCTCCCTCTGCCGGAGTCACCGGTCGACACCGCCGACCAGCCGGGACACGAACGCCACGACCACGTCGTCGGGGTCGAATCCCGCCTCGATGGACGTGCCGAGCAGATCGAGCAGCAGCCCGTCCACGGCGTAGTGCAGCAGAGCGACCTCGAACGCGCCACCCGGTAATCCGGCGGCGAGGTGGAACGCGACGTCGTCGCGGTAGCCGCGCCGCAGGGTGTCGCCGAGGATCCGGGCCAGGTCGGGGCGGCGGGCCGCCTCCAGCCGCAGCTCGATCAGCGCCCGGGTGAGGTCGGGCTGCCGCGTGGTCCGCTCGACGATGTAGCGCAGGTAGTCCGTGAACAGCTCCAGGGACGGCTCGCGGGCGCCCAGTTCGGCCAGGACCCGCTCGTCGGGGGCGAACCGCTCCATGATCCGCTCGCCGAGCGCGCCGAGCAGGGCGTCCCGGGAGCGGAAGTAGTTGGACGCGGTCCCCGTCGGCACGCCCGCCTCGGCGTCGACCGCCCGGTGGGTGAGGCCGCGTGCCCCGGTCGCCGCCAGCACCCGCAGCCCCGCGTCGGCCAGGGCCGCCCGTCGTTCCACGTTTCTCGCCACGGGGAACACCGTAGCAACAACCACTACGCGTGTAGTAACTTCATCCACGACACCAGTAGTGATTGGGGATCGGTTTGCGCAAACTCGTGTACTACGTCGCCAGCACCCTCGACGGCTTCATCGCCGCCCCCGACGGGTCGTACGACTTCTTCCCGCTGGAGCCCGACCTGGCCGCCCACCTCGCGGCCAACTGGTCCCAGACCCTCCCGACGTTCGCCCACCCGCAGTTCGGCATCGACGAGCCGACGGGCCGCTTCGACGCGGTGGTGATGGGTCGGGCCACCTACGACCCGGCGCTGAAGATGGGCGTCACCAGCCCGTACGCGCACCTGAAGCAGTACGTCTTCTCCCGCACCCTGCCGCCGGCCACCGAGCCGGAGGTGGAGATCGTCTCCGCGGATCCGGTGGACTTCGTCCGGGAGCTGAAGCGCCGACCCGGCCGCGACATCTGGCTCTGCGGGGGCGCCCAACTCGCCGGCCAGCTCCTGCCCGAGGTCGACGAGCTGATCATCAAGCTCAACCCGTACGTGGTCGGCAGCGGCATCCCGCTCGCCGACCGGGGGTTCGACCCGCGCCGGTTCGACCTGGTCGACACCCGCCCGTTCGACAGCGGGGTGGTCATCCTCCACTACGCCCGCCCCGCCGGGGCGGAGTGACCGGGCGGCCCGGAACGCGACCGGCCGGAGGTTCTGGCAGCGCCCGGTCCCGGCGGCGCCCGGTTCCGGCGGCGCCCGGTTCCGACAGCGCCCGGTTCCGGCGGTGCCCGGTTCCGGCGGTGCCCGGCGTCAGCCGGGCGGCGACACCGGGTGGGTGAGGAACGGCAGCACGGCGGCGGGCAGCGCCGGCGAGACGACGATGTCGTAGTGGGTGAGCCCCGGCAGCACGGCGAGCCGGGAGGCTGGGCGGTCGGTGCCGTCCCCGCCGGCGTCCCGGTGGCCTCCGCCGAGCAGCCCGAAGAACTCCACCGCGTGCGCGGCGCTGACCGAGTCGGCGTCGGCGAAGACCAGCAGGGTGGGCACGGCGAGGGCGGCCACCTCGGCCGACCAGTCGTAGTCGCGGCGCAGCAGCTCGCCGGTCTTCGCCCAGAGCCGCGACCAGTCCCCCGGCCGGGGCGCGACGCGGGCGTAGAGCGCGTGCGGCGGAGTGCCCCGCATCCGCTCGCCCGCCTCCTCGTCGGGATCGGGCATGCCCGCCAGCACCTCCGGATACCAGCCCAGCCGCCGGCACGGCGCGGAGACGACGACCAGCCGGCGCACCAGGGCCGGGTGCTGGATCGCGGTACGCAGCGCCACGCCGCCGCCGAGCGAGTAGCCCAGCACGTCGGCCTCGGTCAGGCCGAGGTGCTCGATCAGCGCCGCGACGTCGTCGGCCATCGACTCGTAGCGCAGCGGGCGGTCGACGTCGGCGGTGCGCCCGTGGCCCTGGAGGTCGACTGCGATCACCCGACGACGCGCGGCCAGCGCCGGCAGGATCGGCGCGAACGTCTCCACCGACCCGAAGCCGCCGTGCAACAACAGCAGCGGGCGGCCGGCGCCGTGCTCCTCGTGCCACAGGCGCAGCCCGGCGACCTCCGCGTAGCTCATCGCCCCATCCAACCCCGGCCCGCACGACGTACGCGGCCGATCGGCCGTGCTCTCCCTGCAACGGGACGGGGCGGCCGGGCTGGCCGTGCGCTAGAGCCGCTTGCGCATCTGGATGGCGGTCGCCTCGAAGCCCAGCTGCTCGTAGAGCCTGCGCGCGGGGAGGTTGAAGCCGAAGACGCTCAGGCCGATCGAGACGACTCCCCACTCCCGGCACCGCTGTTCGACGGCCTGGAACATGGCCCGCCCGTGGCCCCTGCGCCGCAGCTCCGGTCGCACCTCGACGTCGTAGCAGAAGGCGTGCGGCCCGTCCGACTTCTGTTCGACGTGCAGCCAGAACATGCCGACCTCGTCGTCACCGTCGTGGACCGTCCAGAGATGGTGCCCCGGCGTGGCCAGACCGTCGGGCAGGAGCTTCGCGTAATCCTCCTGGGCCTTCCGTTCGGCCTCCGGCGCCGGCAGCGCGCCGGCCTCGGCGATGTGCTGCGCGTAGCTCGCCTCCGCCCCCCGCCGATACCGGAGGTACTGCTCGGCGGTCATCGGCTCAAGTCTCAGCGTCGCCACCCCGACACCGTATTTCAGCCGTCCGGACCGGACCGCCCGGGAAGGACAAAGAGGACGATGCGCGGCCGTCCTTTTCCACGGCCGTCCCGGCCAGCCCTGCCATCCCGGCTAGCCCGGTCGCACGCACGGGTCGGTGACCGTACGGGTCGCGCTCTGCGCCGTGCGGCCGTCCCCGGCAGTCGCCCGTACCGACCAGGTGAGCGTCGGCGCGCGCAGTTGCCCGACGCTCGCCCGCGCGGTCGTTCCGTCCACCGTCATCGCCCGGGTCGACGTCCTGCCCCCGGCGGGTGTCCAGCGCACCTCGGCGTTGCCGAGCGTGGCACTCCCGGTCGCCTGCACCACGAGGGTGTACGTGTCCGAGCCGCACCGCACGTGGGCGGTGGCGGAGACCGTGAACGGCGCCGCCACCTTGAGTGTGACGGTCGGCCGGGGCACGGCCGGAGGTCTGGTCGGTGCCGTGGTCGGTGCCGGTGCGGGGCCACCCGGCACGGCGTCGGGCGCGTCAGTCCGGGTGACCCCGTCGCCGTCCGCTGGCGTGACCACGGGCCCGGGTGTCGGACCGACGGCGCCGGCCGGCGGCGGTTCGGCGGCTGGCGTGCCGGTCACCGGGGCGGTGCCCGACGGCTGCGCGGAGGCGGGCGTCACCGGACCGCCGGCCGCCGGTCCGTGCGTCTCCGACACCGGCTGGCCGGCGGCGTCCTGCGCGGCGGTCGGGCGTCCGGGTGCCAGCGCCCAGGTCCCGAGTGCGGCGAGGAGGAGCAGCAGCGCCACGGACGCGGCCACCTGCCGGCGGTGCCGCTTGCGGTTCGCAGGCGAGGTCGTCCGCACAGGATGCGCCGCACCGCGCGACGCCACCGCACCGCCCGGAGCGGCTGCCACATCGTTCGAGGACGCTGCCACACCGGCCGAGGACGCTGCCGTCACACCGCCCGAAGGCCCCGCCGCCGCACCGTCCGGGGTCACCGGCCCGTTCGCCGCGGGCGTGGGCCCGTCGACCGCGCCATCCGCCGCAGGCCCCTCAGCGGCCTCCTGTGCCTGTGCTGGAGCCGGCAGCGCCGGATCGGCGGGCAGCGTCGGGTCGGCCGGCGCGGGGTCGGCCGTGACCGTGCCCGCCGGATCGGTTTCCGCGCCGGGTGCCGGATCGGCCGGGGCGCCGGTCGCGGCCTCGGCCAGTCGCGGCCACACCGAGTCGGCGACGACCAGAAAGGCCGGAGCCGTGTACGCCGACAGCAGCGCGGCTGGGCTGAGCTGTTCCCGCCGGAGCAGCCCGCACACCGCACAGCCCTCGATGTGCCGCGACACCCGCTTGCGCAGCGTCGGGGTGAGCCGGCCCTGCCAGCCGTCGATCAGGTCGGCGAGACCCGGGCAGTCCCGGGCTCCGGTGCGGGCCACCAGCAGCGCCCCCAGCGCCCGTTCGAGCTGCGAGCGGGCGCGCGACAGGCGGGCGTGCGCGTGGTTCGTGGGCACCCCGAGGGCCGCGCCGATGTCGGCGGACGACAGGTCGTGGCGGATGGCCAGATGCACCACCTCACGGTCGCCCGGGTTCAGCGCCGCCACCGCGCTGTGCACCAGGTCGCGTACCTGATCGGCGTTGACGCCCGTGCCCGGGTCGGCGATGTCGGCCGCCGGCTCGCCGGCCTCCTCCAGCGGCAGGGAGCGGGACCGCTCCCGCAGCTGCCGGAGGCACTCGGTGCGCACGATCGCGTACAGCCAGGAGCGCAGCCGGTCGGGCTCGCGGAGCTGGCCGATGCGCTGGCTGGCGGTGAGGAACGCGTCGTGGACGGCGTCCGCGGCGGCCTCCGGTTCGCGCAGCATGGTCCGGGCGTACGTGTAGAGCCGGTCGGCGTAGCGCCGGTACATGCCCTCCAGCCCGGCCCGCTCACCGCGGCGCACCGCCTCGACCAGCGTAAAGTCGTCCTGTGCCGCCGTGTCCATCGTGTCCCTCACTGCTCGTCGACGGGTCCAGTAAAGCGGCGGAAAATTTTTCTCCGAAGTTTCTGTTGGCATCCCGACCCGCCCCGACTCCTACCGGTGTCATCGCGACGAAGAACCCGAAGGGAAGACACCATGCGAGAAGGATCGAAGCACATCCGGTTGGCGCGTCGGACGGCCACTGTGGGCGGGGCCGCGCTGAGCGCGCTCGTCCTCGGCCAGCTGGCCCTCGCCGGGCCGGTGGCGGCGGTGCCCGGCCTGAGCGTCAAGACGACGACCGGCCCCAGCAACAGCAGCGCGAAGACGCAGAACGCGACCTGCCCGACCGGCACCAAGGTCATCGGCGGCGGCGGCGCGATCACCGGTTCCGGCCTCGGGCAGGTCGGCATGGACATCATGCGCCCGCTGATCGGCGGGGACGCGTACTCGGTCACCGGCCGGGAGGACGAGAACGGCGTCGGCGGCAACTGGGCGGTCACGGCGAACGCCATCTGCGCCACGCCGCCCGCCGGCCTGGTGATGGTCTCCGGCAGCTCGGCGCCCAGCTTCGGCACGTCGAACTGGTTCGAGAAGTCCTGCCCGGCAGGCAAGCACGCCATCGGGGTCGGTGGGGCGGTCGTCGGGGCGTCCAACAGCGAGGTCGTGCTGGAGGACCTGCGCATCCACCAGAACAGCGTCGTCGTGGCGGGCGCCGAGGACGGCACCGGATTCGCCGACACCTGGTGGCTGGACGCGACCGCGATCTGCGCCGACCCGCTGCCCGGCGAGCAGCGCGTGATCGACGACAGCGTCTACAGCTCCGCCGCCACCCAGTCGGTCACGGCCACCTGCCCGCCCGGGACGCGGGTGCACGGGGTGGGCGGCGAGATCCTCGGCGGCGACGGGCAGGTGCGCCTGACCCAGATGCGGGCCACCACCTCGACCGTCGTCACCGTCTCCGCCGCCGAGGACGAGAACGGTTTCAGCAGCAACTGGAAGGTGCGCGCGTACGCCGTCTGCGCGATCTGATCCACCACGACAACGGGCCGCCGGACCAGCCGGCGGCCCGTTTCGCGTACGGGTTCCGCGCGTTGCCGTCATGCACCGACAATCGTCACGGGGGCCCGGTGAACGGCTCTAGGATGGGGGCGACGGCCAACCGCTCGGCCTGCGAACAGTCCGCACGGCAAGGATGGATGCCCATGGACTCGGATTCAGATGACGTGACTCTCAGCCCTGCGGAACAGGAAGTACAGAACAAACTCCTGCGGGCGCTCGAAAAGGTGCAGACGATCTCGATGGCGCTCAACCGTGTCGAGCATCTCCTGAATCCCGCCAACCCGTACACGCCGGCCATGAACACACCGCCGGTGAAGGCACTGTTGGCCGAGGTGGATCCCGGCAGCACCGCCGAGACGCAGCGGGACGCCATGCTCAGCCTTCAGGAGAGACTCACCATCGCCAGGAACGAGTACCAGAAGGTGATGCAGGAGGCGGCGAAGTTCTCGTGATGACCGGCGCGAGCCGACGGAGGTTCAGCACCGCACCACGTAGCTGGAGCTGTAGTTCCAGGTCAGGGTGGCGTAGGAGAACCACTCCCGGTGCCAGTACCGGATCGTGGCGGTCGGGGTGGTTCCCTGGGTGGGGACCCAGCGTTGCCCGACGTACCGCTCGGTGACCGAGGAGGCCGGTGGCGTCATGTCGGCGCTGCTGGTGCAGTGGGCGGTGCCGGAGGCGCCGGTCGTCGCGAGCGTCGTGCTCAGGACCAGGGCGGTGCCGTTGCACTTGACCACCAGGCTGTTCCGGTAGTACAGGATGGACGAGCCGCTCGGCTGCTGCGCCATCCAGTACCGGTAGGTGAAGCTTCCGTTGCTCCGGCTCCCGATGAACGTCCAGGTCGTACCGATCGACGGGTTGGCGGGGTTCGGCTCGAAGAACCCGTTGGTGGAGCAGAACGCGTCGCCAGGCCCGGCGGAGGCGGGGGCCGCCACCACCGTGGGGGCGGCCAGGCCCAGGACCAGCCCGAGGATCAGGAGCAGGGCGGGTGGACGACGGCGGGGGCGGGAAGCGAGCGGGACCTGGCGGGGGGACATGGGGCCACCTCCAAGACGGGGTCGCCGGCTCGGCTTCGGCGGTGAGGTCGCCGGCTTCGCTTCGGCGCCGGGATCGCTCCCACGAGCGTAGGACGTTCGTGTCCTGGCGGGGCCCACTGACGGTGATCCGACAGCCGCCGGACACCGTGAAACGAAGCGGGCCGCCGGTCATCCGGCGGCCCGTTCCCGTGCTGGTCAAGGGTGTGGGCGCGGCAGGTTTCGAACCTGCGACCCCTCGCTTGTAAGGCGAGTGCTCTCCCACTGAGCTACGCGCCCGGAACGCCCGTACGGCGGGCCGGAGGGTGGCAAGCTTACCTTGCCCCCACCGGCCCGGTCGTGCGGCGTGCCCGGTCGGTCAGGCCGCGACGGCCTCGGCGAGGGCCTTGCGCCAGCCCTGCTGGTCGCGCGCCTCGCCCGGCATGTTCATCTCGGCGAAGCGGACCACGCCGGCCTTGTCGATCACGAAGGTGCCCCGGTTGGCGATGCCCGCGACGTCGTTGAAGACGCCGTACGACTGGGCGACCGCACCGTGCGGCCAGAAGTCGGCCAGCAGCGGGAACTGGTAGCCCTCCTTGTCGGCCCAGATCTTGTGGGCGTAGACCGAGTCGACGCTGACGGTCAGCACCTGGACGTCGTCGTTGACGTAGTCGTTGAGGTTGTCCCGCACCTCGCACAGCTCACCCTGGCAGATCCCGGTGAAGGCGAGCGGGTAGAAGACCAGCAGCACGGTGCGCTTGCCACGGAAGTCCGAGAGCCGGACCTCCTGGTTGTTCTGGTCCTTGAGCACGAAGTCCGGCGCCTCGGCGCCAACCTCGATCGGCATGCGAGCTCCTCAGGATGGGGTCGGATGGGCAACAGCCTGCCACACCCGGCAGCGGGCGCCGCCGGGTGATCGCCGGCGGCCTACTTCTTGCCCTTGGCCCCGCGGCGCAGGACGAGGCGGGCGCCGCTCCAGTCCCGGCCGGCGTTGACGGTGGAGGTCTGCTGGAGGCCGGCGGTGGGCGCGGACTCGGCGACCTCGCTCGGCTCGACGTGCCCCTCGCGCCCCGCCTTGGGCGTGAGCAGCCACACGACACCGTTGTCGGCCAGCGGGCCGAGGGCGTCGACGAGAAGCTCGAAGAGATCACCGTCACCATCGCGGTACCAGACCAGCACCGCGTCGACCACCTCGTCGGTGTCCTCGTCGACCAGATCTCCACAGCGGTCGGTCAGGGCGTCCCGGAGATCCTGGTCGACGTCGTCGTCGTACCCCATCTCCATGACGACCATCCCCGGTTCGATCCCGAACCGGTCCGCCAGGCTGCGTACCCCGTCGGCGGCCTGACCAGCGGTCGCGCTCACTGTCGCGTGCCTCCTCATCTCATCCTTGCCCGCGGCGTCGCGTCGACGCCGTCAGGCAAAGTCCACACAGTTGTGGCTCCCCGCGCAAGTGGCGCACCGGGTGGAACGGAATTTACCGTGCCAGAAGCGTGCGGGCACCCTGGGTAATTGCTTGCTCGGAGACCAGAACCTGTCGGGCCGCCGGACCTAATGGTACAAAAGAGTCAACTCCGGCCACCCGGCGCGCCGCTCCGACATAGCCGGCATCCACCAGGGCCGCGATGACTCCCTCGCCGACCCCGCCGGAACGCCGGGTCTCGTCCACGACCAGCACCCGGCCGGTCGCCGCCGCCTCCCGGATGATGTCGGCCACCGGCAGCGGGGAGAGCCAGCGCAGGTCCACCACGCGGGTGCCGACCCCCTCGTCGGCGAGTGTCGCCGCCGCGCGCAACGACATCGGCACCCCGTTACCGAACGTGATGATCGTGACGTCCTCGGCGGAGCCGACGCCGTAGACGCGGGCCCGTCCAATCGGCACGTGACCGCCGGTCCACGCGCCAGGCTCGGCGTAGTGGGACAGCCACTCACCGTCACCGTCGGCGTACAGGTCGCGGGTGTGGTAGAGCGCGATCGGCTCCAGGAAGACGCAGACGCTGCCGTCCACCGCCGCGCTGGCCAGGCAGGTGCGCAGCATGGGCGCGGCGTCGTCCGGCCGCGCCGGCACCGCGATCACCAGGCCCGGCACGTCCCGGAGTACGGCCACCGAGTTGTCGTTGTGGAAGTGCCCCCCGAAGCCCTCCTGGTACGCCAGCCCGGCCACCCGCACCACCATCGGGTTGCGGAAGGCCCCCTGCGAGAAGAACTGCATCGTGGCGGCCTCGCCACGCAGCTGGTCCTCGGCGTTGTGCAGGTACGCCAGGTACTGGATCTCGGGCACGGGCAGCATCCCGGCCAGCCCGGCGCCGAGCCCCAGCCCGAGGATCGAGGTCTCGTCGAGAAGCGTGTCGAAGACCCGGGCCACGCCGAAGCGGTCCCGCAGCCCCTTGGTCACCCCGTACACGCCACCCTTGGCGCCGACGTCCTCGCCGAACACCGCCATCTGCGGATGGTCGAGCATCCCGTCGGCGAGCGCGGCGTTGATGCTCTGCGCCAGCGTCAGCGGGCCGGTCAGCTCCGGCGGCTTCCCGCCGAACGCCTCCGCCCGGGCACCGGCGCCGGGGCCCCCGGCCCGCGCCGCCGCGTCCGCCACCGCCCGGGCGAGGCGTGCCGGCCGGCGCGGGGCCAGCGGGGCGACCACGTCGGCCGGTGCGGTCAGCTTCGGCTCGTCCAGCACCTCCTCGGCGATCCGCCGCACCTGCCAGCCGATCTCGTCGTACCGGGCCAGCAGCTCCTCGCCGGTGGCGAGGCCCGCCCCCACCAGCAGCCGTGCCGTGGCGGTCAGCGGATCCCGGGCGAGGTCGGCCGCGATCTCTCCGGGGCTCCGGTACGCGGTCTCGGCATCCGCGCCAGCGTGTCCCATCAGCCGTACGGTCGACAGATGCAGCACGGCGGGGCGTCGGTGCCGGCGCACCCAGGCCGCCGCCTCGGCGGCCGCCTCGTACGCCTGCGGCAGGTCGCCGCCGTCGGCGGAGAAGTAACGGACCCCCGGCTTCGACCGCAGGGTGGTCTCCACCCACCCCTTCGGGGAGCGGACGCTGATGCCGAGGCCGTTGTCCTCGCAGACGAAGAGCACCGGGATGCGCAGGCCGGTGTGGTCGTACCAGCCGGCGGTGTTGAACGCGGCCGTGGCACTGGCGTGGTTGACCGACGCGTCGCCGAACGAGCAGACCACGATGGCGTCCGGCGGCCAGGAGGTGTGCGTGGCGCCCCCACCGCCGCTGGCCGGCACCCCGTCCCGCCGACCGGAGGTGTCCAGCCGGCGCAGCCGTTCCACGGCCAGCCCCATCCCGACGGCGCGGGGCAGGTGCGAGGCGATCGTGGAGGTGGTCGGGACGACGGCCAGGTCGGCCCGGCCGAAGACCTTGTGCCGACCGCCGGCGAGCGGCTCGCTGCTGGAGGCGACCATGCCCCGCAGCACGTCGCGGGCCGCCTCGGCGTACCCCGGGTGGAGCGGCCGGTCCACGGCGGACCCGGCGCCGCCGGTCGGCTTCCCCGGGTCGGCGGCATCCGGCACGGAACCGTCGCCGGGGCCATCCGGGTCGCCCGGCGCGGCCTCGACGGGCCCGTCGGCCGCCGCCGGCCGGTCGGTGCCGCCCCGCCCGACGTCGAACCGCCCGGCGTCGAACCGCTCGGCATCGAACCGCTCGACGTCGGACCGCTCGACGTCGAACCGCTCGACGTCGAACCGCTCGACGTCGAACCGCTCGGCGTCGAACCGCGCACCCGAGGGCTGGTCGGCCTCGGGCCGGTCGGTCCCGTCCCGGTCGACCTCGGGCCGGTCGGTCGGCGTCCACCCGGCGGCCTGGGCGGCGCGGACGCAGTAGAAGGCACCCGAGCGGTAGTGCAGCAGCGCCGGGTCGGTGGCGCGCAGCGCGGCGGCGACCGCGGCGTTGCCCTCGTGGCCGGCGGAGCCGATCGTGTAGTAGCCCTCGCCGAAGCTGCGCAGCCACCGGCCGGCCAGGTCGAGCTGGCGGCTGATGGCCTGCGCGTCGAAGAGGTCCAGCGCCCGCGCGCCGGTCAGCGTCGTGTCGTCGGTGACCGGCCGTGCGGGGTCACGCCGCTGCGACGGGGTGGCCAGCGCGGCCAGCGTCTCCCGGAACCGGTCGTCGAGATCTTGCGGGGTGGTCACGTCGGACAGCATTACCGACGAGCGGCCTGTGCGCCCACTCGGACACGAACGACGCGGTGTGGGTCAGTCGTCGTCGCACCGCTCGGGGCAGCCGCCGTCGGAGACCTTCCAGACCAGCTCGCGCAGGGTCGCCAGCTCCTCGACGGTGAGCCCGGCGAGCAGTCGGGAGTCCGACATGACCTGGTGCACGCGGGCCCGCACCCGCCGCCCGGGCCCGGTCACCACCAGCGTCCTCTGCCGCCGGTCGGCGGGGTCGGCGTGCCGCTCGACCAGCCCGGCCCGCTCCAGCTTGTCGACCAGGGCGGTGACGTTGGAGCGGTCGCAGCCCAGCCCTTCGGCGAGGTCGCGGGCCGGCAGCGGCAGGTCGGGGTCCAGCTCGTGCAGCGCCCGGGCGGTCGCGGGGGTCAGCCCCAGCTCGGCGATCTCCCGGTCCTGGTGGTGGCGCAGCGCGGCGGCGACGTGCGTGATGCGGCGTACGACGTCGCCGGCCAGCGCCGCGCGGTCGGCGGGATCCGGCGGGACGGAGGGGACGGGCTGCGGCGCCATGCCTCATATCCTACGCGCGTCAAAAGTTGAGCAGCTCCACCATCGGCGGTTCGCGCGGAACCCGCCGTCAGCCAGGGAGGAACGAGAAGCGGACGGTCCGGGTGGGGTTGTCGCCGTTGGGGTCGACCAGGCAGACCGACTGCCAGGTGCCCAACGCCAGCCGGCCGTCGACGACCGGCAGCGTCGCGTACGGGGGGACGAACGCCGGCAGGACGTGGTCGCGCCCGTGGCCGGGCGAGCCGTGCCGGTGCCGCCACCGGTCGTCGGTGGGAAGCAGGTCGTCGAGCGCGGCCAGCAGGTCGTCGTCGGACCCCGAGCCGGTCTCGATGATCGCCAACCCGGCGGTGGCGTGCGGCACGAAGACGTGCAGCAGGCCGTCGCCCTGCCCGGCGACGAACCGCTCGGCCTCCGCCGTGATGTCCCGGACGGTCGGCCGGGCCCCGGTCTGGACGGTGATCACCTCACTGCGCATACGGCGCATTCTGCCCGAGCGGGCGGTCGCCCGCCCGGTTCCTGCCGGGCGGGCCGGTTGCGCAAAGTTACCGGCGGGTACCTGTGTCGCGCGTCGCGTCTCCGGGCGGTGGGCGTGACGACAGGTGCCACCAGGGGGCAGGATGGCGCTAGAGACCTATCCCACACAGAACCGAGGGAACGCCTGTGGCTACGGAACGCAAGCGCCCGGTGATCACCGCTGGTCTGCCGAGCCAGCTTCCGGACATCGACCCTGAAGAGACCAGCGAATGGGTCGAGTCGCTCGACGGTGTCATCGACGAGCGCGGGACAAAGCGCGCCCGCTACGTCATGCTGCGCCTGCTGGAGCGGGCCCGCGAGCGCCAGGTCGGGGTGCCGTCGCTGACCACCACCGACTACATCAACACCATCCCGCCGGAGCACGAGCCGTGGTTCCCGGGTGACGAGCACGTGGAACGGCGGATCCGGGCGTACGTCCGGTGGAACGCGGCCATGCTGGTGCACCGGGCGCAGCGTCCCGAGATCGGCGTCGGTGGGCACATCTCCACCTTCGCCAGCTCGGCCTCGCTCTACGAGGTGGGCTTCAACCACTTCTTCCGGGGCAAGAACCACCCGGGCGGCGGCGACCACATCTTCTACCAGGGCCACGCCTCCCCCGGCATGTACGCGCGGGCGTACCTGGAGGGGCGGCTGACCGAGCACCAGCTCGACGGGTTCCGCCAGGAGCTGTCGCACCCGGGCGGCGGCCTGCCGTCGTACCCGCACCCGCGGCTGATGCCGGACTTCTGGGAGTTCCCCACGGTCTCGATGGGCCTGGGCGGGCTGAACGCGATCTACCAGGCGCGCTTCAACCGCTACCTGCACCACCGGGGCATCAAGGACACCTCGGACCAGCACGTGTGGGCCTACCTGGGCGACGGCGAGATGGACGAGCCGGAGACGCTCGGCGCGATCGGTGTGGCCGCCCGCGAGGAGCTGGACAACCTCACCTTCGTGATCAACTGCAACCTCCAGCGGCTCGACGGGCCGGTGCGCGGCAACGGCAAGGTCATGCAGGAGCTGGAGGCGTTCTTCCGGGGCGCCGGCTGGAACGTCATCAAGGTGGTCTGGGGCCGGGAGTGGGACCCGCTGCTCGCCGCGGACACCGACGGCGCGCTGGTCAACCTGATGAACACCACGCCCGACGGTGACTACCAGACCTACAAGGCGGAGTCCGGGGCGTACGTCCGGGAGCACTTCTTCGGCCGCGACCAGCGGACCCGCAAGATGGTCGAGGACCTCAGCGACGACGAGATCTGGAACCTCAAGCGGGGCGGGCACGACTACCGCAAGCTCTACGCGGCCTACAAGGCGGCGATGGAGCACACCGGCCAGCCGACCGTGATCCTGGCCAAGACGATCAAGGGCTGGACGCTGGGCTCGCACTTCGAGGGCCGCAACGCCACGCACCAGATGAAGAAACTGACGCTGGAGGACCTGAAGACCTTCCGCGACCGGCTCTACCTGGACATCCCGGACAAGGCGCTGGAGGACAACCCCTACCTGCCGCCGTACTACACGCCGGGCGAGAAGTCCGACGAGATCGCGTACCTCAAGGAGCGGCGCCAGCAGCTCGGCGGCTACCTGCCGTCGCGGCGCTCGGGCCAGAAGCGGCTGGCCATCCCCGGCCCGGAGCGCTTCGCCGACGTCAAGCGCGGCTCGGGCAAGCAGAAGGTGGCCACCACGATGGCCTTCGTCCGCCTGCTCAAGGACGTGATGAAGGACAAGGAGTTCGGCAAGCGCTGGGTGCCGATCATCCCGGACGAGGCCCGCACCTTCGGCATGGACTCGCTCTTCCCGACGCAGAAGATCTACTCGCCGCACGGCCAGCGCTACACCTCGGTCGACCGGGAGCTGTTCCTGTCGTACAAGGAGTCCACCGGCGGGCAGATCCTGCACGAGGGGATCAACGAGGCCGGCTCGGTCGCCTCGTTCACGGCGGCGGGCTCGGCGTACGCCACGCACGACGAGCCGATGATCCCGATGTACATCTTCTACTCGATGTTCGGGTTCCAGCGCACCGCCGACGGGCTGTGGGCCGCCGCCGACCAGATGGCCCGGGGCTTCCTGCTCGGCGCCACCGCCGGCCGGACCACGCTCAACGGTGAGGGCCTCCAGCACGAGGACGGCCACTCGCTGCTGATCGCCGCCACCAACCCGGCGGTGGTCGCGTACGACCCGGCGTTCGCGTTCGAGATCGCGCACATCGTGGAGAACGGCCTGCACCGGATGTACGGCGAGGCGCAGGAGAACGTCTTCTACTACCTGACGATCTACAACGAGCCGATCCTCCAGCCGGCGGAGCCGGAGGGCGTGGACGTGGAGGGGCTACTCAAGGGCATCTACCGCTACTCCCCCGCCCCGTCGGTGGGCGACGACGCGCCGAAGGCCAACGTGCTCGCCTCGGGCACGGGCATGCAGTGGGCGATCAAGGCGCAGCAGCTGCTGGCCCAGGACTGGGGCGTGGCCGCCGACGTCTGGTCGGTGACCTCCTGGACGGAGCTGCGCCGGGACGCGGTGCAGTGCGAGGAGCACAACCTGCTCAACCCGGGCGCGGAGCAGCGGGTGCCGTACATCCAGCAGAAGCTGGCCGACGCCGAGGGCCCGAAGGTCGCGGTCAGCGACTGGATGCGCGCGGTGCCGGACCTGATCGCCCGCTGGGTGCCCGGCGACTACACCTCGCTCGGCACGGACGGGTTCGGCATGTCCGACACCCGGCACGCCCTGCGCCGGCACTTCCACGTCGACGCCGAGTCGGTGGTGGTCGCGACGCTGCGGCAGCTCGCCATGCGCGGCGCGGTCCCGGCGAGCGTGCCGGCCGAGGCGGCCAAGAAGTACGCCATCGAGGACGTGAACGCGGCCCCGGTCGGCGAGACCGGCGGCGACAGCTAGGACGTACGAGACGAAGGGCCCGGCGCTTCCCGCGCCGGGCCCTTCGTCGTCCGCCGACGAGCGAACCGGCGGTGGTCCGGAGTCCCTGGCGGGGACACCGGGCCACCGCCGTCGCGGGTGGCGCCAGGACGTGCCCGGCTCAGCCGACGGCGGCCAGATCGGTCAGCCGGGCGAGCGAGTCCTCCAGGTCGGCGCCGACCCTGCGCAGGCCGAGGCGGAGCAGGGCGGCCTTGACCGGACCGGCCGGCCAGCGTACGACGATGAGCCGCACGATCGTCCCGCCCTCCTCCTCGTCCGCGGTGAGCTGGACGTAGATCTCGGTGCGCGCCTCCGCCCGGGCACCGGCGCCCTTGGCGCGTTCGCGCCAGCCGATCAGGGTTGGTTCCTGAAAGGCGATCACCTCGGCCTCATGCGCGGCGCCACGTCCGGCCTGGACGAGTTGTCGGCGCCCGAAGCCCTCTCCCGAGAGCACCTCGGCCGCACGGACCCCCGCCAGCCAGGCCGGCAACTGCTCGGCCCGCTGCACGACGTCCCAGACCGCTTCCACCGGCGCCATCACGTGCGCACTGCGTTCCACGAGGATCATTTCCGTCTTTCCTCCAGTGAGGACATCCCACGATATCGGCACTCTATGCGCAAATTCGGACGTATACGGACGGGTTCGGAAAAGACACGCCGAAATCCATTGCGCTACGACGCCGGACGGCCTATGGCGCATCGACCGGCCGCCCCCTAGAGTCGCGAGCACGATTCATGTACGACGGGAGGGCGCATGTCGACCGCAGCGATGCCCGAATTCCCCGCCGGATTCCGCTGGGGAGTGTCCACCTCCGCCTACCAGATCGAGGGCGGCGTCGACGAGAACGGGCGGGGAGCGTCCATCTGGGACACCTTCGCCCACACCCCCGGCCGGGTCGCCGACGGCAGCACCGGCGACGTTGCCTGCGACCACTACCACCGGCACGCCGAGGACGTCGCGCTGCTGGCCGGGCTGGGCGTCTCGGCGTACCGCTTCTCGATCGCCTGGCCCCGGGTGCGGCCCACCGGCGACGGCCCGGTCGACGCGCGCGGGCTGGACTTCTACGACCGGCTCGTCGACGACCTGCTCGCCCACGGCGTCGACCCGGTCGCCACGCTCTTCCACTGGGACCTGCCGCAGGCCCTCGAGGACGCGGGCGGCTGGCTGAACCGGGACACCGCCCACCGCTTCGCCGAGTACGCCGACGCGACCGCCGCCCGCCTCGGCGACCGGGTGAAGCTCTGGATCACCCTCAACGAGCCCTTCATCCACATGAGCCTCGGCCACGGCACGGGCGAGCACGCCCCCGGCCGGACGCTGCTCTTCGACGCCTTCCCGGTGGCCCACCACCAGCTGCTCGCCCACGGCCTCGCCGTCGCCGCGCTGCGGGCGCGCACCACGAGCCCGGTCGCCATCGCGAACAACTACTCGCCGGTGCGCATCGCCGGGGACACCGACGCCGACCGGGCGGCCGCCACGGCGTACGAGGCGCTGCACAACCGCCTCTTCACGGACCCGCTGTTCGGCCGGGGCTACCCCGCCGAGCTGGGCTTCGACACCGCCGTGGTGCGCGCCGGCGACCTCGACGTGATCGCCGCGCCGATCGACGTGCTGGGGGTCAACTACTACAACCCGACCGGGGTACGCGCCCCGCAGGAGGGCTCGCCGCTGCCGTTCGAGTTCGTGCCGCTCGACGGCTACCCGCGCACCGCCTTCGACTGGCCCGTGGCCCCGGACGGGCTGCACGACCTGCTCGGCTGGCTGCACCGCACGTACGCCGACGACCTGCCGCCGATCCAGGTCACCGAGAGCGGCTGCGCGTACGACGACGCGCCCGACGCCGACGGGCGGGTGCACGACCCGGAGCGCATCGCGTACCTCGACGGGCACCTGCGCGCGGTACGCGCCGCGATGGCCGAGGGCGTCGACGTGACCGGCTACTTCGTCTGGTCGCTGCTGGACAACTGGGAGTGGGCGGAGGGCTTCACCAAGCGCTTCGGCCTCGTGCACGTCGACTTCGACACCCAGCTCCGTACGCCCAAGTCCTCGTACGCCTGGTTCCGTGACCTGATCGCCCGGCCGTGACCACCGTCGATCCGACGCCCGCGTCGCTGCCGGCGGCGCTCGCCGAGCCGACCGTGCCGGTCCGGCGGGGCTGGATCGCGCTGATCTTCGCCGCGAACCTCGGGGTCTGGATGGCGTTCTTCACGCCCATCCAGGTGCTGCTGCCGCAGCAGCTGGAACGGATCGCCCCGGCCGACAAGGAGACGGCGCTCGCCCTGGTCACCGGCCTCGGCGCGCTCGCCGCGGTGCTCGCCAATCCCCTCGCCGGGGCGCTGTCGGACCGCACCTGCCTGCGGCTGGCCGGGCGGGAGTTCGGCCGGCGGCACGTCTGGACCGCCGGCGGTGCGCTGCTCGGCGCGGCGGCCCTGGTGCTGCTCGCGCAGCAGCGCACCGTCGCCGGGGTCGCGCTCGGCTGGGTCGCCGCCCAGGTCTGCTTCAACGCGATGCTGGCCAGCCTGACCGCCGCCGTGCCGGACCGGGTGCCGGTCGCCCAGCGGGGCGGCGTCTCCGGCTGGGTCGGCATCCCCCAGGCGCTGGGGCTGGTGCTCGGGGTGGTGCTGGTCACCGCCGTGGTGAGCGGCACCGCCGCCGGCTACCTGGCGATGGCGGCGGCGGTACTGCTGCTGGCCCTGCCGTTCGCGCTGCTCACCGCCGACGACCCGCTGCCCCGGGCGCACCGGCCGGCGCTGCGGTGGCGCGCCCTGCTCGCGTCGATGTGGGTCTCGCCGCGCCGCCACCCCGACTTCGGCTGGGCCTGGATCACCCGGTTCCTGGTGCAGCTCGGCAACGCGCTCGGCACGCTCTACCTGCTCTACTTCCTCACCGACGAGGTGCGCCACCCCGATCCCGAGGGCGGGCTGCTGGTGCTGATCCTGCTCTACACGGCCGGCCTGGCGGCCACCGCCGTGGTGGCCGGCCGGCTGTCGGACCGCTCCGGCAAGCGGAAGGTCTTCGTCATCACCGCCGGCGGGATCATCGCGGTCGCCGCGCTGCTGCTCGCCGTCGCCCCGGTCTGGCCGGTGGCCGTGGCCGCCGCGCTGCTGCTCGGTGCCGGCTACGGCGTCTACCTGTCGGTGGACGCCGCGCTCATCACCCAGGTACTGCCCGCCGCGAACGACCGGGCCAAGGACCTGGGCGTGATCAACATCGCCAACTCCGCCCCGCAGGTGCTCGGGCCGGCGCTCTCCGCCCCGCTCGTGGTGCACCTCGGCGGCTACCCGGTGCTCTACGCGGTCACCGCGGCGGTCACCGTGCTGGGCAGCGTCCTGGTGCTGAAGATCCGCTCGGTGCCCTGAGCCGCACCCCTGGCGGAATCCGGTCGCGCGCCGCCGTAGGCTGGAGACGTGACGGTACGTGTGCGCTTCGCCCCCTCCCCGACCGGTATGTTCCACGTCGGCGGTGCCCGCTCGGCGCTGCAGAACTGGATCTACGCCAAGCAGCAGGGCGGGGTGTTCGTGCTCCGCGTCGAGGACACCGACGCGGCCCGCAACAAGCCGGAGTGGACCGAGGGCATCCTCTCCGCGCTGGACTGGATCGGCATCGAGCGCGGCGGCTACGAGGGCCCGTACTTCCAGTCGGAGTACGCGGGCGAGCATCGGGCCGCTGCCGCGCGGCTGCACGCGTCCGGCCGCGCCTACTACTGCGACTGCACCCGCGAGGCCGTACAGGCCCGCACCGGCTCGCAGTACCAGGGCTACGACGGCTTCTGCCGGGACCGGGGCCTGTCGGCCGGCGAGGGGCGCGCCCTGCGCTTCCGTACCCCCGACGAGGGCGAGACCGTGGTGGTCGACCTGATCCGCGGCGAGCCGACCTTCGAGAACAAGCTGATCGAGGACTTCGTCATCGCCCGGGGCGACGGCTCGCCGGTCTTCCTGCTCGCCAACGTGGTCGACGACATGACCATGGGCATCACCCACGTGATCCGGGCCGAGGAGCACCTGCCCAACACCCCGAAGCAGCAGCTGCTCTGGGAGGCGCTCGGGGTCAAGCCGCCGATCTGGGCGCACGTGCCGGTGGTGGTCAACGAGAAGCGGCAGAAGCTCTCCAAGCGCCGGGACAAGGTGGCCCTGGAGGCGTTCCGGGACGAGGGCTACCTGGCCGCCGCGATGCGCAACTACCTGATGCTGCTCGGCTGGGCGCCGTCGGGCGACCGGGAGATCGTCGAGTGGTCGGTGATCGAGCAGGAGTACCGGCTGGAGGACGTCAATCCCTCGCCGGCGTTCTTCGACGAGAAGAAGCTCCGCGCGTTCAACGGCGAGTACATCCGGGCGCTGCCGGTCGAGGAGTTCGTCGAGGCCTGCCGGCCGTGGCTGACGGGCACCGGCACCATCGCCCCGCCGCCGTGGCAGCCGGAGGAGTTCGACGCGGACGCCTTCGCGGCCGTGGCCCCGCTGGCGCAGACCCGGATCGCGCTGCTCAGCGAGATCGTGCCGAACGTCGACTTCCTCTTCCTCGCCGCGCCCCTGATCGACGAGGCCGCCTGGGCCAAGGCGATGAAGGAGGGCTCGGCGGAGCTGCTGGACGCCGCCACTGCGGCGTTCGAGGCGCTGGAGTCGTGGGACGCCGAGACGCTGAAGTCGACGCTGGAGGCGGTCGGCGCCGAGCGCGGGCTCAAGCTCGGCAAGGCCCAGGCGCCGGTGCGCGTCGCCGTCACCGGCCGTACCGTCGGGCTGCCGCTGTTCGAGTCGCTGGAGGTGCTCGGCCGCGAGCGCACCCTGAGCCGGCTGCGCGCCGCCCGGGTCCGCCTGTTCTGAGCCGGGCCCGTTCCCGGCGGCCACGACCGCCCTGCCGGGACGGCCCGCCCCCGCGCCTGCGACGCCGCCGCCACCTCGGTCCGCGACCTCCGGCTCCGGCTCGGGGTGGTGCCTGACGGCGGCGTACCCGCTCAGCGCCCGGACCCGTGGGTCCGGGCGCTGAGGCATCCCGGGCTCGTGCCGGTCAGCGGCGGGCGGAGCGGCGGCGCAGCAGCAGGCCGGCGGCGAGGGCGGCCAGGAGAAGCACGCCGCCGAGCGCCCACAGCCAGCCGCGCCCGGCCGCGTCGTCGCTCTCCTTCGCCGCGGGCACCGCGGACCCCGGCGTGCCCGCGCCCGTCGGATCGGGTGCGGCCGAGGTCGGCGCGGCGCCGGACGGAGGCGGTACGGCCGACGCCGGGGCGCTCGGGCCGGCGGTGCCCGCGCCCGTCGGCGACTCGGCGGGGGTGCCGGTGGTCAGGGTGAACCGCACCTCGCCGGAGACCGGGTGCCCGTCGCTGGACGCCAACTGGTAGCCGACGATGTAGAGCCCCGCCCGGCCCGGCTTGAACGGGACGCTCACCCGCGAGCCGGAGAAGGCCGGCGCGCCGCCCAGCGCGGCCACGTTGTCCGGACCGGTCACTGTGATCTTCGTCGTATTCGGGTCCGCCTTCGCCAGGAAACGCAGCTCGATCCGGGACGGCGCCTCGGCCACCCGGGCGCCGTTGCGCGGATCGCTGCCGGTCAGCGAGTTGTGGGCAGCCGCCGGCGCGGCCGGCAACACCAACGACACACCGATCGCCACGCCGACCACCACTGGCCAGGTGAGCGCCACACGTGGGAACCTGCCCCCCATGAACCCCTCCGTAAAGGTACGATCCGCCCGCTGATCCACGGCTACCGTTCATTGGTCGGGCCGGGATCACAGATAGTTCCAATTACTGTTCCACGAGCTGCAACCGATCGACGTTCTGCGCAGTCTTGAGGGTGGCACCCTGCACGGGTTCGGTCACCCCCGTCAGCCAACCAACGCGTGACCTGCAGCAAGCCATCCATCGAACGGGGCGAGGAGGCGGCGATGGTCCGAACGATGCGGCGGCTGGTCGCGGTGTTGGCGGGCGGGCTCGCGGCGGCGGTCCTGTCGCTCGGTTCCGCCGGGACGGCGACGGCGGCGCCGAAGACCCCACCGGCCGGAGTGGAGATCACCGGGCACGGGCTGGCGGAACCGCTGCGGCTGCGCGCGGAGGCCCAGCCCGCGCACGTGGTGGCGATCATCGACCAGGTCAACTTCCTCGGCCGCACGGGGCAGCCCAAGGGCCCGAAGGCTGCCGACCTCGGTCCGAAGTACACCGTCGTGGTGTTCGCCGGTGACGTCGCGAAGCAGACGTACGACCTCTACCCGAAGGCGGTCGGCGGGCCGCGCGTCTTCCGCCCGGCCAAGCAGCCGGACGCCCGCAAGACCGCCGCAGGCTGGTTCCTCGGCCGGCTCAGCATGTCGGAGACCCTCCGCACGGCGGGCGTGCCGCTGGAGCGGCAGTTCGACACCGTCAGTGGGGGCGTGGGCGGCGGCGAGCGGGTCATCCCGGAGGACGCCCTCAACCCGGCGAAGGACATCGACGAGGCGCTCGGCGAGTTGCAGCGGCTGCTGCTGCTCAACGTCGCGGTGGTGCTCGTCATCACGTCGGGGCTCGCCGGGATCGCGCTGCTGGTCCGCCGCCGCACCCGCTGAGCCCGCCGCCGGCGCCCGCCGGATGGCCGGCCCCGGGCGGGGTCAGATCTCCAGGACCACCTTGCCGCGGACGTGCCCCGCCTCCACCAGGCGTTGCGCGTCCGCCGCCTGCGCCAGCGGGAACGTCCGTTCGACGTGGACGGTCAGCCGGCCGGCGTCCACCAGCCCGGCGAGCATGCCCAGGTCCACGGTCGACGGCTTGACGAACAGATAGCTGCCGCCCAGCCGGGTGACGTGCTCCGGGTCGGCCGTCGAGATCAGCCGCGCGGGACGGGTGATCAGCTCGGCCGACACGTCGAGCGCGTCGCCGCCGAACAGGTCGAGCACCACGTCCACCCCGTCGGGCGCGACCGCGCGGACCCGGTCGGCCAGCCCGTCGCCGTACGCGACCGGCTCGGCGCCCAGCGACCGGACGAAGTCGTGGTTGGCCGCGCCGGCCGTGCCGATCACGCGGTCGGCGCCGAACGCGCGGGCGATCTGCACCGCCAGGTGGCCCACCCCGCCGGACGCCCCGTGCACCAGCACCGTGTCGCCGGCGCCGGTGCGGGCCGACTGGAGCGCCTGGTAGGCCGTGAGGCCCGCCAGGGGCAGGCCGCCCGCCTCGGCCCAGGACGCCCGCACCGGCTTGGCCGCCAGCGTCCGCTCGGGCGCCGGGACGAGTTCGGCGTACGTGCCGTGCTGGATGTGGTCGCGTCGGACGTAGCCGACGACCTCGTCGCCGACGGCGAACCCGGTCACCGCCGGCCCGACCGCCTCGATCACCCCGGCCGCGTCCCAGCCGGGGACGAGCGGGAAGTGCCCCGGGATCGCACCGGCCAGGTGCCCCTCGCGCACCTTCCAGTCGACCGGGTTCACCCCGGCCGCCCGGACCCGTACGAGCACCGTGTCCGGGCCGACCGGCGGGTCGGGCAGGTCCCGGACGGTCAGCAGGTCGGCCGGGCCGTACGTGTCGATCGCGATCGCCTTCACACCGGTCACGCTAGCGGCCGGGCGGCGTCGCCGTGGTCAGCACCAGCGGCGTGGCGGCCGCTCGCGGCGGGTGCCGCGCTGCCGGGGGCGGACCGGGCCGTGCCGGTGCGCGCCGGCCCAGCCGGGCAGGTCACTGCGGCAGCCCGGGGCCACCGCCAACTCGGCCTCGCCGGTCGGAGCCGGTTCCGCGACGCGCTGCCGGGGCACCGTGACGTCGTCCTCGGGGCGCTCGGGCGCGCGGGCCGGGTGCTCCGGCGAGTGGGCCGGGAGCCCTCCGGGCAGCCGGCGGTGCTTTGCTGCCGCCTGCTGCTCGTGGTGGCCCGGCCGGCAGGGCTCGCCCTGGGCGCAGCCGTGCTCGGCCTCCCCGTGCGCCATCCGAGTCTCCTCACGCTCGCCCCGCCCGCCGGGGTCGCTCCGGCGGGCCCTGTCACCGTACTGGCCGGCACCGACGCCCCACCCGACTCCCCCACCGCGCCCGCCCCCTCCCTCGCGATCATGCAGTCGTGTTGGGGATTTCGTACGCCGGTGCAGCTTTCGTCCCCCACCACGACCGCATGATCGGCGGAAACGGGCGGGGTGGGGGTGTGGTGGGATCGGGGGGTGAGGGCGGCGGGGTGGGTGGGGGCCGGGACGGGCGGGCGGGACGTCGTGCTGGCCTGCGCCTCGCTGGTGGGCGGGGTGGTCCTGTACGGGCTGGGCACGCAGCCGCAACTGTCCTGGCACCCGGACCTGCCGGAACCGCTGTTCCTGCTGCCGCTGGCGGTGGTCTGCACGGCGGTGGGCCTGCGCCGGGTCGCCACCCGGGCCAGCCTGGCGCTCGGCACGGTGGCGGTGCTGGCCGACCTCGCGATGGGCGGCTCGCTGGCCACCGTCCTCGTCTACACCCAGGTGCTCTACGACGCGTGCGTGTTCGGCTCGGCCCGGACCTGGCGCCGGCTGCTCCAGGTCACGATCGGGTTGAGCGTCCTCGGCACGGCGGTGGGGGTGCTGCTGAGGGGCGACTGGCGGGGCGTGGGCATCGGGGCGCCCGTGGTGCTGGCCGGGGTGCTGCCGGTGCTCACCGGGATCAGCGTGCGGCAGTACCGGGACCAGGCGGTCGCCGAACGGGCCCGGGCCGAGCAGACGGCCCGGTTGGTGGAGCTGGACCGCCGGCAGGCCGTCGGCGCGGAGCGGGCCCGGATGGCCCGGGAGCTGCACGACGTGATCGCCAACCACCTGAGCGCGGTGGCCATCCACGCCACGGCCGCGCTCTCCGTGCCCGGGCTCGAGCGGTCGCAGGTCGAGTCGGCGCTGCGGGTGATCCGGGAGAGCAGCGTGCAGGGGCTGGGCGAGATGCGGCAGATGATCGGCCTGCTGCGGGAACCGGCGGAGGGCGGGGCGGCCCTCGACGCCACCGACGAGACGACCCGGGCGCGGCTCAGCGAGGTCGACGCTCTCGTGGACCGGGTCCGCGCCGCCGGGCTGACCGTCCGGGCGACCCGGCGCGGCGAGCCCCGCGCGCTGCCGGTCGGGGTGGACCTGGCCGCGTACCGGATCGTGCAGGAGTCGCTGACCAACGCGCTCAAGCACGGCGCCGGCGAGGCCGACCTGCTGGTCGCGTACGAGCCGGCGGGGGTGGTGGTGGGCGTGGAGAACCCGGTCGGCGCCGGCCGGGGCACGCTGACCGGCGCGGGCGCCGGCCTGATCGGAATGCGGGAGCGGGCGGCGCTGCTGAACGGCCGGTTCGCCGCCGGCCCGGCGGGGGGCCGCTGGCGGGTACGGGTGGAGCTGCCGACGGAGGTGGCGCCGTGAGGGGACGGGGCGTGGCATGGCCGAGGTGATCCGGGTGCTGCTCGCCGACGACCAGCCGGCCGTGCGGGCCGGGCTGGCGCTGATCCTGGCCGGGGCGGCCGGCGTCGAGGTGGTGGGCGAGGCCGAGGACGGCGCCGAGGCGGTCCGGCTGTGCCGGGAGCTGCGCCCGGACGTCGCGGTGCTGGACGTGCGGATGCCCCGGCTGGACGGCATCTCGGCCACCCGGGAGATCGCCGCCGACCGGCTCGCCGACGTGCTCGTGCTCACCACCTTCGACGTCGACGAGTACGTCTTCGGGGCGCTGCGGGCCGGCGCGGCGGGCTTCGTCCTCAAGGACATCGACGCGGCGGGGCTGGTGGCGGCGGTGCGGACGGTCGCCCGGGGCGAGGGGTTCATCGCCCCGGCGGTCACCCGCCGCCTGATCACCGAGTTCGCGGCGACCGCCCCCACCAGCTCCGCCGCCACCCGGCAGGCGGTGGACGCGCTGACCCCCCGGGAGCGCGACGTGCTGGCCTGTCTCGGGCTCGGCCTGTCCAACCAGCAGGTCGCCGACCGGTTGGCGATGGCCGAGAGCACCACCAAGACCCACGTCAGCCGGATCCTCGCCAAGCTGGACCTGCGCAGCCGGGTGCAGGCCGCCATCCTGGCCCAGGAGCTGGGGCTGCCGGTCCCGCCGCCGGCCTGACGGCTATGGGCCCCCGTCACCACGACGGGCGGCCCGCCCGGGGCCACGGCAGGCAGGCCGCCCGGGGCGGAGGCGCAGGTCGGGGCGTGTCAGGCTGGGGCGGTGAGCGAGCCGGGCGGGACGGAACTGTCGGCCACGCTGCGCCGGATCGAGCGGGCGGCGGGGGCGCTGGCCAGCGCCAGCGTGGCCCGGATGGACGAGGCGCTGCCCTGGTTCCGCGACCTGCCGCCCGACCACCGCTCCTGGGTGATGCTGGTGGCCCAGGCCGGCGCCCGGTCGCTGGTGCAGTGGCTGCGCGACGGCGGCGGCACGGCGGACAGCACCCAGGAGGTCTCGGACGAGGTCTTCGCCACCGCGCCGCAGGCGCTCGCCCGCTCGATCAGCCTCCAGCAGACCGTCGCGCTGGTGAAGGTGATGATCGACGTCGTCGAGGAGCAGGTCTCGCACCTGGCGGCGAAGGGCGAGGAACAGCAGTTGCGCGAGGCGGTGCTGCGGTTCTCCCGGGAGATCGCCTTCGCCGCCGCCCGGGTGTACGCCCGGGCCGCCGAGTCGCGCGGTTCCTGGGACGCGCGGTTGCAGGCGTTGCTGGTGGACGCGCTGCTGCGGGGCGACTCCCCGGACGTGCTGGCGAGCCGGGCGGCGGCGCTCGGCTGGGCGGACGCCCCGCCGGTGGCGGTGGCGGTCGGCCGCTCCCCCGGCGGGGAGGTCTCCGCCGTGCTGCACACCGTCCACCGGCAGGCCCGGCGCATCGGCACGGAGGTGATCGGCGGGGTGCACGGCGACCGGCTGGTCATCGTGCTCGGCGGCGCCGCCGACCCGGTCGCGGCCACCGGCAAGCTGCTCGGCGCCTTCGGGGACGGGCCGGTGGTGGTCGGTCCGGCCGTGCCGAGCCTGGACGAGGCGACCGAGTCGGCGCGCGCCGCGCTGGCCGGCTTCCGGGCCGCACCGGCCTGGCCGACCGCGCCCCGGCCGGTGCCGGCGGACGACCTGCTGCCGGAGCGGGCGCTGGCCGGGGACGCGGAGGCGCGCCGGAGGCTGCGGCACGACGTCTACGCCGCGCTGGTGCGGGCCGGCGGGGAACTGCTGGAGACCCTCGACGCCTTCTTCGCGGCCGGCGGCACCCTGGAGAGCGCCGCGCGCTCCCTCTTCGTGCACCCGAACACGGTGCGCTACCGGCTGCGGCGGATCTCCGACGTCACCGGTTTCTCGCCGCTCGCGGCGCGGGACGCCTTCGCGCTCCAGGTGGCCCTCACCGTCGGCCGGCTCGACCCGGTGGTCCCGGTGGTACCAACCCAGACAATAATCCCGAATACCGGTAAAACATCACACACAGGTGATGATCGCCGCCGATTTTTGTAGGAACCCTCCAAAGGTTCTAGTGCGGTTTGGTCGGGGGCGGCACAGCGCTACCCGCGCGTATCCGGGAGAGTCATAGGGGTGCTCGCCGTACTCTCGCCCGGCCAGGGTTCCCAGAAACCCGGCTTCCTGACTCCCTGGCTGGACCTCACCGGCGCCGAAGCACGTCTGCGCTGGTGGTCGGCGCTGGCCGGGGTCGACCTGGTGCACCTCGGCACCGCCGCCGACGCGGACGAGATCAGGGACACCGCGCGGACCCAGCCGCTGCTGGTCGCCGCCGCGCTGCTGGCCGCCGAGCACCTGCCGATGTACGACGTCACGCTCACCGTCGGTCACAGCGTCGGCGAGCTGGGCGCGGCGGCGCTCGCCGGGGTGCTCCCGGCCGAGGCGGCGATCACCCTGGCCGGCGTACGCGGGCGGGAGATGGCCGCGGCCTGCGCCCTGGAGCCGACCGGGATGGCCGCCGTGCTGGGCGGGGACCCCGAGGAGGTGCTCGCCTCGATCGTCGGGCACGGGCTGCACCCGGCCAACCGCAACGGCGCCGGCCAGTTCGTCGCCGCCGGCTCCGTCGAGGGGCTGGAGAAGCTCGCCGCCGAGCCACCGGCGAAGGCCCGGGTGATCCGCCTGAAGGTGGCCGGCGCCTTCCACACGCCGTACATGGCCCCCGCCGAGACGGCGCTGGCCGCCGTGGCCGCCGGGATCACCCCGAGCGACCCGGCCCGGATCCTGCTGTCGAACCTCGACGGGGCCGCGGTCAACCACGGGCGCGACATGGTGCAGCGCCTGGTCCGCCAGGTCACCGCGCCGGTGCGCTGGGACCTCTGCATGCGTACCCTGGCCGACCTCGGGGTGACCGGCGTGATCGAGCTGCCCCCGGCCGGCACCCTCGCGGGCCTGGTGAAGCGGGAGCTGAAGGGGGCCGGGGCCCCCGAGGTGGTCACCCTCAACACCCCCGACGACCTGCCCGCCGCCCGGGACCTGATCGCCCGGCACGGCATGGCGCCGGGCCACGAGCCGACCATGCACTTCCGCGTGGTGGTGGCCCCGTCGGCCGGCACCTTCGAGCCGGCACGGGAGCTCACCGAGGGCGACACGCTCCGCGCCGGCCAGGTCGTCGGCCACGTGGCCACCCGGCAGGGCCCGGTCGAGGTGACCGCGCACGGCAGCGGCGTGCTCACCGAGTGGCTCGCCCACCACGACGACCCGGTCGCGCCGGGCCAACCGCTCGTCCGCATCGGAGGTCACGTGTGAGCGCGAGGAATGAGCCGGTCCTGCGAGTCCCGCAGTCGCGAACGACAAGCGGCCCAGTGAGCGCGAGGAATGAGCCGGTCCTGCGAGTCCCGCAGTCGCGAACGGAAGGACAGCCCTGATGACCGGCAGTCGGATCGTCGCGCTGGGGCACTACCAGCCCTCCCGCGTGGTCACCAACGACGACATCGCCCAGTTGGTCGAGACCAGCGACGAGTGGATCCGGGACCGGGTCGGCATCGTCACCCGGCGGATCGCCGACGGCGAGACGGTCGCCGACATGGCCGCCGCCGCCGCCGGCAAGGCGCTGGCCAACTCCGGGCTCACCGCCGCCGACATCGACCTGGTCGTGGTGGCGACGTGCAGCTCCGCCGACCGCAGCCCGAACGTGGCCTGCCGGGTCGCCGCCAAGCTCGGCATCACCGCGCCCGGGGCGTTCGACCTCAACACGGCCTGCTCCGGCTTCGCGTACGCGCTGGGCACCGTGGACCACGCCATCCGGGCCGGCGCCTCGCGCAACGCCCTGGTCATCGGCGCGGAGAAGCTGTCCGACATCGTCGACTGGACGGACCGCTCCACCTGCATCATCTTCGCCGACGGCGCCGGGGCCGCCGTGGTGTCGGCCGTCGGCGAGGGCGAGCCCGCCGGCGTCGGCCCGGTGGTCTGGGGCTCGGTGCCGGAGAAGGGCGACGCGGTACGCATCGAGGGCTGGCGCCCGTCCATCCAGCAGGAGGGGCAGTCGGTCTTCCGCTGGGCCACCACGGAGCTGGCGCCGCTGGCCCGGCAGGCGTGCGAGCGCGCCGGGGTCGACCCGTCGGAGTTGGCGGCCTTCGTGCCGCACCAGGCCAACGCCCGGATCATCGACGGCATCGCGAAGCGGCTCGGCATCCCGAACGCGATCATCGCCAGGGACATCGTCGAGTCCGGCAACACCTCGGCGGCGAGCGTGCCGCTGGCCCTGTCCAAGCTGGTCGAGCGGCGGGAGGTGCCCTCCGGCGCCCCGGTGCTGCTCTTCGGCTTCGGCGGTGGCCTGACCTACGCCGGTCAGGTCGTCCGCTGCCCCTGAAAGCCCCTCCGGCCGCTGTGCCGGGGAGTGACGGCCGGCGTCGTCGGCCGTCGAATGATCCACGATGAGAGGAACCAACCGCAATGACCCGTGACGAGATCACCGCCGGCCTCGCCGAGATCCTCGAAGAGGTTGCCGGGGTGAACCCGGACGACGTGGCCGAGGGGAAGTCCTTCACCGACGACCTGGACGTCGACTCGCTCTCCATGGTGGAGGTCGTGGTGGCGGCCGAGGAGAAGTTCGGCGTCAAGATCCCGGACAACGAGGTGCAGAACCTGAAGACCGTCGGGGACGCCGTCAGCTACATCGAGGCGCAGTCCTGATCATGGCTCACACCGACGTCGTCGTCACCGGGCTCGGCGCGACCACCCCGCTGGGCGGGGACGTCGCGTCGACCTGGGACGCCATGCTCGCCGGCCGCTCCGGGGTGGGTCCGCTCACCCAGGAGTGGGCCGAGCAACTGCCGGTGCGGATCGCCGCCCGGCTCGCGGTCGAGCCGACCGGCCTGATCGACCGGGTCAAGCTCCGCCGGCTCGACCGTTCCGAGGCGATCGCGATCATCGCGGCGCAGCAGGCCTGGGCGGACTCCGGCCTGGCCGACTCCGGGCTGGACCCGGAGCGGCTGGGCGTCAGCGTCGGCTCCGGCATCGGCGGCGCGCTGACGCTGCTCGCCCAGGACGACATCCTGGAGGCGTCCGGCCCGCGGCGGGTCTCCCCGCACACGATCCCGATGCTGATGCCGAACGGCCCCGCCGCCTGGGTGGGGCTGGAGCTGGGCGCGAAGGCCGGGGTGCACTCGGTGGCCAGCGCCTGCGCGACCGGCGCCGAGGCGATCGCGCTCGGCATGGACATGATCCGTGCCGGCCGGGCCGACGTGGTGGTCGCCGGCGGCACCGAGGCGGTCATCCACCAGCTGCCGATCGCCGGGTTCAGTTCGATGCGGGCGATGTCGACCCGCAACGACGAGCCGGAGCGGGCCTCCCGGCCGTGGGACAAGGGCCGCGACGGCTTCGTGCTGGGTGAGGGCGCGGGCATCGTGGTGCTGGAGCGGGCGGAGCACGCCGCCGCCCGGGGCGCCCGGGTCTACGCCCGGCTGGCCGGCGCCGGACTCACCTCCGACGGCTACGACATCGTCCAGCCGCACCCGGAGGGCGAGGGCGCGATCCGGGCGATCGCGAAGGCGATCGCGGACGCGGGCGTCGCCAGGGCGGACATCGTGCACGTCAACGCGCACGCCACGTCGACCCCGGTCGGGGACGTCGCGGAGATCACCGCGCTGCGCGCGGCGCTGGGTGACCACCCGGTGCTGACCTCGACCAAGTCGATGTCCGGTCACCTGCTGGGCGCGGCGGGCGCGCTGGAGTCGATCGCCACCATCCTGGCGATCCGCGACAGCGTCGTACCGCCGACGATCAACCTGGAGGACCCCGACGACGGGCTCAGCCTGGACGTGGCCGCCAACGAGGCGCGCCACATGGACATCCCCGCCGCGCTGAACAACTCGTTCGGCTTCGGCGGGCACAACGTGGCTCTCGTCTTCACGCGGGCCTGAGACCACAGCCATGGAGGCTCACGTGACCACCACCGCCGTTGGCGTGGACGCATCGTCCGTCGCGGACCATCGGGATCCGGAGGTTCGGCTCCGGGCGTTGTTCGACGCGGGTTCGTTGCGGCTGTCGGTGCCGCGGGACACCTCGGGTGTGCTGTGGGCGCGGGGTGAGGTCGAGGGTTCGCCGGTCGTCGCGTACGCCACGGACGCGACGCGGATGGGCGGGGCGATGGGCACCGAGGGGTGCCGGCACGTCGTGGACGCGATCGACACCGCGGTACGGGAGCGGGTGCCGGTGGTCGGGTTGTGGCACTCGGGTGGTGCGCGGTTGGCCGAGGGCGTGGTCGCCCTGGACGCGGTGGGTCAGGTGTTCGCGGCGATGGTGCGGGCCTCGGGGCGGGTGCCGCAGATCTCCACGGTGCTGGGCCCGGCGGCCGGTGGCGCCGCGTACGGGCCGGCGCTGACCGACATCGTGGTGATGAGCGGCGCGGGCCGGATCTTCGTGACCGGCCCGGAGGTGGTCCGCAGCGTCACCGGCGAACAGGTCGACATGGCCCGCCTCGGTGGGCCCGAGCCGCACGGCCGCCGCTCCGGGGTGGTCCACGTGACCTGCGCCGACGACGAGACGGCGCTGGCCGAGACGCGCAAGCTCGCCGCGCTGCTCGGCCGGCAGGGGCGCCTGTCGCCCGACGACGTGGCCGCCCAGGACGAGGGGGGACACGACCTGACGGCGAAGATGCCGGTCGAGACGAACCGGGCCTACGACGTCAAGCCGGTGGTGAAGGCGCTGCTGGACGCCCCCGGGGTGGAGCTGCACGCCAAGTGGGCGCCGAACGTGGTGACCACCCTGGGTCGCTTCGCCGGGCGTACCGTCGGGGTCATCGCGAACAACCCGCTGCGCCTGGGCGGCTGCCTGGACGCCTCCAGCGCCGAGAAGGCCGCCCGGTTCGTGCGCATGTGCGACTCCCTCGGCGTGCCGCTGATCGTCCTGGTCGACGTCCCCGGCTACCTGCCCGGCCTGGGCCAGGAGTGGGACGGCGTCGTCCGCCGGGGCGCGAAGCTCCTGCACGCCTTCGCCGAGGCCGTCGTGCCCCGGGTCACCCTGGTCACCCGCAAGGCCTACGGCGGGGCGTACATCGCGATGAACTCCCGCTCCCTGGGCGCCACCGCGGTGTTCGCCTGGCCCAACGCGGAGGTCGCGGTGATGGGCGCCGGCGCCGCCGTCAACATCCTGCACCGCAAGAAGCTCGCCGCCGCCCCGGCCGAGGAGCGCGAGGCGCTGCGCGCGCAGCTCGTCGAGGAGCAGACCCGCATCGCCGGTGGCGTCAACCGGGCCCTCGAGATCGGCGTCGTCGACGACGTGATCACCCCGGCCGAGACCCGCCGCCGCATCGCCGAAGCCCTCGCCGCCGCCCCGGCGGCCCGGGGCGCGCACGGCAACATCCCGCTGTAAGCCTTCCACGGCACCCGTGCCGCCACCGCGTGACGGCCGCGCCGGGGCCGCGTACCACCGCAAGGGCCCGCGCTCAGCACGAGCGCGGGCCCCACGCGTCGTTCAGCCCCGGTTGCGGGGGTGCTGGCGGGCGGTCCGCTCGTTGCCCCGGCGGTAGTTGCCGGTCCACCGGGCCATCACGAGCTGCGGGTCGCCGTCGACCTCGGCGAGGAACTCCGCCGCCCGGCCGCCGCGCAGGGTGCCCGCCGCCCGGCCGTGGTGGCTGATCACCACCGTGCCGTCCGGCCGCTCGACGTACGCGAAACCCTCTGCTGTCCCCATGGGCGCACAGGGTGCCATGCTCGGCGGTCGACCGCGAACGGGTTACCGGTTCGGCCCTTCCCGGGCGGCAGCGCGCGGGCGGGTACGTGCACGTTCTTCGACCTCTGCGAACGTCGCGACCTGGTCGCACTCCTCGGGTGTCAGTCTGTTGATCAACGCCTTGCCTGCTTGGGCCTGCGCGGTGGTGGGCAGGTCACCGGCGACGAGTGAGGGCAGGACCAGTTCGTAGCCGACCCTCGCCCGCGCGCTGTACCGCGTGCGGCTGCGGGCGACGGCGAAGCTGACGCGGATGGCGTGCTCGTTTCCGGGCGGCACGTTCGGCCGGTCCACCTCCCGGGCGGCGAAGCGCGCCTCGTGGTGGTAGGCGCACCGCTGGCAGGTAGCCGGTCCTCTCGTCAGCGTGGACCGGCACTGCGGGCACGTCAGCCGATCGAGGGCGGCATCGACGACGCGCCAGTCATGCTCTGCGGGATCATCGACGACGAGCCAGCCCAACGCCGTCTCCGCTGGCGAACCGCGGGCGACCTCCCACTCGCCGAGCAGGCGCGCCCAGGCCAGGTCGAGTTCCGCCTCGATCTCACCGATGGCCCGGGCCAGGGACGGGCTGCGCCACGCCCGCACGGTGTCAGCCATGAGTCGAGCATCGCCCATCGGCGGACGCGGCGACACCGGGTTTGCCGTGGCCGGCCGCCGCCCTGCCGCACGGCTGCCGGCTCGACCGGATTGACGCCGCCGCCCCGCGCCGCTTTGATGAGCCGGCTCTCGTCGTCAACGGGGAATGGACACCATGCAACGTCGTACCCGCGCCGCCGTGCTCGCGGCGTTCACCATCGGACTGACCGGCGGCTGCGCCGACGGGAAGGAGGAACCATCGGCCGGTGGCTCCCCGTCGGCCTCGCCGAGCGTCACCGCCTCCCCGGTGACCCCCGGCCCGCCCTGGCACGACGAGGTGGTGGCGGCTCCCGCGGGGACCACGGTGGGCGGCAAGGGCACGCCCTGCGAGCTGCCGGTCACCTTCTCGGTGCCGGCGAGGTGGAAGGTCGAGGCGGTGAAGGGTTCGGCGAAGTTCGGCGAGCCCCGCCTCGGCAAGGCCCTCATGCTGTGCGAGCTCGACGCCCGGCCGACCGGCTCCACCGGGTTCCTGCGGGTGTGGCGGGTCGACGGGGTCGCCGGCGGCGCACAGGAGCACCTGAAGTACTTCCTCGACGCCTACGCGCCGGAGGCCGCGGACGCGGAGTACCGGCGGGTGAAGGCCGGCACCGTCGACGCCGTCGAGGCGAGCTACCCCAAGGAGGACGGCGGCACGGTCCACGACCGGGCCATCGCGATCTCCTCCCTCTACGGTCCGATCGTGCTGAGCCTGGACACCTCGGACCCCGTGGAGCTGCTTCCTGCGTACCAGCTGGTCAAGCAGTCGGCCCGGATCAACCGGGACTGACGCGGCTCAGGCGCCGCAGGTCGTGGCGGGCAGGCCGGTCACCGGCACCGGGGACCGGCCGCCCGGTCGGGTCTTGCCGGCCAGCACCCCGGCGAGGGCGGTCATCGACACCCGGCTGGAGGAGTAGGTTGCCAGGAGGGTGGGCGACTTGGCCTTCGCCAGCACGTACGGGGTGTCCATGGCGACCGTGACGGCGGCGTCGGCGCGCAGGTCGCCGGCGCCGTCGCCGTACCCGACGAGGTGCACCACCGTGCCGCCGCCGGCCACCACCTTCACCCCGGCCGCCTTGAGCGCCTCGGTCAGGGCCGCCCGCGTGTGCTCGCGCCCGCCGGAGGCGGTCACGGTCACCGGCCCCCGTACGCCGCCGCCGCAGGCGCCCCGCAGCACCGTCACCGCCGCCGCGGCCAGGTCCTCCGCCGCCTTGCGGTGCGCCGGGCCGGCCAGCGTGGACAGCTCGGGCGTGGGCCGGTCGGCCAGCTTGAACTTCATCGTCAGCACCCGGGTCGCGGCCTCGACGAGGCGGGTCCGGGGCAGCGACTTGTCGCGGAGCGCGGCGAGCAACCCGTCGTACGCCTGGCGGACGTTCGGCGGCATGAGGATGAGGTCGTTGCCCGCCTTCAGCGCGCGCACGGCGGCCTCGCCCGGCGACCAGCGCTTGGCCGGCGGCATGTTCATCCCGTCGGTGATCACCACGCCCCGGAAGCCGAGCTGGCCGCGGAGCACGTCGGTGAGCAGCTTGTGCGAGAAGGTCGCCGCGGTGCCCGGGTCCACCGACCGCGCGTCGAGGTGGGCGGACATCACGGCCATCGTGCCCGCGTCGATGGCGGCGGAGAAGGGCGGCCACGCCCCGGTCTCCAGCGTCCGGCGGGGCTGGTCGAGCACCGGCAGTCCCTCGTGGGAGTCGGCGGCGCTGTGCCCGTGCCCCGGGAAGTGCTTGACGGTGGCCGCGACGCCCGCGGCCTGCAGGCCCCGGACCGCGCCCGCGACCTGCCCCGCCGTCACCTTCGGGTCCGCACCGTACGACCGGGAGCCGATCACGGTGCTGCGGGTGGCGAGCACGTCGGCGACGGGGGCGAAGTCGAGGTTGATCCCCATCGCGGCGAGCTCGGTGCCGGCCGCCCGCCAGGCGGCCTCGGTCAGCTCCGGTCGTCCGGCGGCGCCGGCGGCGAGGGCGCTGGGCAGCAGGGTCACGCCGTCGGTGATCCGGGTGACCACCCCGTGCTCCTGGTCGGTGCCGATCAGGAAGGGCGCCGGCCCGGCGGGCAGCCGACCGGCGGCCGCGCGCAGGCCGTCGGTGAGCGCGCGTACCTGCTTCGGGTTGTCGACGTTTGTCGTCTCCTGGTTGCCCTTGGTCGGGTCGTCGGCGCTGAAGCCGACCAGGATCAGCCCGCCGAGCCGGTACTTCTCGACCATCTGGGCGGGGGTGTCCACCCCGGCCAGCGCCTGGTTGCCAGCCGCCGAGCCGGGCGAGACCCGGGTGGCCGCGTCGCCGTAGGCGTACGGCATCAGCACCTGGCCGACGAGGTCCTCGTCGGCGAGCGAGGCCACGAGGGCGGCGGCGCGGGCGGCGGGGTCGGTGCCGGGGACGCTCGCGGCGGGTGTCGGGGCGGCCGTCGGGGCGGCAGCGCTCGTCGGGGCCGGGTCGGGGCGGCGGTCCGCCGACCCGGAGCACCCGGAGACGAGCAGTGCGGTCAGGGCGGCGAGCGCGACGCCGGCACGTCGCGGGGTAGTCGACACGCGGCCCATCCCACCAGTTCACCCCTTATCGGGGCAACTTGACCTTCACCCGTCAGGATGAGTCGGCCCCGGTCCGGGCCCCGGCGTCAGCCGACGCGGGTGAGCAGGGTCACCGGCGCGCCGTCGCCGGCGTACCGGTAGGGCTCCAGCTCGGCGTCCCACGCCGTGCCGAGCGCCTTGTCGAGGGCGTGGGCGAGGGCCTCGGGCGCCCGCGCGCCCGCCATGATGCTGCGCAGGCGGTCCTCGCCGAGCTGGATGTCGCCGGCCGCGCCGACGCTCGCCCGGAACAGGCCCCGTCCGGGCACGTACATGAAGCGCTCGCCGTCGGCGCCGGGGCTTGGTTCCTCGGTGACCTCGAAACGGATCATGGGCCACTGCCGGAGGGCAGCAGCCAGCTCGGCGCCCGTCCCCGGGCGACCGGTCCACCCGCACTCGGCCCGGCGTGCGCCGGGGTCGACGGGCTGAGCCGTCCACTGCAGGTTGACCGGCGCGGCGAGGACGCGCGCGATCGCCCACTCGACGTGTGAGCACACGGCGAGCGGGGTCGAATGGACGTATACGACGCCACGCGTTGGCACGGTGACCTCCCGGAGAGCGAGGTGCGTCTTCCCCTACGACCTCGACCACCCGAGTGGTTGCTGGAACACATGATGACTGGTGTGACGGATGATGCGCCAGGGAATCGGAAAATTCGCGGGTCGGAATAGTCGGACGAGCACCCCGGTTGACCCCTCACGACGCGATGACCAGCCAGGGACCGCGGTCGTGTACAGTTCCATCGGCGGCCTGTGCCGCGCACATCTTCCGCGGGCCCACCCACCAGGGTGTCGTCCGCACAGCCCCCGGACGTTCCGTCCTCCCGTACGTCTTGCAAGGAGTACCTCCGTGGCGAGCAACACCTCTAAGACCGCGCGCGCGTCAGTCCGGGCCGGCCAGGCTGGCCAGGGTGGCGCCCTCAGCGTGCTGGGCGAGTTCAAGTACCTCATCCCGCTCAACGGCGGCAAGCACGCCTACGTGCGGAACCTGACCAACGGCAAGACCGCGCACCTGCGCACCGACTCCGACGCCTTCGTCGAGGAGATCCGGGTGCTGGCCGCCGCCGGCCACGCCGCGAAGATCCGCGCCGAGATCAACAACCTCAACACCACCCACCCGGGTGACGGCTGGGACGCCACCGAGAAGCGCCTCGTCGAGGCCGGCGTCTTCGAGGGCTGACCCTCCCCCACCCACGCGACACCCGAACCGCCTGCCGGGACCCCCGGCGGGCGGTTCGCGCATTCCCGCCCCCACCTCCCCGTTGATCATGAAGTTGTTGCGCTCCGCCCCGGCGTGTCGCGACAACAACTTCATGATCAACGGGGAGGGGAGGTTTTTTTACGGCTCCAGCAGGGTGACCTCGCCGGTCGTCAGGTCGTAGAGGGCGCCGGCCACCGTAAGCCGGCCGGCGGCGACCGGGACGGCGAGCCGGTCGTCGGCGCGCAGGGCGGCGACCGTGCGGAGCACGTGCCGGCGGACCGCCATCGGGTGCACCCGGGGATCGTCGACGCCCACCTCGGTCACCGCCGGGGCGATCTGGTCGACGAGGTGGGCCAGCGCGCCGCCCGGCGACCGCCCACCACGCAACGCGTCCACGGCGGAGGCCACCGCGCCGCACCGCTCGTGCCCGAGCACCATCACCAGCGGCACGCCCAGCTCACCGACCACGTACTCGATGGAGCCGAGCACCGCCCGGTCCAGTACGTGCCCACCGGTGCGGATCACGCAGATCGAGCCGAAGGTCTGGTCGAAGATCGCCTCCAGGGGCACCCGCGAGTCGATGCAGCCGAGCAGGACCGCGTACGGCTGCTGGTCGCCCGAGGCCGCAGCGGCGGCGGTGACGTCGTGGCCGTGCACCGGCTGGCCGCTGACGAAGCGGCGGTTGCCGGCGAGCAGCTCGGCCAGCGCGGCCCGGGGCGACCCCATGCCCCCAGCTTGGCGGGCCCGCCGGCCGTTCGGAGCGGGTTGCGAACCTTCTCACCGACATGGTTGCCGTGGTCTCATGACGGGTAGCCGGTGTTACCACCGGGTATCCCCGGTGTTGCGGTTCCGTGCGGCCCTGGGGAGGTGACGATGCCGGAGCACGTCGAGGTGCGTCTTCCCGACGACGTACGCCTGCACGTCGAGGCGATTGGACCGGCCGACGCCGAGGTCACCGTCGTGCTGCTGCACGGCTGGACGCTGGACGGGCGGGCCTGGCACCGGCAGCTCGCCGACCTGCGGCAACGCTTCGGCGACGCGGTGCGGGTGGTGACCTACGACGCCCGCGGCCACGGCCGGTCGAGCTGCATGGCGCTGCCCACCGCCACCGTGGCCCAGCTCGGCGACGACCTCGCCGCGGTGCTGGACGAGGTGGCCCCGGCCGGTCGTGTCGTGCTGGTGGGCCACTCGATGGGCGGCATGACGATCATGGAGTACGCGCACCGCCACCCCGCGCACTTCGCCGCCCGGACGGCCGGGCTGGTCTTCGTCTCCACCACCGCCGAGGGCCACACGCACACGGCGTACGGCCTCTCGCCCCGGATCGCCCGGCTGATCCGGCTCGCCGAGACCACGGGGGCCGGCGTGCTGGCCCGGTGCGGGGCCTGGCGACCGCCCCGGGCGCTGCTGCGCGCGCTGCGCCCCAGCATCCGCTGGATGCTCTTCGGCGACCGCTGCGACCCGCACGACATCCGGCTGGTCACCTCGGCAGTGGCCCGCGCCACCCTCCGCTCGATCGGCGGGTTCCGCGCGTCCATCGGGGCGCAGCACCGGCTGGACACCCTCGCCGCGCTGGCCCACCTGCCGGCCGCCGCCCTGGTCGGCGACCGGGACCGGCTCACCCCGCCGCCCTGCGCCGAGTCGATCGCCGGCGCGCTGCCGGCGACCGAGCTGACCGTCTGCCCGGGTGCCGGGCACATGCTGATGATGGAACGCCCCGACGAGGTCAACGCGGCGCTCGGCGGCGTGCTCCGTCGCGTGCTCACCGCCCCCGGGGCGGGCGCCACCGCCGCCGCCCGCGCGGACTGAACCGGACCCGACGGAGAGCGCCACACGGGCTGGACCGGGCCCGGCGGGGAGCGCGACGCGGACTGCACCGGGCCCGGCGGGGAGCGCGACGCGGTCCCTGCGGGCGTGACGCGGGTTCCTTTCCCGCACCGGTGGCGCCGCTGGTTGCGTGCGGGCCGTACCCTCTTGCGGTTGGCCTGGCACGGTTCGCACGGTTCGCGCCGCCCGCCGCCGACGTCAGGAGGAGCGAGCGGTGACCGACCAGACCACCCTGGAACAGGAGATCGCCGTCGAGCAGCGGCATCTCGACCGGGTGTACGCCCGACTGGCCGAGCTGCGCCGGTCGGCGGTCAGCGCCGAGAAGGAGGGCTACCGGCTCGCCCGGGTGGGCAACTTCGGGGCGCTGGTCGAACGGGACGCGATGGTGTTCCACGCCGCACGGCGGCGGCACATGCTGGACGCCGAGCACGAGGGCCTGGTCTTCGGCCGGCTGGACCTGCTCGACCGGCAGGTGCTGCACGTCGGGCGGCTCGGCATCCGCGACGACGACGCGTCCACGCTGGTGGTCGACTGGCGGGCCCCGGCCGCCGCCGCCTTCTACCAGGCCACCCCCGCGCAGCCGCTGGGCGTGGTGCGGCGGCGCACGATCCAGTCCTCCGCCGAGCGGGTCACCCGGATCGAGGACGACCTGCTCGATCCCGTCGCCGCGCCCGCCGACATGGCGGTGGTCGGCGACGGCGCGCTGCTGGCCACGCTGTCGAAGGCCACCGGCCGGGGGATGCGGGACATCGTCGCCACCATCCAGCGGGAGCAGGACGAGGCCATCCGCTCCCCCGGCTCGGGCGTGACGATCGTGTCCGGCGGCCCGGGCACCGGGAAGACGGCCGTCGCCCTGCACCGGGCCGCGTACCTGCTCTATTCCGACCGCAGCCGGTTCGCCGGCGGAGGCATCCTGGTGGTGGGCCCGTCCTCGGTCTTCGTCGAGTACATCGCCTCGGTGCTGCCCTCGCTCGGCGAGGACACCGCCACCCTGCACTCGCTGGGCACGCTCTTCGTGGGCCTGACCGCCACCCGCACCGATCCGCCGGCGGTGGCGGCGGTGAAGGGCTCGCTGCGGATGCGGCGGGTGCTGGAGCGGGCGGTCCGGGACGCGGTGCCGGGCGGCCCGACCGAGCTGCGCCTGCTCTACCGGGGCGAGCTGCTCCGGCTGGAGCGCCGCGAGCTGGACGGCATCCGGGACCGGGCGATGCCCCGGGGCGCCCGCCGCAACGAGGTGCGCCGGGCCGGCTTCGACGGGGTCTTCGCGGCGCTGTGGGCGCAGGCCCGCAGGCTGGGCGTGGGCCGGCTGCCCGAGCAGCGCGCGTTCGAGGACGAGATCGCCGAGCGGCCGGAGTTCCGGGAGTTCCTGAAGGCGTGGTGGCCCCGGCTGCACCCCCGGCACGTGCTGGGCTGGCTGGCCCGTCCGGACCGGCTGCACCGCTACGCCGAGGGGATCCTCTCCCGCGCCGAGATCCGGCTGCTGACCGATGCGTACCGCAGCCTCGACGCCGCCGGGCTGACGATCGCCGACATCGCGCTGCTCGACGAGCTGGACGCGCTGCTCGGCAAGCCGATGAAGCCCGCCCGGGCGAAGCGGGACCCGTTCCAGCTGGCCGGCGGGGTCCGCGAGCTGAGCACCTTCGCCGACCGGCAGCGCGCCGCCCGCGAGGCGGCGCGGGAACGCCCGGACGACTACCGGGAGTACGCGCACGTGGTGGTCGACGAGTCGCAGGACGTCTCGCCGATGCAGTGGCGCATGATCGGCCGGCGGGGCCGGCTGGCCTCGTGGACGGTGGTGGGCGATCCGGCGCAGACGGCGTGGACGGGGGAGCCCGAGGAGCTGAACCGGGCCCGGGACCAGGCGTTGGGCCGGCGCAAGCGGCACCACTTCACCCTCACCACGAACTACCGCAACTCGGCGGAGATCTTCGCGGTGGCGGCGGCCGAGATCCGCCGGCTGCACCCGGACCTGCCGCTGCCCCGGGCGGTGCGCTCCACCGGCGTCGACCCGGTCGCGCTGTCGGTGCCGCCGGCGGAGCTGGAGGCCGCGGTGGTGGCGGCGGCCGGCGCGCTGCTCGCCGACGTGGAGGGCACGGTCGGGGTGATCATGCCGGTGCCGCGCCGCGACGAGGTTGCCGGCTGGCTGGGCGGGCTCGGCGCGCCGCGTTTGCAGGTGGTGACCAGCCTGGAGGCCAAGGGCATGGAGTACGACGGGGTCGTCCTCGTCGCCCCGGGCGAGATCCGGGCCGACCCGGGGTCGGGGGTGCGGACGCTCTACGTGGCGCTGTCCCGGGCCACCCAGCGGCTGACCACCGTCGACCCGATCGGCTGAGCCGCCGTTACTTGCATACATAGCGATGTGAGCATAGATTGAACGCGAATCCGGACGCCTGACGGAGGGTGGGCGCGTGGGCGCAGGTCATGACCACCATCACGGGTCGGTGGCGAATGCCGCGCACCGCCACCGGGGCCGGCTCTGGGCGGCGTTCGGGCTGCTCGCCGGCCTCATGGTGGTGGAGGCGGTGGCGGCCTTCCGCACGGGCTCGCTGGCCCTGCTGAGCGACGCCGGGCACATGTTCACCGACGTGCTCGGCATCGGCATGGCGCTCGCGGCGATCGCCGCGACCCGGCGGGCGGGCGCCGACCCGCAGCGCACCTTCGGGCTCTACCGGCTGGAGGTACTGGCCGCACTGGCCAACGCCGTCCTGCTCTCCGGCGTCGCGGTCTACGTCGTGATCGAGGCGGTGCGCCGCTTCGGCGACCCGCCGGAGGTGCTGGCCGGCCCGATGCTTGTGGTCGCCGTGCTCGGCCTGCTCGCCAACATCGGCGCCTTCGCGCTGCTGCGCTCCGGGGCGAAGGAGAGCATCAACGTCCACGGCGCGTACCTGGAGGTGCTCGGCGACCTGCTGGGGTCACTCGGCGTGATCGGGGCCGCGCTGCTGATCGCCACCACCGGCTGGTGGTGGGCGGATCCACTGGTGGCGGTCGCGATCGGGGTGCTCATCCTGCCGCGCACCTGGCGGCTCGGGCGGGCCGCGCTGCGCATCCTGGTGCAGGCCGCGCCGGAGCACCTCCAGGTGACCGCGGTGCACGACCGGCTGGCCGCCGTGCCCGGCGTCGCCGAGGTGCATGACCTGCACGTCTGGACGCTGACCTCCGGGATGGAGGTGGCCTCGGCCCACCTGACCATGGCACCCGGCGCGGAGGTCGGCGCGGTGCTGGGCGCCGCCCGGGCCGCGCTGCACGACGACTTCCACATCGAGCACGCCACGTTGCAGATCGAGCCCGGAGCGTCACGCGGGGCCTGCGGGTCGGTTGAGTGGTAATGAGGACAACCTTAAATCTGGGAGAGTATTGTGCGCTTATGCCGGATTTGACTGTTAGTGGACGTACACCCTGCGTCACCTGCGCTGCATCAGTCACAGCGGCACCGGTAGGCTCGGCTTCGGCCTCCGCCAGGCGGCACCCACCGGTGCCGGCGGTGGCCGCCGCCTAATCGCCCGGCGGGGCGAACCGGGGAACCATGTCCGTGGGGTGCATCCGCGTCAGCGGTAGGGATCTTCCGTCCCGAACCCGTCAGCTAACCCGGTCGGCGGCTGACGGAAGGACACGTGTATGCCAGTGATGGCACCTGTACGACGACGTGCCGCCCGGACGGCGGCCCTGATCGCCACGATGCTCGCCCTCGGCGCCGCGGTGGCCCCGGTCACCGCCGCCCCGGCGGCGGCCGCCACCCGGGCCGGCCTGCTCGCCGCGGCCCCCGGCCAGGACGAGGAGGGCGGCACCCCCGCCCTGCGGGCCCAGTTGGAGGCCGCCAGCAAGGGCTACCTCGACGCCAAGCGCGCCCTGGACACGTCGGCCAAGCGGCAGCAGCAGCTCGCCGCGCAGCTCAAGACCACCGAGGTCGAGTTGGCCGCGCACACCGCCAGGGTCGGCGAGATCGCGGGCGCGGCCTACCGCACCGGCCGGCTCAGCGTGGCGTCCGCCCTGCTCAACAGCAGCTCGCCGGACGGCTTCATGGACCGCGCCGCCGCCCTCGACGCGGTGGCCGCCAAGGAGGACCGGGCCCTGCGCGAACTCCAGGAGACCCGGGACCAGGCCACCCGCACCAAGCTCGCCCTGGACGGCGAGATCCGGGAGCAGCGCAAGCAGGTCACCGTGATGGCCAAGCGCAAGGAGCAGGCCGAGCGGGCGCTGACGGTCGCCAACCGCGAGCAGCAGCAACAGCGGCAGCAGTCCACGGGGGCGGGCACCTCGCCGGGCGGCACCTCCAGCAAGACGGCGAAGGCGGCCCCGCGCAACTCCGACGGCTCCTGGCCGCGCGAGTCGTGCAGCGTCAACGACCCGACCCCCGCCAACGGCTGCATCACCCCGCGCACCCTGCACGCGCTCAACCAGGCCAAGGCGGCGGGCTTCACCCGCTACGTCTCCTGCTACCGCCCCGGCGGCTCGGGCGAACACCCGAAGGGCCGGGCCTGCGACTTCGCGGCCCAGAAGGGCGGCTTCGGCGGCGACGCCACCGGCGGCGACCGGACGTACGGCAACAACCTGTCGGCGTACTTCGTGCGCAACGCCGACCGGCTCGCCGTGCTCTACGTGATCTGGTACAGGCAGATCTGGCTGCCCAGCAGCGGCTGGAAGTCGTACAGCGGGGCCAACGGCGACCCGTCCAGCGACCACACCAACCACGTGCACCTGTCGGTCTACTGACGCCCGCGCCCCGGTGCCCCGCCCGTCGCGGGTCACCGGGGCGCGACGGCGTCCGTCGCCCCCGGCCACCGCGGCCGGGCCGTCCGGCGGTCAGTCGGCCGACGACCCGGGCAGGCTCGTGTCGAGGGCCGTGGCGAGGCGGGCGGCCAGCCCGAGGTGGGCGGCGCGGGCCTGGCGGAACGCGTAGCCGAAGAGCGGCGCGGGCGCGGCGAGGGTGATCTCGACCTCGATGCGGACCACGCCGTCGGGCTCCGCCCGCAACCGGGTGTGGTTGCGCACCGTGGTGGCAGGCCACTGCCGGGCCACGGTGACGATCTCGTCGGGATCGTCGACGAGGACGTCGGCCCGGCAGGTGATCGGCAGGCGCACCGGCCCGGCGGCCAGTCGATCGGTGATGTCGTAGCTGGCCCGCGCGCCAGGACGGGGCGGCACCCGGCGGACCCGGACGATCAGCGGGTGCAGGTCCTGCTGCCGGGTGGGGTCGGCGAGCAGCGCCGCGGCCTCCGCGAGGGAGCAGCGCGCCTGGACGGTGTAGCTGAAGGAACTTCGCCTGAGCACGCCGTCTCCCCAGGGTCGGTGGTCGCCCGATCGTCGCGCATGCCGGGCGCCCTGGCAACGCCGCGCCGATCCCGCCCGGAGTCCGGACGTCCGACCGCCGACCCCACTACGGTCAGCTGATGGATGGTCACGGCACGTGTCGACCGACGGAGGATGGGCGCATGAACGGGTACGACGGATGAGCGGGCACGTGATGGTCTTCGCGCCCACGCCCCGGCTGACGGTGACCGTCGACCAGCCCAGCGAGGCGCCGGAGCTGCACCTGCACCCCGGCGGGCAGGGCGTCTGGCAGGCCCGGATGGTGATGTCGCTCGGCGTCGACGTGGTGCTCTGCGCCGCCCTCGGCGGCGAGATCGGCCAGGTGCTGGAGCCGCTGCTGGTCAGCGAGGGCGTGCACCTGAAGGTGGTGGTCCGCGACTCCGGCAGCGGCGGGTACGTGCACGATCGGCGCGAGGGCTCCCGGCAGGAGATCGTGGACGTCCCCGGCCAGCCGCTCAGCCGGCACGAGCTGGACGAGCTCTACAACCTGGCGCTCGGCGAGGGGCTGCGCGCCCCGGTCAGCGTGCTGAGCGGGCCGAACGAGCCGTCGCTGGTCCCGGCCGACCTCTACCGGCGGTTCGCCGCCGACCTGGGGGCCAACGGCAGCCGGGTGGTGGTCGACCTCTGCGGCGAGCACCTCGACGCCGTGCTGGACAGCGGCGTCTTCTTCCTCAAGGTCAGCCACGAGGAGCTGATCGCCGACGGCCGCGCCGACGGCGAGGACGAGGAGCAGCTCACCCGGGCCCTGTACGACCTGCACGCCGGCGGTGCGGAGAACGTGGTGGTGAGCCGGGCCGACAAGCCCGCCCTCGCCCTGGTCGACGGCGAGGTCTTCGAGGTCGAGATGCCCCGGCTGGAGGCGGCCGACCCGCGCGGGGCGGGCGACTCGATGACCGCCGGGGTGGCGGCCGTGGTGGCGCGCGGCGGTGACGTGCGCACCGCGATCCGTACCGGCGCGGCGGCCGGCGCGCTGAACGTGACCCGGCACGGCCTGGGCACCGGCCGGCTCGACTCGATCGCCGGCCTGGTCGACCGGGTGCGTCTCGTACCGGCCGGCAGCCGGCCGCAGGAGCGGACCAGCCCCGACGAGCTGGCCGAACGGGCGGCCGAGCGATGACGCTGCGGGTACTTGTCACCAACGACGACGGGATCGCCGCGCCCGGCATCCAGGCGCTGGCGCGGGCGGCGGCGGACCGGGGCCTGGACGTGGTCGTCGCCGCGCCGCTGGAGGAGGCGAGCGGCACCAGCGCCGCGATGACCGCCGTGGAGCGCGACGGGCAGGTGGTGGTCCACGAGCACCCGCTGCCGGAGGTGCCGGGGGTGCCGGCGTTCGCGGTCGGCGGCTCCCCCGGTTTCATCGCGCTGATCGCCGTGCACGGCGCGTTCGGGCCTCCGCCGGCGGTGGTGCTGTCCGGCATCAACCGGGGCGCGAACGCGGGACGCGCGGTGCTGCACTCGGGCACGGTGGGTGCGGCCTTCACCGCCGCCGCGAACGGCTGCCGGGCGATGGCCGTCTCGCTCGACGTGCTCTCGGCCGGGGAGGCCACGGCCGCCAGCGGGGGTGCCGCGGTGGCCGCCGCCGCCCGGGTACGCGACGCCGAGCGGCACTGGCCGACGGCCGCCCGGGTCGCCCTGGACCTGCTGCCCCGGCTCACCGCCGGGCCGGTGGAGAGCGTGCTCAACGTCAACGCGCCGGACCTGCCGCACGGCCGGCTGCGCGGCGTGCGCCGGGGCACGCTTGCCACCTTCGGCCAGGTGCAGATGACGGTGGCGGAGGCCGGGCACGGCTTCGTCCGCACGTCGCTGGAGGAGCCGGGGCAGTCCGTGCAGCCCGGCACCGACCTGGCGCTGCTGGCCGAGGGGTACGCCTCGGTGACGGCGATCCGCGCGGTCACCGAGGTGGCGGACGTCGACCTGTCGGGCCTCGGCGACGCCTGAGCGGCCCGCCTCCGCCCTCGCGGCCGACGGCAGGTCGGCGGCCGGTCAGGCGCCGGGGAGGACCTCGGGGGTGGGTGCGCCGGCGTAGTAGGGCTCGGGGGCGCCGAAGAGGCCGAGCAGGCCGGTCACCCAGAGCTGCCGGTGCACGAAGCGGCTCGGCTCGGTGACGACGAGCTTGACGCCGCTCACCTCCGCAGTCTGGAAGCCGGCGACCATCGCGCTGATGCCGACCGAGTCGATGAAGGTGACGAGCCGCATGTTCAGCTCGATCCGACCGGGGCGTCCCTTGGTCAGGACCTCGGCGATGGCCTCGCGCACCTCGTACGCGGTGTCGACGTCGATCTCACCCCGCGGGGCGATCTCAATGACACCACCAGGCAGGACCGACTTCACGATCGACAGGCTCACGCGAGCACCTCCACTCGCCCGTCCGACGGGCGCCTCATCAGTACGCGGGCCGCGACCGAGAGTATTCCTCCCACGGCCTCGGTCGCCACCCCTCGGGGATGAGCAATTCGCGGATGAGGACACGGCAAACCACCCTTATCCGGACTATTTGTCTGTTATGCCGACTATCAGCTACCGCTGACGCGCCGACGCCCCAGCGTAGCCGGGCCTCGCCAACACCGCCCAACAGCCGCCCCCCGGCGTGGCCCCGCCGGTACGGGTGCGGAAGTGACGGCGGTGCACGTACTCGACCTTGATGGTGGAGAAGGTGGCCTCGGCGACGGCGTCGTCGAAGCACGACCCGACCCTGACCCGTCGACGGGCGCACCTTCCAACGGACGCGGGCACGGGCGAAGTCGACCGAGGTGTACTCGGCCGCGGTGCTCGGGACACCAGGGGCGCCCGGGCGGGGGCTTTGGCTCGATACCTGCCCGTGTGAGTGCGCCGACGCGGGGTGGGCCGGGCACGCGCTCTCCCGGCCGGGACGCGGTTGAGCAGCGGTGATCCTGGCGGCCGGAGCACCGAGGTCCGCTACACTGCGGTCGCCCGTCCGTCTGAACAGTCGATGCGCACCGATCGATCGAGTAGCCACAAGTAGACATGCGATCGGATCCCGCGCTTTCCACACCTGAATGCCGTCGTAGAGGAAGTCGAATGGCCGCGATGTCAATCGAGTCGGAGCTGTTGCTGCTGCTCAGCAGGCAGAATCTGACCGAACCTCAGCTCGCCCGGGTGCGTGAGATCCTCGACCAGGAATCGTTGGGCCTGGACTGGGGACGGTTCGCTGCTCAGGCCGCTCGACACCGGGTCGCTGCGCTCGTGGGATGGCAGTGGTGGCGCCTCATGACCGAGGAAGCGGTGATGGGGATGGATGCCGCGGTCATGATGCTGCTGTACTCCACCTATCGGGACACCCGGCGGGGCAACGCACTTCTCCTGCACGAGATCAAGGCGATCTCCGAAGCCGCAGCGGAGCAGGGCACCACCGTACTCATGCGCAAGGGCGGCCACCTGGCCTTCACGGCCTACCAGGAGCCGGGTACGCGGCCGATGGGTGACCTGGACGTCCTTGTCACCCGGGAGCAGGCACCTGACCTGGTGAGGGTGCTTGAGCGGCTGGGTTATGTCGAGGGCAAACCGACCGCGGCCGGCATTGTTCCACTGAGCAAGCGGGAGCGGGCGTTCTGGCGCCTGTACGGCAGCGACCTGCCCAAGTTGAACAAGTTGACCGGGGAACTCGAACTTCCGGTGATCAGCATCGACGTCAACGTATCGTTGGCGCTGCCCGGCAAGGGATACGACATCCCGGTCGACGCGGTCCTGGCGCACGCCCGGAGCCACCGGTACGCAGACGCCTCGTTCCTCGTGCCGTCTGCGGAGGACGCCGTCATCGATCTGGCCGCCCACATCCACAAGACCTCGACCACACTGAGGTTCATGAACCGGGGCGGCAAGCACCGGCGGTTGATCAAGTATGTGGACATCGCGGAACTCGTGCGCTCCGCCGGGCCGGACCTGTCGTGGGACCTGCTTCTCAAGCGCGTCGACGAGTACGCGGTCGCCGGACCCGTGTTCTACGGGCTTGCCCACCTTGACAAGCTCTTCCCGAATGTCGTCCCGGCGGAGACCCTCGCCGCGCTCCGGCAGCGGTGCCCGGAGCCCGACCTCCTGTTGCAGCAGTACGGCCAGTGGGATTTTCCGGAGCCGCGGGTGTGGCAGGAGGACTTCCTGACCCGGTTCTTCGACCCGGAGTCCGATCGCGACCTGCCCGTCTCGAAGTCGCTCGTATGAGGGAAGGAGGCACCTGAGACCACTCAGGCGCCTCCTTCCGGATACCTGCTACTGGCAGGCGTTCGGACCGCCGACGATATCGTCGAGCTCGTCGTCCGCCATCTCACGGATGTCGATGGCTTCGAATTCCAACTGGGTCATGTGGGTTCACCCCCTTCCGGGCCTCATCACGAGGCTTGGTCCCGGTCTCCACCATGCAGAACCGATCCCAGGGCCCCGGCAAAGTCGTCAGGTGATGCCGAGTAGGGCCAGCGGGCGGGTGCTGTCGCGGGCGTGATGCCGGTTGGCGGCGGCGATGTTGGTGACGCCAGCGGTGCGGAGTACGCCGATGGCGGCGTTGCGTAGGGCGGACATGACTTGGGGTCCGGTGCCGGTGCGGATCTGGCTGCGGTCCTCGTCGTAGGTGACGTCGCGGACCCAGTGGACCTTGTTCTCGATCGACCAGTGGCCGCGAATCCAGCTCGCGAGTTGCGCCGGTCTGGCCTGGTGCACGCGGAGGTCGGTGATCGCGTAGACGGGTCTCGGCGGTGAATCGTTTCGGCTGGTCGAGGCGGCGTCTGCGGCGGCGGATCTGCAGGGCCTGGGCGGCGCGTCTACACCAACCACATCAAGCCGGGCACCCCACGACTTTGCCGGGGCCCTGGGACCGATCCGGGGAGCCGAGCAGGGCTCGACCTGTCGGCTGCACACGGGTCGACCAGGTCGTTGGAGAGTGGAGGCCACAGGACACCTCCGAGAGGTCCCCAGGGACGTGACGTCGCTGGTGTTCAACCGGCAACCACCAGCGGACGTCAATTGGTTTCCAGGTCGGCTTTGATCGCACGCAGGAACGCCACCGCCGATCGACAGAGGCCCTTGCCGACGTCGATCGTGACACCGGCATGCGCCCGACATGCGCGCCCGGGCGATCTCGCGTAGACCGACATCCGGCTCGTGCCGCGCGATCTCCTCGGCCAGTCGTCTGCCTTCCGTGGCCGAGACCGGATATGCCGGCGCCCGTCGCGGCCGATCCGGATGTTCAAGTGATGACTTCTGTCAGCTGAACGCCGCCGAAGCCCGGCCACCGTCTTCGCGGCCAACTCGCACGTCGACGCTATCCGCCGGTCGGACACTGAGTGTGAAGCGAGAATGCGCTCCGCTGCGACCAATCGGTCCCGAGTAGTCAATGGTGGCCATGCTCGACGTTCATCCGAACTGCGGCGACGAACGCATCTTCGTCCGAGCCGTCACTCTTGCCGTCCAGCCTTGGCGAGAAGCCACCCTGCAGTGATTCGATATCGACCATCTAGACAGGCATGCCGCTCTGCCATATGGAGCCGCCCGACCTGCCGGTCCGCAAGGTGTGTCCGTCACCAGATTGCCTCTTCATCCGCACCTCGTGGTAACTGTTCGCCCTTGAGAATGTTTGTTCTGGCGTCCCTCGCCAGTGGCGTGAAGGCATATGTCACGCAAGGTCGAGACCAGCTCACGCCCCCCTGGAGCAGTGCGGCCATCATCACAGCCGACGCTTCGCAAGGGTGCCGAACTCGTCACTTCCGCGTCAAGTAGCGCCATCCCGCATATCCTCTCCGTGCATCCCGCAGGCACGGACGGTAGTGCAATCTTCGGCCTCGCCTTTGTCGTGACGCGGCACAGAAGGTGATGATGCGCTTACGCGTCGACCGGAGTGCGTGGTGGGTTTACTCGAAGCCACTCGAACAGGTCTTGTCTGCAACCCCGGGGATGGGTATCGTCCATGTCTCACGGTGGCCGACGAATTATCACGTCAAGAATCGGGGCAGCGATGAAACGGCGCGGTGTCTCCTTTTGGGGGTGCGCCATGCGCCCTGAGAGCTTGCTCGAAGGACGGGGGCAAGATGACGATGTCACGACGGCCTGAACAGTTGACTCTGCGTACGCCGGAGTCGGACGAGCCCTTGTCGGTAATCCTGAAGCTCGTCGGAGAAGCCTGCAATATCAACTGCTACTACTGTTACGAAAAGCGGAAGCCTTACGCTGGCTACGATAAGCTTTCGATCGATACGGTAGCGCGCTTGCTGGACTTGGCGGGCAGTCGGCCACTGAGCCTGGAACTGCACGGCGGCGAACCGCTCCTGTATGGCATGGAGGCGACCGTCGATCTGCTGCGCCTGCTTCGGAGCTATCCGGGAAGCGTGTCCCTCAGCGTGCAGACGAACGCTACACTGCTGACCCCGGAATGGTTCGACCTGTTCGCGAAGGAATGGCCGACGATCGATATCGGTGTGTCTCTCGACGGCGACCCGAAGGCCAACCGCAACCGTGTGGACTATCGCGACCGGAGTACCTCCGAGCGAGTGCATCAGGCCTTGGCGTTGGCGGCTGAACGTGGCCTCACAGTCGGTCTGATCTCGACTGTGACCAAGGACGTGTCTCGCCGGCCGGAGGAAACGCTCGACTTCGTCGCCGGATTCGACGCGGTCCGGGCGGTCAAGTTCTCCCCCTGCTTCGACTTCGACGTAACGCCAAAGCGGATCCCGGTGGGCAACCGGGAGACCATGCTGCCTCTGTTGCCGAAGGGTAAGGAGCATGCTGGCTGGGCAATCACGCCCATGGAGTTCTCCGCGTTCCTGGTGCGCGCATACGACCACTGGCGTGACACCGGCCTGTTCCGACGGTTCTTGATCGAGCCCTTCACCAGCGTCCTGCGGGTTCTTGCCGGCCGGGACTCCCGCTTCTGCCACTTCACCGAGCAGAAGTGCGCCTACGTCCTCACTCTCTACCCGGACGGTCGGCTCGGCAGTTGTGACGAACTGGGTGTGCCCGACGGTCTACTCGGCTCCATCCACGACCTGCCCTCCTTGGCGGTGGCGACGTCCCTCGTCTCCAATCCCGCGCTGCGTGATGGCCTTCAGGAGCTGCTGGACAAGTGCGACGGCTGCAGCTACCGGCAGACGTGTGGTGGGGGCTGCCTCGCCACCCGGATGCGCTATCGGAACAGCGCCTTCTACGAGGACTACTGCACCCATCGCATCGAGATCATCGACCACATCGCAGCGGATGTCGCTAGGGAGCGGGTGGCCGGTGAGCACTGACGTCGCACTCCCACACGTTTGGCCGAGCCTCGCCGACGACCTGAAGCAGCTGCGCACGCGTCGCGCCGCCCAGGTGCGGACCGCTGCGGCCCGTCTTGACGAGCGGTTCATCGTCCCAACGGTGCTCGACGTACGTCAGGACGCCCTGCTGCACCACTTCACGTATGCGATCACCGCCGCCGTGCGCGCACGCCGTCTAGACGACGCACGCGAGCTAATCCAGCGCTGGACAACGGTGTGTGGCGCGAGCGGCACCACGATCCTGCCCGAGCACGAGGTGTGCATCGTTGCCGCCAGTGAATGTGAACGATCCGACGACGACCGATACGAGTCGCCGCTGTTCCTGCACCTGGACCCCGCCAGGAACGCGGCACCGTCGGCGCCGTGGTCGCAAGCTGGTGAAGCGATCCGACGCGCCGGCATGGACAGCTTCGTCACCGCTGCGACCGGTGTCGTCGTCACCATGGAGGTTCGCGACCAACGCGACACCACCCAGAGTTATGCCCTGAAGGCGCTGCCCGGCACCATCTTCATCGACGTGGTGCAGGATCCGGTCCGCCTGGGCGAGTTGATCCTGCACGAGTCTGCCCACACCCTGTTGAACGAGGTCTTCACGGCGTGTGGCGTGGAGTTGGATCCCGCAGCGCGTTGGTACTCGCCGTGGAAGCAGGCATATCGGCCCGCGTACGGGTTGCTGCACGCCGGCTTCGCTTTCGGCGTTCTGCAGAAGTACTTCGAGTTTCACGCGGCAGCCGGCGATCGGCCCTCCGCGTACGCCCGCATCCGGGCAGAAGTCGGTGCGGAACAGTGGGATCTCGCGCGCGGCTCTGTACGCGACGCCTTGGCCGAGGTCCGCGATGAGCGGGTGGCGTCACTGCTGTGGAACTTCCTCGCCTGATGGCGTCCCGGTTCTGACAGTGGCTGCCAGCCGAACCATGTCCCGACTAGCCGAAGGAAGGAGCAGCATGAAGTCAGATCAGGATTTCGAAGAGTTCGTGGACGCGATTCAGTCCGCGAACTTCGACCCTCGCGACACCCGGGCGACCGCGCACACCGCGGCCGTCTTCGCCAGCGACTGGGATCGCATCGAGAAGGCGATCGACGCTGAGCAGAACAGCAACTGAGTAGGTGCGGCCGGTGGCTTTCGGGCCACCGGCCGTCACTGCGGGAACCCTGGAAGAGACGAGTGGCCATGGCCTCCAACCCGACGGAAGCGGCAGTGTTGGCGATGGCCCGTGCCTGGTCCGCGGATGTCGGGGTCACCCGGAGCAGCAGCATCACCCGCATCGATCGGGTCGGTGTGCCCGTTGCCATGGCCGTGCGGCCTGGAGCGCTGCCCGGATCACTGGTCGTCACGGGCGGTAAGGGAATGACCGAGGCAGCGGCCGAGATCGGGGCGCGACTGGAGGCGGTGGAACTGGCCGCGGCCGAGCACAACCGCTGCCAGGCGCCCCTCGTCCGGACCACCTACCGGAAAGTTGCGGCCCAGTTCGGCGGGCCGGGAGCGCTTGTCCGGTTGTGCCCGCTCCTGGGCGTACGGATTCCGCTGGACGAGGAACTGACGGCGGCCCAGGGACGAGGCCTGTGTACCGATGCGTCGGTGATTCTCCCTAGCGAACTGGTGCTGCTGCCCCCGCCGCCGAACGCAGCCAGCCGACCGTACTTCGGATCGAACTCCTTCGGGCTCGGATGTGGCCTGACCTTGGAGCAGGCCACGATGCACGCCCTGCTCGAGGTGGTGGAACGAGATGCGCTCTCCTTCCCGCCACGCGCGGGTGAGGAATGGATAATCGACGAACATTCGCTGCCCACCGACCGGCTGAGGGACATCGTCGCGCGCCTGCACGGGGCCGATGTCGCGGTTCGGCTGCTGGCCGTCAAGCAGGAACTGGGGCTGCCGGTCGCACACGTCGTTCTCTCGGACCGGGACGAGACGGACCAACGATTCGTCAACGGCGGCCACGCCTGCGCGCGTTCCCTGGAAGACGCGCTGGAACGCGCGCTGCTCGAGGCGCTACAGAGCCGCGTCGCGTTCATGCATGGCGGCCGGGAGGACCTGCCGAGCCTGGCCGAGGTCGCGACGGAGCCGCTCGGGCCGGGTGATGGCGTTTCGTTTTCCGACGTTGCCAACCAGTTCCGTCAGGCGATACCCGGCGACAGCGTCGGCCTCGCCCAGTGGCTGGCCGAACGCGGCGTCGGCCCGACAGTTCGGTTCATCCTCCGCGACGGAAGTACCGATGGACCGTGGGTGGTGCGGGTCGTCATCGTCGGCTGCGAATCCTACGTACCCCGGTTCTCACCTCGAGTGGGTCCGCGGCTTGCCGCGTGGTCGCATGGCTGACCGCGGTCTGATCTTTGTCGGCCCGACTGGCTACCAGTCCCCGGTGCTCGATGCTGTCTCCGACCAGCACCTGATCCTTCCACCGTTGATTCGGGGCGAGTTGGCGCGGGTGCTGCACGAACACCCGGCAGGCCGAGTGGTCATCGTGGACGGCGGCTTCTACCACGAATACGCCGTCGACCATCGGGAGATCTGTGCTGCCATCGATGACGGTCGCGAGGTGATCGGACTGGGTTCCATGGGGGCACTGCGCGCGGTCGAACTGCGATCCCACGGCATGCGCGGATTCGGCGCGGTGGTGGAACTCGTCGGGCGCTACGGGCTCGACGACGACGAGGTCATGCTCCTTCATGGGGCTGAGCCGCCATACCGGCCGGTGACCGTCCCGCTGGTGGAGGTCCGCGCGGCGCTCGGGAACCTGCTCCTCGCCGGTGTCGTGGACGCCGAGGAAGTGGCCGCCGTCATCGCCGAGGTGAGCAGTCTCTGGTTCGCCGACCGCAGCCTGCCCCGAATTCTGCAGGCACAATCGCGGCGGACCCACCGCCGCCCCGAGGTAGCGGAGGCGCTCCATCACCAGCTACAGGGCCCGGCGCTGTTGAAGCGGATGGACCTGGAGTGTCTGCTCACCGCCTCACCGCCGCCTCCGGTACGTCTCCTGCCGTGTGGCGCGGTCGTTGCGGACGCGCCGTCCGCACCCGGGCGGACTTGATGGTCACCGCACTCGGCATGCCCCCGGACTGGGTACGCATCTGCGCCAATGGGATTCCCTACGATGACCCCATCATCGGCGCCCGCCTGGCCCAGGTGCAGTGCCGCGATGACAGCGAGATCGCCGGCCGCAGCCCGGCGGCAGCCCGCCGTGAGCTGGACTGGCTCGGGCTCGCCGGCGACGAGCGCATATTCCACCCGTGCTGTGGGCCGGGAACGTATGCGCACGAGATCGCGAACAGCACCGGCTGCGGGGAATTCCTCGGCTTCGACATCAATCCCGCAGCAATCTCGGCGGCGATTCGTCGTTGCCCGGACCGGAGATTCCGATTCCAGCTCGGCACCTTCGACACCGAATCGGTCGTGCCGGCGCACGACCTCTGCCTGCTCACCTACGAGCTGATCAACCAGTTCGAACCGCTGGCGCTCGGCGCAATGTTCGAGCAGGTCGCCGCTGGGCTTGCACCCGGTGGACGGGTCTTCGTGGACGTCCGCACGCGTAGCAACTCCGGAATGCATCCGGTCAGCCAGGAGACGACCCACTGTCCCGCTGGTGCCGGGATCTTCCTACCCGACGAACATGTCGTCGAGTTCGAGGCCTGGTTTGCCGCCGAGGGGCGCCTCTACCTGCAACGTTTTCGGATCGTCCGGCACGACGGCACGCAGCGGGAGTTTTACTCCTGGCTGTGGCTGTACGACGAGGACGAGGTGGCGCGTGCGGCCGTAACGGCGGGTCTCGACCTGGTCGCGGTGGCGCAGGTTCATGTCGGCACGGGCATGCGACCGCCGTCTGCGTGCGGCTCGATCCAATTGGTGCTTGCGAAGAAGGGGAGGAGCGCACCGGCATGCTGACGACAGCAGAATCGCTTCTGGTGCACAGTGTCGAGCAGTTCCTGACCTCGGCCGAGTGTCGAGCGGTTTGCGATGCGGTGGACCGGCATTTCGAGGCGGAGGGGCGTTCCGCGTTCGAGAACGAGCGCACGAGGTCGGTGCACGCCGTCGAGGGAATGAGCACGCAGGAGGTGATGGAGCTCTACGAGCCCGCAGGTCGCCTGGAGTTGTGTCCTCTCCCGGAAGCGGCGGCGACGGTGCTGGAAGAGGCGGCGGAACGCGCTCTTCCACATCTGTGCAGCTTGTTTCCCTCGGGTCGGCGGTTGACCTCCTGGATCTACCTGGAATACGGCCCGGGGCAGTACATCACGCCGCACATCGACATGCCCTTCGACGAGAACTTTCCGGACGACGTCAAGGTTGCCGGAGTGAGCATGACCCTCAACGACGACTTCTCGGGCGGCGAGTTCGTGATCGAGACCTGCGGCAGTCCGGATCTCTGGACCGAGCCGACGAATGGCTTACGCCGAGTTCGCGAAGGTGGGGACTACACCACCCAGTGGTACAGGGCGCTGCCGCGGACGCGCTGGCGAACGAGGGTAGCCAAGGGGGACATGGTTATGTTCGGCAGTCAACTCAGCCACAGTACGGAGCCGATCACACAGGGCCGGATCAAGAAGATCATTGGCTTCTTCACCAACTGACGGAGAGAGCGATGGACGCGCGGCTTGCATATGAACTGAGTGAAGTCAATTCCGGCATGTCGGATGTGGAGCGACTCGTCTCCCTGCATTGGGGCCTGTCCTCGGTGCTGCGGACTGGAGTCGATGGCGACGTCGTGGAGGTTGGCTGCAACGCCGGTTACACCAGCGTCTGGCTCGCCACGACCATGCTGGCGCTGGCTCCGGATCGGGAACTGGTGCTGTTCGACAGCTTCGCCGGAATGCCCGCACCGGGAGAACTCGACACTCACCTGCCGGAGGGGGAGTGCCTGGCGTCGCGAGAGCAGGTCGAGCAGAACTTCCGTAGCAGAAACCTGCCGATGCCCCGGATCGTGCCAGGCTGGTTCGACGAGACACTGTCCCAGCTACCCGACCGGGTGTGTTTCGGATACCTCGACGGTGACCACTACAGCTCGATCAAGGTCAGCCTCGAACAGGTGTGGCCCCGGCTGGAACCCGGCGGGCTGCTCGTCGTTGACGACTACTGCGACCTGAGCCGTAACGAACGGGCCTGGAACGGGCTGCCCGGCGTGAAGATGGCCTGCGACGAGTTCTTCGCTGGCACCGGCTGCGATGTGGAGGTCATCCCGGGCACCTCCGACCTGACGCTCGGCTACGTGTACAAGCCCACCCGCCAGGGCGGGTCGCGATGACGGTCGACGTCACGACCGTGCACCTCGACTCTCTGGCCGGGGTCTCGCCCACCAGGGTGTTCCGCGAGGTGCTCGAGACGACGACAAAGTACAAGTTCCGGTCGGTCGTGTCGTTCACCGGCTGGAGCACACTCCTGCTGGTTGAGCGGGTTGGTGACCCCGGTGTGGAGTTCGTCGCCAAGGGGTTCTTCGGTTACCACAGCGTCATCGACGCCGCTCCGGCCCACCTGCGCCCGGAACTGCACGGCTACTACTGGTACCGACAGTTGCCGGAGAAGGCACACCGGTACGCCAGGGACCAGTTCCGTCAAGAGGCCAATCTGCTGTCACGCCTCACCGGGTCGCCGTTCTTTCCCGGCCTGGTGGAGATGAACCTCTCGGCGGCGGTGCCCTACTACGTGATGGACCACCTACCGCTCGGTTCGGTGCGTGCTTGGCTTGCCACGCACGACGCGCCGTCGGCCGACGGGGCCGTGGCCTTCGCGCGTCGGCTGCTGACCGGGATGGTCGCCCTGCACGACGCCGGATACGTCCACCGGGACATCAACGCCGAGAACGTGCTGATGAGCGAGGACGGGCCGGTGATCGCCGATCTGGGTTGTGCCCGTGCCCTCACCGCGGTCGACTCGCCGTCGCGGAAGTCGGCCCTGATCTCGTGGCCCCCGGAGTATGACAAGGGGTACCACGAGGCAGAATTCACCAGTGATCTCTACTGCTTCGGAATGGTGATGTACGAACTGCTCACCGGCACCATGCCCCGGTACGGCGCTCCGCCACTGCGTACCGTGGCCGCGGGGCACGACACCCGGCTGGTTGACCTGGTCGAACAGTGCGTTCGCTGGCAGCGAGCGGACCGACCGCAGAGTGCCGCCGCCGCGCTGGAGGCGCTGCTGTGACCACCGTGACGCCCACGCCGGTCCCGCCAGCGACGGCCGTACCGCACGCTGACGACCTGATGCGGCACATGTTCCTCGGACGGCTGGTCAGCCAACATACGATGATCTTCGAGCCGTTGGTGTACGCGGAGCACCTCCGTGTCCTGACCAGGCTGGTCGACACCTACGTGTTGACGCCGACCGGCGCCGGGCAACTGGCCACGTACAGCCCTGCGAACGTGGCCACCGTACGTCTGGCCGCCGCCGTTGGTGTGATCGACGGTGGCTGGCCGGCGTTCGCCAGCAGCCTGCGGACCGAGGAGTTGTCCGTTGGCGGACGTCCCCACCAGATCGTCGTAGACGCGTCCAACGCTGATAAACTGCCGCTCCTGCGGGCTGCGACAGAGGTCCTGGTGCAGGGCGACCTGGGTGCCCTGGTCGAGTTGGGGACGGGCGGACTGGCCCCCGCCAAGGCGCTGTCGGAGTCGACAAGCATCGGCGCCAGGCTGCTCGTGGCGCCGGATTGGACGTTCGGGCCGGACGCCTCCGCCCTGGAGTCCCTGCTCTATCAGATGCTCGCCGCTCCCGCGCAGATATGGGCAGCAGTTGAACCGTCCGTATACCAGAGTCTTCGCCGCGCGCTGGGCCCGATCCGAGTGGAGGACGTCTTCGTCGCCGGTTGCGTGGCTCAGCTACTCGTGCGCGCGGAGGAACGCGGAGAAGGCCTCGCCGCGCGGATTCCTGCGCTGGTCGCACTGGTGGAGACGGTCAGTTCGCTGCAGACCGCCGCCGCGCGCACCGCTGCCCAGGGGCTGAAGGAGGCGTCTCTCTTCGCCGAACTGCTGTGCTGTTGGTGGCCCGGAACGGAGCGGGCAGTGCACCTGTTCACCTCGCGGCTCGACTACCTGACCCGGCACCCGGTCACTCAACAACCACAGGAGCGATGGTCGTGATCCCAAGGTTTCCGTTCATCGCCCTGGAGGGAACTGACGGCAGCGGAAAGTCCACGTTGCGGATCCAGTTGGCGCAGGCACTGCGGCAACTGGCGCCGACCGTGACGGAACTCGGCCAGCACAGTTGGCTCGACCCGGCCTCCTCGCGGGTCATCGTAGGCAATCGCATGGCCCGCAGTAGTTGGCACGCCGAAGCTGTCGTGGAGGCATACCTGCGGGACAAGCACCTGCACTTCCAGTTCAACATCGAACCTGCTCTCGCTGCCGGCCCCGTACTCACCGACCGGTACGTGCTGAGTGACATCGTCTACCATCACGTTCTGCACGGCATCCCGATGGAGCGCATCAGCACCTCCATGGAAGCCCGGCAGATGCCGGCACCGGATGTGATCGTCTTCGTCGACACCCCACCCGATCTAGCCTGGCGTCGGATCAACTCACGCAACAAGGAACTCCGGCCATACGAACGTCCGGAGATTCTCGTCCAGCTCTATCACGCCTACGATCGCGCCATCGAGGCGAACCTCGTGCCGACGCGCGTTCTGCGATTCCGCAACAGCGACGAGCTGTCGGAAACCGCAGTACAGGGCCTCGCCGACTCGCTGGTCGCAGAATTCCCAGCTCTATCAAACGATCGAGAGGTATCCGCAGATGTCTGAGGTCCGAGTACGCATAGCCGCCTACGTCGTGCGGGACGCGCCCACGGGACCTGAGCTGCTCGTGTTCGACCACCGGGACCAGCCCGAGGCAGGCACACAGGTCCCTGCCGGAGGCGTGGACGCTGGCGAGTCGCTCGAGGAGGCGGTCATCCGTGAGGTGGCCGAAGAGACCAGCACCGTCGGCATCACCTTGCGGAGGAGCCTCGGTGTACAGCAACGGCCGCACCCGCACACCGGGCAGCCGAGGGTGACGATCTTCTACTACGCGACCACGACGGAGACCCGGGACCGTTGGTCTCACCTGGTCACGGAGAGCGCCGGTACGGACGAGGGAATGGTGTTCGACTGTTTCTTCGTTCCGGTGGTGCAGGCGCTCGACCTACTGCCGGACCGGCAGGATGAGTTCATTCCGGTGCTGCTCAAGCTCCTGTCCGACGAGGCATAGGGTGCCTCAGGGCTCGCCACAGATCTCTGCGCCGTTGACCCGGTCACCCGACCTCTCGTCGGGCAACCCGGACCCTGACCTGCTCCTGTGGCGCCAAGACCGCTGGCCCAGGTCTGTGCCATCCGACCTGCTGTTGTACGGCAGTTCCAGGATAGTCGGTGCCCTGCACTCGCAGGCCCAGGCATATCTCGCCGGGCACGGCGTCGCCTGCGACCACCTGGCCGTCCTGCCGGGAGGGCTCGAGACAGTCGACCGGGCGCTGGCGACCCTGCTGCGCCCGGGTGACCGTGTCATCCTGGAGAGGCCGACGTACAACGGGGACCTTCCGCTCGTCGCCGCCCTCGGCCTGGTGCCGGTGCAGGTGCCGGTGGACGAGGAGGGGTTCCAACCGGAGGAGTTCGCGGCTGCGCTCGCGGACGCTCACTGCGTGCTGTACCGGCCGCGGGCGCAGAATCCCACCGGGGCAGCGCTGACCGCGCGGCGTGCCGAGACGCTGCGTAGCCTGATCCGGCAAGCTCCCGATCTGTTGCTGATCGAAGAAGATCATGCCGGGAGGATCGCGGGTGCCGACTACGAATCGGCCATACCCCCAGGGCATCCACGGTGGCTGCACGTGGCATCCGTTTCCAAGTGGCTTGCCCCTGACCTCCGGTTCGCGGTCGTCAGCGGAGACGACGAGTCGATCCGCCGCCTGGACCAGCGGAGGCTGTTGGGCGGCGGTTGGGTGAGCCGCACGACCCAACTCGCCGTGACGGCCCACCTGGCCGACCCTGGCCTCGGTGCCGATCTCATTCGGGTGCGCGACGAGTACAGCAGGCGACGCCGACACATGCTCGACCAGTTGACGCTGCGTGGGCTTCGGGGACGCGGTCGCACGGGATTGAACGTGTGGATCGACGTACCCGATGAGGCGGGGGTCGTGACCCGGTTGGCCGCACATGGTTGGCAAGTCGCCCCTGGGTCGCGGTTCGCCGCTGCCACACCGGCGGTACGGGTGACCGTGGCCGCCCTCGGCGCGGAGGAAACAGACCGGTTCGCCGACGACCTGCTGTCGGCAGTTGAGGAGTTTGCGCATGTCGCACATTGAGGCGGCGATCATCGATGAACTGCGCAAGGCCCCGGACCAGGGCAGGCGCTCGGTCGACGAGGTGCTGACGGGCCGCTCCTTCGCGGCCGTGGTCCTTGACGACGGAAGCGTCGGCGCCGCCATGGACTACGCGCAGTTCCGCCCTGGCGCCGCGTCGTCCGCAGCGGTTACCTGCCGGCGCGGGGGTGAGCTGACCGACTACCTCGGGACGTCCCCGGGCGCATCTCTGCTGGATTGCGACCTGTTGCGCACACCGGTGAGCGACTCGGACCTGACCAGGCAGGCCGTCAAGATTGCGCTGCTGGGTGCCCTGTCCCGACCCTGGTTCCGCGATGGCGCCCTGGCGGCGACGGGATTCGACCACCTGGTCGCGTCTTTCGACGAGACGCACCTCCACCAGCCGGAATCAGCGGTGACGCAGGCACTGACCCGAGCGGTCGCCGGTGCCGGCACGGTGGGCGTCGTCGGCTTCGGCGGGCTGATGGAACACTTCGCCGACCTCGACGGTGTGCGCCGCGTGTTGGTGGCCGATCTGCACGAAGCGCCACGTGCCGACCGCATCGACCGCACCCTCGCCCGGTTCAACGCCCGGTTCGACGAACCGCGAATCCAGATGGTCGGCAATGACCTCCGTCGCTTGGCGGAGGAGTGCGACATCGTCCAGATCACACCTTCGTCGCTGTGCAACGGCACGATGGACGATCTGATTCAAACGCTGCGGGGAATTCCGTTAATCGTCGTCGGACCCAGCGGTGCCGTGCCGCCGCCAGTGTGGCAGGCCAACGACGTGGTCCTGGTCTGCACCGAGATCAAGGACAGCCGTTTCGTGCGGGCCTACCACAACGACGATCATCTGTACGAGTGGTTCGTGGAGTACGACCGTCGCCTGGTCTACTGGCCAACGGTAACTCGGCCGGAGAAGTCCGCCGGCATCACCCGTCCCACGTCTCGAGTCGTTGTTTGATCCGACGCAGGAACACGGCCGCCGTACGGCCGTTCACGTACCGGTGATCGTAGGCGAGGCCCAGGTTGCTAACGGTATGGCTGACCACCGTGCCATCGTCGACAAGGGCCAGCTCCGAACGGCTGCCTAAGGGACCGCCGGTCGATCACCGACCCGACCGAGCACGCCTACCACCTGTGCTACGGACCGGCCGACACCGACGACGAGGAACTCATCCCTGTGGCCGGAACCCGGTGGGCCATCGAGGAGTGCTTCCATACCGCCAAGGGACAGGTCGGCCTGGACGATTACCAGGTGCGCCGCCACGACGCGTGGTATCGCCACACAACTCTCGCTATGTGCGCGCACGCCTTCCTCGCCGTCACCACTACCAGCGAAGACAACGGCTCCGCGAAGTGCGGCTGGAGTACTAGCATCGGCTCGGGTACGACGACTGCGACCGGGAGGAAGATCGATGCTCAGGAGACTTGCCGCGCTTGCCGGGGCCGGCGCGCTGTTGGCGCTTCTGCTGGCCTGCGGGTTCGGCGGCGGCGGAGACGGTGACGATGACGACGACGACGACGACTTTGCCCGGGGCGTGAGCGCCGCGTCCGCCCTGCGCTGACGCGGGCGGACGCGCCGAACCGCCGGACGGGCTCGCGAGACGGCCGGGCCGGATGTCCGGACCCGTCCGGGTTTGCGGAACCGTCTGGCGGGGCACAGGCGGAAGGAGCGAGCCGCACACGCCGGTGAGACGCCGGAGTCCGAAGTGGCCGTCGGCTTCGGCACCCGAGGAGGTAACCCACCATGTTCGCAAGCAACCTGCTGGACCGCCGCAGCAAGCCCGAGCGGATCGCGGACCAGGCGTGGCGACAACTGGCCACGGCGGTCAGCTCCGCCGGCGACAGCGTCCGGGACACCGCCCGCTCGGCCCGCCAGGGCGGTTCCGGCCTTGCCGACGAGGCCGGTGACCTCGTGGGCACCGCGGCGGACGAGGCCCGCCGCCGGGCCACCCTGGCCTTCGACGCGCTCGCCGGCCGCCGGCCCGCACTGCCGTGGACGCTGCTGATCGGCGCCGCGCTGGTCGGCGCGGCGATCGGCTGGGCTGCCGGCACCGCCGCGCGCGCCGCCGGCAGCCGGGGCGGCCGGGCGATGGACGACATCGAGTTCGTCGACGTCGACCGCCCCAACTCCCCCGTCGGCCTCGACGGCTGAGCGCACCACCCGCCGACGACGTGGCCCCGGCCCCCCTAATGGGCGGCCGGGGCCGCGTCGTTCTCGCAGGCGCGCGCCTCGCCGCCCACCACACCCCCGGGTCGGTCGTCAGAGGGCGGCGACGATCGCCGGCGCCCGCTCGGCCCGGCCCAGCGCCCGCAGCACCGCCGGCTGCCCGTGCCGGCGTACGGCGAGGCGGGCCAGCAGCGTCAGCACCGGGTCCACCACCTCGTCCGGCAGCTCCGGGGTGGGCACGCCGACGCTGACCGCAAGGTCGTCGGCGTGCACGACCAGCTCCATCAGTCGGGTCGTCAGGTAGTCGTCCAGCGTCAGGGAGTACGCGCCGCGGGTCAGGTGCACCACCCGGTCGGACGGTTCCGCCGGCAGCGCGTCGGTCAACTCGCGCAGCGTGGCGGCGTACCGCTCGGTAAGGGCGACCGGACCGTCGGCGGCGAGGCCGTCCCCGGCCCGGCGGATGGCGACGTTCACCGTGGCCTCGATCGGGGCGCCGAGCCAGGAGCCCCGCGCGTAGTGCGCGAGCACGTCGACCGGCTCGCCGTCGGGCACGGGCGTGGCCAGCACGGCCGGGACGCCGAGCACCTGGCTGGCGAGGTGACCGGCCAGGCCCGCCACGCCGAACTCGGGCAGGGCGCTCGGCTCGTCCCAGCGGGCGGCGACGGCGGGGTCGGCGAGCAGGTCCGCCGCGGAGCGCGCGGCGGTTAGGTAGACCGTCCTGATCGGACTCACGGGAGGCTTCTCCTTCAACGGCGGGGGATCCCCCGATCCTATGGCTCGGTCGGCCGCGCTGTCGGCCTCGTTCATGCGGTCCTGCCGGGCCGGAGTGCGGCACCGGTCGGCCCGCCCCGCGCGGCGGCTCACGTCGCGTCCCGGGTCCGGGAGCGTGGTGCGCGGCCGGCGTCGCCGTCGAGCGGCACGGGCCGGCCGTGGGCCGGCGAACGGCCGCCGACCGGCTGCGCCGGACCGCCACCCGGGACGGGTGAGGCCCCCTCACCCCGGCGCGCGTCAGGATCGGTCCCGGCGAACCCGCCGCGCCGGGCAGCAATCCCGTGAGGAGTGAGAGATGGTTATCGCGACGATCAGCCGTACCGACCGGGACATCCAGTCGGCCGTCCTCGACGAGCTGACCTGGGAACCCCGGGTACGGCCGCACGAGATCGGCGTGACGGTCGCCGAGGGCGTGGTCACCCTGACCGGCCGGGTGGACAGCTACGCCAAGAAGTGGGCCGCCGAGCGGGCGGCGCACCGGGTGGCGCGCGTCCGGGCGGTCGCCAACGACGTGACGGTACGGCTGGGCACGGGCGCCGAACGCACCGACCCGGACATCGCCGCCGCCGCCGGACACGCCCTGGAGTGGGACGCGTTCGCCCCGCTGGAGCGGCTCGACGTGACCGTCTCCCAGGGCTGGGTGACGCTGCACGGCGAGGTGGACTGGGAGTACCAGCGCCGCGCCGCCGAACGCGCCGTGGCCCGGCTGACCGGCGTACGCGGGGTCAGCAACGGCATCACCGTCCGCCCGGACACCCGGCCGGACGGGCACGACCTGGCGGTACGGATCGTCGACGCGCTGGCCCGCAACGGGGCCACCGAGGCGGAGCGGATCACCGTCCGGGTGCACGGCGACACCGTGCTGCTCGGCGGGCTGGTCCACTCGATGCCGGAGCGGGCCGAGGTGGAACGGACCGTCTGGTGCGCACCGGGCATCCGCGAGGTGCAGAACCACATCGCGGTCGCCCCGGTGCTGGGCTGAGCCGGGCGCCGGACCACCCGGGCGGGGTGAGCCACCCTCACCCCGTCACGGAGAAGGCTGGGAGACATGACTGAGGTGACCCGATGACCACTCCACTCCAGGTCACCGCCCGCCTGCGGACCCCGGTGACCGGGCACGACAACGTCCGCGGGCCGGTGGACGCGCCGGTGACCATCGTCGAGTACGCCGACTTCCAGTGCCGGTTCTGCGGAGCCGCGTACGCGAACCTGCGGGAGCTGCTGCGACAGCGGGCCGACACGGTGCGGCTGGTGTACCGGCACTTCCCCATCACCAACATGCACCCGTACGCGGAGCAGGCCGCCGAGGCGGCCGAGGCGGCCGGCCGGCGCGGGCAGTTCTGGGCGATGCACGACTGGCTCTACGAGCACCAGGACCAGCTCGACCCCGTGCACCTGTCGCTCGGCATGGAGCAGCTCGGCCTGCCCGCCGACGAGGTCGCCGCGGAGGTGGAGCGGCAGGCGCACGGCGACCGGGTGCGGCGGGACTTCGTGGGCGGCATCCGCAGCGGCGTCCACGCCACCCCGACCCTGTTCGTCAACGGCACCCGCCACGACGGCGACTTCGACCTGGCGGATCTCCTGACGGCCGTAGACACCGCCACCCCGTAACCCACCGACCACCCCCGGACCACCCGACCACTTCCGGGCCACCTCCGGGCCGGTGATCATGAGGTTTGCGTACTGGAAAGCGCCTTCCCGGGACGCAAACCTCATGATCACCGCGGAGGGGCCGGGCGGGGGTGGGCAGGCGGGTCAGATGAGGTGGAGGGCGCGGGCTCGGCGGACGGCCTCGCGGCGGCGGGTGGCATCGAGCTTGCGGTAGATGTTGCGCACGTGGGTCTTGACCGTGTTGACCGACAGGGACAGCTCGGCCGCGATCTCCACGTTGGACAGGATGCTCTGCAGGTAGCGCAGGATCGTCAGCTCCCGCTCGGTCAGCGGCTCGTCCAGCGCCCCCATGCCCCGCTCCGCCGGGGCCCGCTCGGCCGGCGCGTCGGCGCCCCGGACGAGGTCGCTGACCGTCGGCCAGTGCGCGGTACCGGCGTCCAGGTGCGCGGCGAGCAGGTCACGCACCCCGGGCTCGGCGCGGGTGAACGCCCGCCGGAACCCCTCCGGCCCGGCCAGGTCGAGAGCCCGCTCCAGCAGCCGTCCGGCCCGCCGGTCGTCGCCCGCGCGCCCGGCCAGCACCGCGTCGAGCACGGCGGCGTCCAGGCGTACGGGCAGCGGCCAGCCGGCCGCCTCCGGCGCCTCCCAGTCCGGCAGCGCGTACCCGGCGGCGCGCGGGTCGCCGGCACGCAACTCCACCCGCGCGAGGGCGACGGCCAGCGGCGGGGCGGTCGCGTCGGGTACCCGCCCGAGCAGGTCCCGGGCGGCGCCCAGGTCACCCCGTGCCCCGCGTACGTCCGACTCGGCGGCCAGCAGCCAGTGCGTCAGCTCGCCGGCCCGGGGGCGGTCGGCCAGCCGCTCCCGGGCCTCGGCCAGCACCCGGTGGCCCTCGGGCAGGTCACCGGCGTCGCGCAGCAGGTACGCCCGGCACAGCGCCGCCACCGCCCCCACCACGGGCTCACCGGTGACGGGCGCGGCCAGCGCGAGGTTCGCCTCAGCCTCCTCGGGCTGGTCGCGGTGCAGCGCCACCAGGGCCAGCGCCAGGTACGCGTGAGCGCAGTCCTCCCGGCAGGACCAGCCGTGGCAGGGCGGCATGGCGAGGGCGTCCCGGGCGAGGGTCTCGGCGGCCCGCAGCTCGCCCCGGACGGCGTGCAGCAGGGCCGCCCGGCTGGCGCAGACCAGCTCCGTACGCGGTCGACCGGCCTCCCGGGCCGCCGACAGCGACCGGGCGAAGGCGAGGCCGGCGGCGGGCAGGTCCCCGTCCGCGAGGTCGGCCAGGCCCAGCGCGGTGCCGGCCACCGCCCGCACGTCGGCGTCCTCGGCGGCGGCGCCGCGCGGCTCGGCGGGCATCGGCGCGGCGGACACCGGCGCGGCGAGCAGCCCGTCGACGGCGCTTCCTGACGGCGCAGCGTGCCCCGCTGGCCCACCGGTCGCCGGGGACGGGGACGCTCCGGCCGACGCCGGGGACCCGGACGGCCCGACCGACGGAGACGCCGACGCCACGGACCCGGGCGGCTCGGCCTGCGCCCGGGGCGCTCCGGCCGACGCTGGCGCCGGGGACACGGACGGGTCGGGCGACGCCGGGGACTGCGCGGGGCGGGTGGCGAGCAGTCGGGCTGCGGCGGCGCGTACCGCTTGGGGGTCGTCGGCCAGCCGGGCCAGGGTGAGTTCCAGCGCGGTGGCCAGCCGCCGGAACCGGTCCCGGCGCGGCGCCGGCAGCGTCCGGGCGGCCTCGACGGCGTCGCGCAGGTGCCCGGCGGCGGCGGTGGCGTCGCCGGCCCGGGCCCGCTCGGCGGCGCAGGCCAGCCCGAGCTCCGGATCGCGGCGCACGGCCTCCGGCGGCGGGGGCGCGGGCGGACGGTCGGCGGGGGTCTCCCGGTCGTAGGGGACCAGCTCCGGCCAGCGGGCCACGAGGAGCGCGGCGGCCCGGTCGTGGTCGCCGCCGGCAAGCGCGTGCCGCAGCGCCTCGGCGGGCCGCCCGTTGTCGGCGTACCAGCCGGCCGCGCGCAGGTGCAGGTCGCGCAGTTCGTCGGCGGGCAGCCGGCCCAGCTCGGCGTGCAGCAGGTCGGCCAGCAGCGGGGGGCACCGGTACCAGGGCGGGCGGCTGTCGTCGCGGCGCAGCAGCCCGCCGTCGCCGGCCAGGCCGGCCAGCGCCTGCTCGGCGTCGGTCCGGCCGGTCAGCGCGTCGGCGAGGCCGGCGCAGACCGCGTCGGCGACGGCGGAGCGGCGCAGCACGTCCCGCGCGTCCGGGTCGAGCCCCGCGAGCACCTCCTCGCGCAGGTAGCCGGCCACGTCCGGCTGGTCGCCGCCGAACTGCTCGGCCCAGCGGGCCGGGTCCGGCTGCCCGCGTAGCGCCAGCGCGGCGAAGCGGAGCGCCGCCGGCCAGCCGCCGGTGCGTTCCCGCAGCCGGCGCACGCCGGCCGCCGGCAGCGCCACCCCGTGCGCGGTCAGCAGGTCGGCGACCTCGTCGTCGCCGAAGGCCAGTTCGTCGGGGCCGACCTCGGTCAGCTCGCCGGCCAGCCGCAGCCGGTGCACGGCCAGCGGCAGCCCGGCGCGGGCGCCGACCACCAGCCGCAGCCGCTGCTCGGCGTGGCGGAGCAGGAACTCCAGTCCGGCCAGTGCCTCGGGGTCGGTGATCCGGTGCAGGTCGTCCAGGACCAGCAGCACCGGCCGTTCCCGGGCGGCGAGGGCCGCGGCCAGCACCTCCAACTGGTCGGGGCGGGGCGGCCGGTCGGGCACGGGTGGCCCCGGCACGTCGTCGGCGGGATCGGTGGCCGCGCGCAGCGCCGCCGCGAGGTAGGACCAGAGCCGGTCCCCGTCGTCGCCGGTCTCCACCGAGACCCAGGCCACCCGGGACCGGCCGGGTTCCGCCGGTACGCCCGCCGCCGCGCCGAAGTCGCCAGGCGCGGCACCGGTCTGCCCGTCGTCAAGGCGCCCCCGGGCGGCGTCGGTCACCGGCCCCTGCCCCACCCGGCCCCCGGGCGCGCCGGCCTCCCCGGCGGCCCGGAACCAGGACGCGAGCAGCGTCGTCTTGCCCCACCCCGCGGGGGCACGGACCAGGGTGACCGGCCCGGCGGTCCCCTCGTCGAGCGCCCGCAGCAGCCGGGGCCGCAGCACCAGCGGCTCCGGCGGCGGGGCGGGGCACAGCCGCGACGCCAGCAGCGGTGTGCCGGCCGGCCCGGGTGCGACCGCGACGACTCCCGTGTCCCGTACGTCCTCCGGCATCCGGCCCCGCCCTCCACCGACGCGTCCACTCCCCCAGGTCCCGCCGGCGGCGGTTACCCGGCGCGGGCCCGTTCACCCCTTCGGGGGGAGCCGGCTTCACCCCGCCCCGGCCGACCCTGGTCGTACGCGGGCGACCGGCCGCGCGCGCCGGTGCGCGTCCGGCGTGGGAGGGGACCGGGAGGCGGGGCCGAGGTGGATCGGAGACGACGGCTGGCGGGCGCGACCGCGGTGGCGCTCGCCGTCGGGGCGGCGGGCCGGGCGCTGGCCGTACGGCGGCGCGGGTCGGCCTGGCCCCGCGCGGCCGGCACCGACCCGCGGCCCGCGCGCTGGCAGGTGGTGACCGTCGACCGCCCGCCCGGCGAGGTGCTGCCCGGCGGCCGCTGGCCGGAGCCCCTGCGCCGGCTCGGCCGCGCGGTGCAGGTCGAGCTGCGGCCGGCCCCCGGCTGCCGGGGCACGGAGCTGGCCGCCCGGCCGGTGCCCGGCGCGGCGGCCCCGGCGGGGCTCGCCGCCCACCTGGTCGGCGACGATCCCGGGCTGCTGGTCCGGCGGGCGTTGCGGGAGGTCAAGCAGCTCGCCGAGACCGGCGAGGTGCTCCGCGCGGACCGCTGGCCGGCCGACCGTCCGCCGGGGCCGCCGCGGTGAGGGCGCTGTGCTGGGTCGGCGCGGGCGAGCTGGCGGTACGGCAGGTGCCCGACCCGGAGCTGCGCAACGGCCACGACGTCATCGTCCGGGTCCGGCAGAGCGCCACCTGCGGCGGGGACCTGCCGCTGCTGGCCGGTCGGGTGCCGTTCCTCGCCGTCGGGGACGTGCTCGGGCACGAGTTCCTCGGCGAGGTGGTCGAGGCCGGGCCGGAGGTACGCCGGCACCGGGTCGGCGACCGGGTGGTGGTCTGCTCGTCGGTGGCCTGCGGCAGTTGCTGGTACTGCCGGCGCGACCTCCCCTCCTGCTGCGACAACGGCAGCGCCGACCCGGCCGTCACCGAGGCGGCCTGGGGCCATCCCACCGGCGGGGCGTTCGGCCTGCCCCGGGCGATGGGCGGCTTCGCCGGCAGCCACGCGGAGTACGTCCGGGTGCCGTACGCGGACGTCGGCGCGTTCGCCGTGCCGGAGGCGGTCAGCGACGACCGCGCCCTGTTCGCCTCCGACGCCGCCCCGGCCGGCTGGATGGGCGCGGACCTCGGCCAGGTGCGCCCCGGCGACGTGGTGGCGGTCTGGGGCGCGGGCGCGGTCGGGCAGCTCGCGGCCCGGGCGGCGGGGCTGCTCGGCGCGGAGCGGGTGGTCGTCGTCGACGCCGACGAGGAGCGGCTGCGGATGGCCGAACGGCACGCCGGCGCGGAGACGATCGACCACCGGCTCGCCGACGTCGTCGCCGAGCTGCGCGAGCGCACCGGCGGGCGAGGGCCGGACGTGTGCGTCGAGGCGGTCGGGGCGGCCTGGGACGGGCACGGCCCCCGGTCGCTGGCCGAGCGGTTCACCGGCGGCGCCGAGCGACCGTCCGCCGTCCGCGAGGCCGTGCACGCCTGCCGCAAGGGCGGGTCGGTCTTCCTGCTCGGCGAGTTCACCGGCTTCGTCGACGCCTTCCCGCTCGGGGCGGTCACCCAGAAGGGGCTGACGGTGCGGGGCGCGCGGCAGCACGGGCAGCGCTACATCCCGATGCTGCTGGAGCGGATGGCCCGCGACGAGCTGCGTACCGAGCACCTGGCCACCCACCGGCTGCCGTTGGAGCGGGGCGCGCACGGATACGCGCTGTTCCGGGACCGGGCCGACGGCTGCGTCCGCGCCGTACTCAGCCCCGATCTTCCGGCCACCGCCTGAGGCGGAACGCTGCGACGTCGAGGACGCCCACGACTGCGGTTCCGCGCAGCGGCCCAGCACTCCCTGCGCCGGACCGCGACGGCGCAGGGAGCGTCCAGGACCGCGGGGGTCTACCCGGCAGCGATGTCCGCGATGACGCAGGCGATGTTGTCCGGCGCCCCTTCGGCCTGCGCCAGGTCGATCAGCCTGCGCACCGTGAGCGCAGGATCGGTGGCGGCGCTCAGTGCCGATTGCAGGATGGCCCGGTTGACGACAGCGGACAGCCCGTCGGAGCACAGCAGATACCGGTCACCGGGCAGGGCGGTGCGTAGCGCAAGATCGGCCTCGACCTGCTGCCCGCCGCCGAGGGCGCGCACCAGCAGAGCGCGCTCGGGATGCGCGCCAGCCTGGTCCCGGTCGAGCTTGCCCTGATCCACCTGGGTCTGCACCCAGGTGTGGTCCTGGGTGAGCAGAGACAGTTCGCCGCCGCGCAGCAGGTATGCCCGGGTGTCGCCGATGTGCACCAGGGCCAACTGGGAGCCGCTGCGCAGCAGCGCGGTCAGCGTGGTGACCGGCTGGTGGTCGTCGGTCGCCAGCGCGCGCACGGTGCGGTCGGCGTCGGCGACCGCAGCGGCCAACATCGTCAGCAGGTCGGCGGCCGGCACGTCGGCGAGTTCCAACGCTTTGAGAGCGTCGATGGCGGCCGTGCTGGCTGCGGCGCCGCCAGGCCCTCGCATGCCGTCGGCGACGGCCAGCAAACGCTCGCTGGCGTACGCGGCGTCCTCGTTGCTGTCGCGCACGGCCCCGGTGTCACACCCGGCGGCGTAGCGGACGACAAGGGCGGGATTCGCTTGGACCATGGTGGTGCCTCCTCCTGACAGACGATCCACGAGGAAGGTGGCGAGCCGCGCGCGAGCTGCGGTGTCGGCGGTGACCTCCTGCCAGTACGCGGTGATCGCCTCAGCCGCCGCTGCGGGCTCCAGGCCGCACACGGTGCGGATCTTCGCCAGTGGCATGCCGAGGCGACGTAGCTGGGCGACCAGCCGGGCCAGCGGCAGCTGCTCCGGGTCGTAGAGCCGGTATCCGGACTCGGGATCGACCGCGGCCGGCGGCAGGATCCCGACCTGGTCGTACAGGCGCAACGCCTTCGGTGTCAGTCTCGCCGCCCGGGCGAACGCCCCGATGGTCAGCAGCCCCACGTCGACATCCTCCTCGTGCCGATCACAGCGACCGGCACGCACCAGGGTGGGCCTTGCCCGAGGGTCAAGGTCAAGACCGGGGACCTCGACCCCGACAGCTCGACCAGGGTCACGTCCCGCGCGGCTGCCCAGGCTTCGACACCGCCCGCGTCGGCCGCCCCACCCGCCGCGCCGGGTGGCAGACTCGGTGGATGCGTGAGCAGCGGACATACGACGTCGTCCTCTTCGGGGCCACCGGCTTCACCGGGGGGCTCACCGCCGAGTACCTGGCCCGCAACGCTCCGCCGGGGCTGCGCTGGGCGCTCGCGGGGCGCAACCCCGGCAGGCTGGCCGCCGTACGGGACCGGCTGGCCGCCATCGACCCGGCGCTGGCCGGGCTGCCCCTGCTCACCGCCGACGTCACCGATGCGGAGTCGCTGCGGGCGGTCGCCGAGAGCGCCCGGGTGGTGGCCACCACCGTCGGCCCGTACGTGCACCACGGGGAGCCGCTGGTCGCCGCCTGCGCCCGCGCCGGCACCGACTACCTCGACATCACCGGCGAACCCGAGTTCGTCGACCTGATGTACGTGCGCCACCACGCCGAGGCGGAGCGCACCGGGGCGCGGCTCGTGCACGCCTGCGGGTTCGACTCGATCCCCCACGACCTCGGCGTCTGGTTCACGCTCAAGCACCTCCCGGACGACGTGCCGATCACCGTCGACGGCTTCGTCCGGGCCGGCGGGCGGTTCTCCGCCGGCACGTACCACTCGGCGCTCACCGCCTTCTCCCGTACCGCCGAGGCGTCCCGGGCGGCCCGCGAGCGGCGGCAGGTCGAGCCGCGACCGACCGGGCGGCGGGTACGCGCGGTGCCCGGCCGCCTCGCCCGCTCGAAGGAGCTGGGCATGTGGATCGTGCCGCTGCCGACGATCGACCCGCAGGTGGTCCGCCGCTCGGCCGCCGCCCGCCCGGAGTACGGGCCGGACTTCCGCTACCGGCACTTCGCCGCCGTGAAGCGGCTGCCCACGGTGCTGGCCGGCGGGGTCGGGCTGGGCGGGCTGGTGGCCCTGGTGAAGCTGCCGCCGACCCGGCGCTGGCTGCTCGGCCGGCTCGCCTCCGGGCAGGGGCCGACGCCGCAGCAGCGGGCCAAGTCCTGGTTCCGGGTCCGGTTCGTCGCCACGGGCGGCGGGCGGCGGGTGCTGACCGAGGTGGCCGGCGGCGACCCCGGCTACGACGAGACGGCGAAGATGCTCGGCGAGTCGGCGCTCTGCCTGGCCGGCGACGAACTGCCGGCCACGGCGGGGCAGGTCACGCCGGTGGCGGCGATGGGCGACGCGCTGCTGGACCGGCTGGTGCGGGCGGGGATGACCTTCCGGGTGCTGGACCGGCCCCGCTGAGCGCAGGCCCCCACCGTGGGGCCGCCCGGCCCCGCGCGGGTTGACCCTCGACCAGGTTGAGACGACAGGATCGGCGCCGTGGAGAGCGACCTGCGCAGCATCGGCGAGCTGGCCCGGGCCAGCGGGTTGACCGTGAGCGCCCTGCGGTTCTACGACTCGGCCGGGGTGCTGGCCCCGGCCCTGGTCGACCCGGTGACCGGCTACCGCTGGTACACGGGCGACCAGGTGGCCCCCGCCCGGCTGGTGGCCGGGCTGCGCCGGGTAGGCATGCCGGTCGCCGAGATCGCCGCCGCGCTGCGGTCCGAGCCGGCCCAGATCCACCGCCTGCTCGACGCGCACCTGCGCCGGTTGGAGGACGGTCTCGCCGACGCCCGCAGGGAGCTCTCCCGGATCCGTACGCTCATCGACCCCGGGGAGCCCGCCATGACCACCCGTCTCGTCCTGTCCCGCGCCGACCTGGCCGCCGCCGTGGACGCGGTCCGCTTCGCCGTCGGTGCCGACCCCGACCTGCCGGTGCTGGCCGGCGTGCTGTTCGAGTCCGACGTCGACGGCGTACGGCTGGTGGCGACCGACCGGCACCGGCTGGCCGTCGCGCGGGCGGACGCCCGGATCGACGGGCCGGCGGTGCGGGTGCTCGCCCCGGTCGCCTTCGTCGACGAGGCGCGGGCCCTGCTCGACACCGGCGCGGGAAGCACCCCCGAGGCCCGGCTGACGGTGGCCGCCGGCACGATCTCCGTCTCCGTCGCAGGCCGCGCGGTCGACGCCGCCGCCCTGCCGTACGACTTCCCGGACCACCGCCGGCTGCTCCGCCCGACGCCCGGCGACGGGCCGGCGCACCGGCTGACGGTCGACGCCGACGCCCTGCGGGCGGCCCTGACCAGCGCCGACGCCCCCGTCGTCACCCGGCGGCACGACGGCCTCCCGCTCGCCGTGACCGTGCTCGGCCCGGACGGCCGGGGCGGGGTACGGCTGCTCGGGGCGGACGAGCTGGCCGGGGAGCCCGACGCGTTCCGCGTCGGCGTGAACGGCGGCTACCTGCTGGAGGCCCTCGACGCGGCCGGCCGGGGCCAGCTGCTGCTGGAGCTGGACGGGCCGATCGCCCCGCTGGCCGTGCGCCGGGCGGACGACGTCGAGGCGTTCTCCGTCCTGATGCCCATCCGGCTCTGACCGCCGCGCCGGCCCCGACCCGCCGGCCGGCTCTGACCGCCGCGCCGCTGCGGGCGGGCGCCCAGCGTCGCGGGGGCGCCACGCCGGGCGGGCGGGGTCGTCTGGACCGGGCCGGGGCGCGACCGGGCCGCGACGGTAGCATCGGTGGGTCCACCCGACGTCCGGACGGAGCGTACGGAGCAGCATGCTCGACATGGAGTTGATCCGGAAGGATCGCGAGGCGGTGGCGACCGCGCTGGCGAAGCGACTGGATCCCGCCGAGGTCAACCGCGCCCTGGACGAGATCCAGCGGCTCGACCAGGAACGCCGCGCCCTGATCAGTGGCATCGACGGCGAGCGGCAGCGCCGCAAGGCCGAGGCGCGCGCCTACGCGGCCGCGAAGCGCGCCGGCACCGAGCCGGAGGTCTCCACGCCGGAGGCGGGCCGCAAGCAGCTCGCCGAACTGGAGTCCGAGCTGGACGAGGTGCAGGCGCGGCTGCGCACCGTGATGAGCGAGCTGCCCAACCTGCCCGCCGACGACGTGCTGCCGGGCGGCAAGGAGGCCAACCGGGTCGTCCGGGCCTTCGGCGAGCCGCCGGCGATCGAGAAGGTTCGCGACCACATCGAGCTGAGCCGGATGCTGGGCCTGGTCGACCACGAGCGCGGGGTCAAGCTCGGCGGCTCGGGCTTCTGGATGTACACGGGCATGGGCGCCCGGCTGGAGTGGGCGCTGCTCAACTTCTTCGTCGACGAGCACATCAGCGCCGGCTACGAGTTCCTGCTCCCGCCGCACCTGCTACTGGACACCGCCGGCTTCGCCGCCGGGCAGTTCCCGAAGTTCTACGACGACGTCTACCACCTGGACCGGGAATCCGCCCCGCGCGGGCAGTTCCTGCTGCCCACCTCGGAGACGGCGATCCTCGGGGCGTACCAGGACGAGATCCTGGAGACGGCGAAGCTGCCGCTGAAGGCGTTCGCGTACACCCCCTGCTACCGCCGCGAGGCGGCCGGGTCGCACTCCGACGAGCGGGGCACCGTCCGGGGCCACCAGTTCAACAAGGTGGAGATCTTCCAGTTCTGCCTGCCGGAGCAGGCCGACGCCGCGCTGGAGGAGATGCTCCTGCACGCGGAGAGCCTGGTCGAGAAGCTGGGCCTGCACTACCAGCGCACCCTGCTGTCGGCGGGCGACGCCAGCGCGTCGATGAAGAAGACCCTCGACATCGAGGTGTGGATGCCGAGCACCGGCAAGTACAAGGAGGTGTCGTCGGTCTCCTGGGCCGGCGACTACCAGGCGCGCCGGGCGGCCATCCGCTACCGCGAGCCGGGCGGCAAGCAGACCCGCTTCGTGCACACCCTCAACGGGTCGGCGCTGGCCACCAGCCGACTCTTCCCGGCCATCCTGGAGCAGTTCCAGCAGCCCGACGGCTCGGTGCTGGTCCCCGAGGTCCTCCAGGCCCGCCTGGGCACCGACCGCCTCACCCCCCGCTGACCCGCCGGCCTCCCCCGCCCCCTCAGGGGGCGGGGGTGAGCCGCAGCGCGAGTTCGGGGCAGACCTTGACCGCCTTGCGCGCGCCCTCGCGCAGCCAGGTCGGCACGGGGGTGGGTGGGAAGGCGGGGTAGCCGTTCCCGTCGAGCCGGATGAAGTCCGGCACCACGTGCGCGCACAGCCCGTGCCCGTCGCAGCGGGACCAGTCCAGCGTGAGCCGCTGCGGGTTCGGGTCGGGGGCGCCCGGCAGGCCCATCACCGCCCGGACCCGCCGGCCACAACCCTCGCCGGTGGTGTGCAGCCGCAGGTCCTCGGCGAACACCTCCATCGCGGAGAGCGCGAACCGGGCCGTACCGTCGGGGTGGCTGCACGCCCCACGGCCCTTCACGTCGCCAGCGGCGGCGCGGACCACCTCCACCGGGGCGCTGCCGGAGACCGCCAGGTCGACGGCGCGGGCCAGGTCGGGCAGGCCCATCCGGCACGGGCCGCACTGCCCCGCGGACTCGCCCGCCAGGTAGCGCACCACCTGGGCGGCCTCGCCGAGCGGGCAGGTGTCCGCGCCGAGCGGGACGAGGATGCCCGCGCCGAGGGTGCCGCCCACGGCGGCCAACCCCCTGCGGGAGATCTCCGCCCGGTCGGCCGCCTCCCGGGTGATCCACCTGCCGTGGTAGCCGCCCGTCAGGATGCCCGGCCCGTCCGGCACCTCGCACAGGTCGAGGATGTCGCGCAGCGCGGTGCCGGCCGCGCACTCCACCACCGCCGGGCGTCCCGCCGCGCCGGTGACGGTGAGCAGCACGGTGCCCGGCTCGTCGTCGGTGCCGAGCGCCGCATACTCGTACGGGCCGAGCCGGGCGGCGACCGCGAGCTGGGCGTACGTCTCGGCGTTGGAGAGCAGGGTGGGCAGGCCGCCGACGCCGGAGTCGCTGGAGCGTCGCTTGGTGCCCGGCGGGATGTGCGGCAGGCCGTTGATGCCGTTGACCAGGGCTCCGCCCTCGCCGGAGATGAACCGGTGCGGCACGGTGACGATGCTGGTGGGCGCCGGCATCCGGCGTTCCTCCAGCGCCTCGGTCAGGGAGTCGCGGCCCACCCCGTCGTCGGCCACCCCGACGACGATCTCCTCGGCGTCCAGCGCGTACGCGGCCAGCGCGGCGCCGTCGAGGACCAGGTGCGGGGCCCGGGTGAGCAGCACCTTGTCCTTCCAGCTCGCCGGCTCCCCCTCGGTGGCGTTGACCACCACCACCGCCGGGAGGTCCCGCCGCTCGCAGGACTCCAGCACCGCGCGGAGCTTCCTCGCGAACGGGAAGCCCGCGCCGCCCTTGCCCTTGAGCTGGGCGCCCTCGGCGAGCCGGAGCAGGGTGGCCGGTTCCATCGGCCCGACCGGCCCGTGCACCTCCTCGTGAGCGGGCAGGTCGAGCCGGCCGAACTCGGCGAAGCCTGCGGTGAGCCGGGGCTCACCGACGCAGGCCACCGGGGGCACGGTCGTCCGGATCACTTCGCCTCACCCCGCAGCCCGGCCCAGTACGCCCCGTCGACGGCGTCGGCGTTGACCCGGCGGCGGCGCACAGACCTGCTCTCGCCGGCGGCCCGGCGTGCCCGCCGGGCCGCGAGGTCGACCAGGGTCGGCGTGTCGTCGGCCGGCAGCGGGACCTCCTCGGGGACGTACCGGACCGGGGGCCGCCAGTAGTCCGGTTCGAGGTCCCGGTCTTCCTCGACGCTGTGCCGGCCACCGCCGCTGCGCGGCGCGGCGGACACGGGCCCGGCGGAGATCGGGTCGCTCGGCTCCCAGCGGCGGGGGCTGTCCCAGGGTTCCTCGGCCTCCTCCCGGCGGCGGGGCGGCGTGGAGGGGCGCCGCGCCCCGTCCCGCTCCGCCCGGTCCCGGCGAGTGCTCTCGCCGGCGCGGCGGCGGCCGGTGGGGACGGGTTCCTCCCCGCCCCGCCGCCGGCCGGTCGACGCGGGCTCCTCCTCGCCTCGGCGCCGGCCGGCCGGGGCGAGTTCCGCCGCGCGTCGGCGCGGGCGTGCCGGGTCGCGGAGCGTGCCGGGCTCGGGCACGGCCGGCACGGTGAACCGCTCCGGGTCACGGCGCCGCGCGGCGGGGGCGGGCCAGGTGCCGGTGACCGTGGTACCGGCGATCGTGGCGCCGGCCCAGGTCCCCGCGCGCCTCTCCGGCTCCGCCGCCCGGTCGGCGCGTCGGGTCCGGCCCCGCAACAGCGACCGGCGCGGGGCGGCCTCGGCCGGCCGCCCGGCCAGTGCCTGGTTCATCGCGGCGGCCTGGTGCTGCTCCCGGCGGCGACGGCCGAGGCTGACGGAGAGGCGGACCAGCAGCGCCAGCACGACCAGCAGGACGCAGGCGAGGTAACTCAGCAGCACCCAGGGCTCCGCGGGCCGCCCGGCGTTGAGCCCGTGCACGATGGCGAACGGCCAGGAGAGGTACGCGGCCGAGTGCAGGGTGCGCCAGAGCCACCTCGGGCCGACCCCGGCGAAGCGGGCCCGGACGACACCGGTCCAGAGCACGCTCACCATCAGCAGGGCGGCCACCGTGCCGAGGCCCACGTAGAGGCCCCGTCCACCGACGAAGGGGACCACCGCGTCGGTGCTCGCCGCCCGCCCGGTGGCGATCTTCGTGAGCACGTGGAAGACCAGCCCGGCGACGCCGAGGATGCCGGTGGCCCGGTGCGCGGACTGGAGCAGCACCCGGTGCCGGATCAGCAGTACCAGCCGGTCGGTGGCGAGCAGCCCCATCATCACGGTGAGGCTCAACGCCACGAGGGCGACGACCCCGGCGAAGAACTCGGTGAAGAAGAAGCCGTACGCGTACGCGGCCGAGCCGGCGCCGGTCAGCATGGTGGCGGCCCACAGCGCGGCGAGCGCCGAGAGGGTCAGCAGGGCCACCGCGGGCCGGGAGCGGGTGCGGGCCCCCCGGCTGGTGCTGGTGGTCCGGACGGTGGGCGGCTTCTGGTTCCGTTGTGCCCGGGCCATCTGCTCCTCGATCGTCTCGCGGCGGCGCACCACCGGCCGGCCCTGTTCCCCATCGAGTACGGACGGGCAGGGCGGGCGGATCACCGGCGCGCGGAAATTCCGCGCACCGGCGCCGAAGCGAGGGCCTGCGTGTGATCTTCAGAGGGTCCGGTCGTGGTCAGGCTCGATGCTCGCCGAGGACCCTGCTGAACAACGCGAGGTAGCTGTCATGCGCCAAGGGCAGTTCTCCGAGCGCGTCCTCGGTGAACCACGCGATGGCGTCGTGTTCGTCCGGTGCGGCGTTGACCGGAGACCCCGTCCACGCTTCGATCAGCCAGATCTGCATGTCGAACGTGTCGGCATGAACTTCGTGCACGGGCGGACCCGACGGCGCCGCGATGTCGATGCCCAGCTCCTCCCGAAGCTCCCGGGCGAGTGCCGCGCCGGGCAGTTCCCCGGGATCCACGTGCCCACCGGGCATGTCCCAGACGTCGGGATACCAACGGCGCTGAGGAGATCGGTGGCACAACAGCACCCGGTTGTCGTCGCGCAGCAACGCCGTGACGATGCGAGCCTTGGGAGAGCCTTCCGCAAAGACCGACACAGGCGCATTGTGCCACCGTGGTAACCCGATCCGCCGCAACGAGGCAGTTGAGGGGGCACTATCGTTCTGGCGTGCACATCCGTTTCGACGTCCCCGCCGATCCCGCCTACCCGGGCCGCGTGGCCGCTGCGCTCGGCAGTGTCCGGTTGCGCAAGTTCGGCTACGTCGGCGCGGCACTGGTGGCGGTCGGGGCGATCGGGTTTGCCGTCTCGCGGGGGTTCTCGTGGGGTGACCGGGTCTCGTCGCTGTGCATGGCCATGATCCTGGGTGGCGTGCTGTCGATGTTGTACTCGCCCTGGGTGCAGTGGCGGGCCCGGCGTCGCTCCGGTCGCTACGCCGTCGAGGGCGCCTACGACATCACCGACGACAACATCATGATGCGCAGCGGCTCGGAGTCCGGCGGTATCGCCTGGGACGGGGTGGCTCGGGTGCGGGACACCCCCGAGTTCTGGATCGTGTACGTCGGCCGGATGCCGGCGACCGTGATCCCACGCCGCTTGATGTCCGCTGAGGACGCGGAGACGTTGCGAGCCTTCATGGCCGATCGCGGGCTGCTCGTCGGCTCCGCCTGACGAGGTCCCCGGCCGAGCCGGCACCTCTGCTGAAGCCTGCCGCTTCCTGGTTGGGCGGGGATGGCAAGCTGCCATGGTGTCTGCGGAGCCGCGCGGCGACTACTCCTGGCTGTTCGACCTGGTGGCGGTCGATCCGGCCGTACGCCACCATGCGCTCGATCGGCATCAGGCACTTCTCGCCGCGGCGAGCGATGCGTTGCACCTGTCGAACGGCCTGTGGGCAGCGCACCACCGGTCGAGGTCCGGTCAGGCTCGGCTCGCCGCGAGGTTGGACCAGGCGCGCGCCGACTTCCGGTGGCATCAGGCGCAGACGATCCATGGACCTCTCGATGCCTTCCGGGACGCTCCGGACGACGACCACGCCGGCCGCGCACGGTGGGCGCCGATCGTGGCCCTCTACCTGCGGTGGGAGGCGGAGTATCCCGACGAGTGGGGAGCGCCGGAGTCGTGGATGTGGTCCCGCTGGGGAACGAAGGAGGTGCTCCTTCGCCGGCTCGATCGGGGCGGTATCCCGGAGACCGTCAGGCCACAGATCGCTGAGCTGATCCTCGCGGCACTGAGGCGACCGTACCGGTGCAAGGACTGGCTGTACGCAAGCCTGGTCCGTCAGCTCCACGACTCGCCGTTCCTCCACGAGGTGGGGATGCTGACGTCCGCCGACGATCCCCTGGTCCGGCTCCGGGCACAGTTCGTCCTCCATGTGGCCGCGCATCCCGAGCAGACTCCTACCCGCACGAGCTGGCGGCGCTGGCTCGATTCCGCCGCCTGACCGCTCGATCGCGGGCGTCCGTCCGTCGCGCGAGGCCGGCAGTGCGAAGGCATTCACACATGCCCATGCATTGACAGTGCTTGCAATGCGCTTGTAACCTTTCGGAAATTTTCAAGCCGTACTGCAAGATCCCGGCACCACCGGGGCTTCCCGGCCTCGCCACCACCCTGTCCCCCATCCCCGTTCAGGAGTCCTCCATGCAGAGACGTCGACGGTTGTCGGCGATCGTCGCCCTCGGCGTGATCGCCGGCCTGATCGTCCCCACCGCCGCGACCGCTCCCCCGGCCGGCGCGGCCCCGGCAGGCGGCAAGAAGGTCATCGCCAACCTCTTCGAATGGAACTGGTCGTCGGTGGCCACCGAGTGCCGCACCAACCTCGGCCCGAAGGGCTACGGCTGGGTGCAGGTCTCGCCGCCCCAGGAGCACGTACGGGGCTCGCAGTGGTGGCTGGCGTACCAACCGGTCAGCTACCGGATCGAGTCCCGCAAGGGCACCCGCGCGCAGTTCAAGTCCATGGTCGACACCTGCCACGCCGCCGGGGTGAAGGTGGTCGTCGACGCGGTCGTCAACCACATGTCCGGGCAGGACAACGGCGGCACCGGCTGGGCCGGCTCGTCGTACGGGCACTACGACTACCCGGGGATCTACCAGACGCAGGACTTCCACCACTGCGGCCGCAACGGCGGCGACGACATCGCCAACTACAACGACCGGTGGGAGGTGCAGAACTGCGAGCTGGTCAACCTCGCCGACCTGAAGACCGAGTCGGACTACGTCCGGACGAAGATCGCCGGCTACCTCAACGACCTGCTCTCGCTGGGCGTCGACGGCTTCCGGATGGACGCCAGCAAGCACATGCCCGCCGCCGACATCGCCGCCATCAGGGGCAAGCTGTCCCGCTCGGCGTACATCGTGCAGGAGGTGATCCACGGCGCCGGCGAGCCCATCCAGCCGGGCGAGTACACCGGCAACGGCGACGTGCACGAGTTCCGCTACGGCAAGGACCTGGCCCGGGTCTTCCGCTCCGAGAAGCTGGCCTACCTGCGCAACTTCGGCGAGGGGTGGGGGCACCTGCCCAGCGGGTCGGCGGCCGTCTTCGTGGACAACCACGACACCCAGCGCGACGTCGGCGGGGTGCTGACGTACCGCGACCGGGGCATCTACGCGCTGGCCAACGCGTTCATGCTCGCCTGGCCGTACGGCTCCCCGACGGTGATGTCGAGCTACACGTTCAGCCAGCGCGACCAGGGCCCGCCCTCGGACAGCTCCGGACGGACCCTGAACGCCACCTGCTACTCGGGCTGGGAGTGCGAGCACCGCTGGCCGGTCATCGCCAACATGGTCGGTTTCCGCAACGCCACCGAGGGCGCCAGCGTCGTCAACTGGTACGACAACGGCAACAACCACATCGCCTTCGGCCGCTCCAGCAAGGGCTACGTCACGATCAACGACGAGGACTCCGCGGTCAACGGCCGGTCGTACCAGAGCGGGCTGCCGGCCGGTCGCTACTGCGACGTCGTCCACGGCACCTTCAGCAACGGCACGTGCAGCGGTCCGGTGATCACCGTGGACGGCGGCGGCTGGTTCGCCGCGAACGTGCCCGCGCACGACGCGATCGCCATCCACGTGGGCGCGCGGCTGAGCTGAGGCTCCACCCCTGCGGACCCCGTCCCGGCCGGCATTCCGGCAGGGGCGGGGTTTCGCCGTCGTTCACCCGTTACAGTTAGTTTGTGCGTTTTGACCGAATGAACCGGCGACACGTCCGCTTGCTGGCCGCCGCCGTCGGCGTACCCCTGCTCCTGCTGACCGCCGGGGCCACCGGCTGGGTACTGACCCCCGGGGCCGAGCCCACCGCGCCGCCGGTCGTCGTCGGGCCGCCCGCGCCGACCGGCGCGGCCCCGACGAGCGCCGCGCCGGAGCGGGTGCCCGTCGCCGCGCCCGCGCCGGACGACCTGCCGGTGGTCGACTACGGCCCGGCACCCACCGGCTTCCCGGCCGATCGGGACACGATGGACACCACGCCGCTGACCGAGGGCCTGCACCCGACCCGCCGCATCGCCGCCTACACCGCCCCCGGCGGCCGGCCGCTGGCGTTCCTCGACCCCACCATCAGCGGCGTCGAGCTGACCATGCCGATCGCCCAGCGGCGGGCCGGCTGGACGGCGGTGCTGCTCCCGTCGGCCAACCGCACGCTCGCCTGGCTGCCGCCCGGCGGCCACGCCACCGTGGCGCTGGCCGACCAGATCGTGATCGAACGCAGGCACCACCGCCTCACCTGGTACCGCGCCGGCCGGGCCGTGCGCAGCTGGGAGGTCAGCCTCGGCCAGCGCGGCCAGGAGACCCCGCTGGGCCGGACCTTCATCCTGGGCCGCACCCCGCCGCCGCAGAGCGTGTACGGGGGCGTCGACATCTACGCCCTCGGCTCGGTGCCCGACGACCCCGACTCGGTGCCGGCCGGCCTGCGCGGGGCGCACATCGGCATCCACAGCTGGTACCACGACGGCGAGCTGGGCCGGAACACCACAAACGGCTGTATCCGGCTGACGAAGAGCGGGCAGCGGGAACTGCTGGCGAAGGTCCGCCCCGGCACCGAGGTCGTCGTGGTCGACGAGCTACCCGCCCCGCCCCCGACGGCCTGACGGTTCCGTTCGCCGGCACCCCACGGCCGGCCGGCAGCGTCCCCGGAACGCGTCACGCCCGGGTCAGGGAGCGACCCGCTCGTCCAGGGCGGCCGGCGCGGACCGGCGCGGCAGGGGCGGGCGCGTCTGCCCGGCCAGCTTGCGCCACAGGAACTCCAGCGTCAGCGCCCAGACGAAGGCGCGCTGCTCGTTGTTGGCCGCCGCGCCGTGCCCGCCCTCGACGTTCTCGTAGTAGGCCACGTCGTGGCCGTGCTCGCGCAGCCGGGCCGCCATCTTGCGGGCGTGCCCGGGATGCACCCGGTCGTCGCGGGTCGAGGTGACGAGCAGGACCGGCGGGTACGCCCGGTCGCCGTCGACGTTGTGGTACGGCGAGTAGCCGCGCAGGAACTCCCAGTCGGCCGCCACGTCCGGGTCGCCGTACTCGGCCATCCACGAGGCGCCGGCCAGCATCCGGTGGTAGCGCCGCATGTCGAGCAGCGGCACGTGCGCGACGACCGCCCCGAAGAGCAACGGGTGGCGGGTGAGCATCACCCCCGTCAGGAGGCCGCCGTTGCTGCCGCCCTCGACCCCGAGCCGCTGCGGCGTGGTGATGCCCCGGGTCACCAGGTCGGCCGCCACCGCCGCGAAGTCCTCGTACGCGCGGGGCCGGTTCTCGCGCAGCGCGGCGCGGTGCCACCCGGGGCCGTACTCCCCGCCGCCCCGGATGTTCGCCACCACGTAGGTGCCGCCCCGGGCCAGCCACCCCCGACCGATCACCCCGCTGTAGTGCGGGGTCAGGGGAATCTCGAATCCGCCGTAGCCGGTGAGCAGCGTCGGACCGGCGGGCGCGTCCGGGTCGCCCACCACGAAGTACGGCACCCGTGTGCCGTCGGCCGAGGTGGCGAAGAACTGCCGTACCGCCAGGCCGTCCGCGTCGAAGGACGCCGGCGCCCGCTTGAGCGTCCCGACCGCTCCGCCGACCTCCCCGAGGCGCAGCGTCGCCGGCTGGAGGAACCCCTCCGAGGCGAGCAGGTAGGCGTCGTCGTTGTCCGGGTCGGTGTCCACGACCTCGCTGTGGTCGAACTCCGGCACTCCGGGCAGCGCCTCCCGCCGCCAGCCCTCCCCGTCGGGCGTCAGCACCTCCAGCCGGCTCTTCACGTCGACGAGGGTGGCCAGGATCAGCCGGTTACGGGTCCAGGACCAGCCGCTGAGCGCCGTACGGTCGTCGGGGCGGAAGAGCACCGTCATCTCCCGCTCCCCGGCGAGGAACGCGTCGAACCGGGTCGCCAGCAGGGCGCCCGCGGGGTGGGTCACGCCGCCGACCACCCACGGCGAGCGCGGCCGGACGAGCAGCCACTCCCGGTGCACGTCCCACCCGGCGTCCTCCGGCACGGCCACCGGGATCCGCTCCCCCGTCGCGGTCAGCAGGTGCTGCTCGGAGCGGAAGAAGTCCAGCCGGCGGCCCACGAAGTCGCGCTCGAAGCCGGGCGTCGGGTCGTGCGAGGCCCAGACGGCGACGTCGTCGGCGTGGCCCTCGTGGACGGTCTCGGCCTCGGCCAGCGGCGTGCCCCGCCGCCACCGCCTGACCACCCGGGGATAGCCCGAGGAGGTCAGCGAGCCCGGCCCGAAGTCGGTGGCGACGTAGATCTGGTCGGCGTCGATCCAGCCCACGTCGCTCTTCGCCTCGGGCAGCGTGAAACCGTCCTCGACGAAGACGCGCCGGTCGAGGTCGAACTCGCGCACCACGACCGCGTCGCCCCCGCCCCGGGAGAGGCTGACCAGGGCGCGCCCGTAGCCGGGCCGCAGGACCGTCGCCCCGCCCCAGACCCAGTTCGCGCCCTCCTCGGCGGCCAGCGCGTCCAGGTCGAGCAGCACGTCCCACTCCGGCTCCGGCCGGCGGTACTGCTCCAGGGTCGTCCGTCGCCAGACCCCGCGCGGGCGCGCCGCGTCGGTCCAGAAGTTGTAGTAGAGGTGGTCGCCGCGCCACCCGGGGTAGGGGATGCGGTCGTCCGCGTCGAGCACCTGGCGGAGCTCGGCCCGCAGGGCGGCGAACGCCTCTCCGCCGGCCAGGGCGGCGACAGTCTCCGCGTTGCGGTCCCGCACCCACCGCGCGGCGTCCGCACCATCAAGATCTTCCAGCCAGAGGTACGCGTCGTCGGTCCCCACGGTCAACCCAGCCACCTCGCCACTATCCCCGACGGGGCGGACACACTCGGACCCGGCCGGCTGTCGGCATGGCGACGTCCTGCGACACGTGGCGATCCGCCGGCCCGCCCGGTGACGTGATATCAAAACCTCGCCATGTTGATATCATGGCGAGGATCGCCTATCGAAGGAGTCACCCGTGAGCCGGACGATCCTCGACGTCGACGACGAGCTGCTCGCCGAGGCCAGCGAGATCCTTGGCACCACGACGAAGAAGGCCACCGTCAACGCCGCCCTCAAGGCTGTCGTCGACCGCGAGAAGCGGCGGCAGTTCGCCGACTGGCTCAAGAGCGGAGGACTACCCGACCTGACGGGCCCGGTCGACGCCACCAAGCCGGACGCGGCGTGAACCACGAGCACTACCTGTTGGACAAGTCGGCCCTCGCCCGCTGGCCCAAGCCACGGGTGGCCCCGGTGCTCGAAGAACTCTCCGAACGAGGGCTGCTCGCCGTGTGTGGGGCCGTCGAGATCGAGGTGATCCACAGTGCTCGTACCGCCAAGGACGCCCAGCGTGCACGGTGGATGCTGAGCGGCTTCCGGTGGCTGCCGATGACCGACGAGGTCTGGGATCGGGCGATCGACGTCCAGGTGCAGGCACTGCACAAGGGCAACCACCGCGCGCTGTCGATGGCGGATCTGCTGATCGCCGCCACCGCCGAGCGGCACGGAGTCACCGTCCTGCACTACGACGGGGACTTCGACCTGATCACCGCGATCACCGGTCAACCCACCACCTGGGTGGCCCCGGCCGGCACCGCCGACTGACGCCGTAGCTGCCGCCCCGCCCGCCGTTGCGGTCGACTCAACCGCGTCAGTCCCAGGTCTCGCCGATGTCGAAGACGTCCAAGCCGGGCGGCGCCGCAGCCTCGATGGCCTTCCGGTCCCGGGTCACCAGACAGCAGCGGTAGAGGATCGCCGTGGCGATCGCGTGCGCGACGTCCAGCGACACGGTGAACGCGGCCGCGATGCGGGCCACCCGCCGACTCGTCGCAGCGTCGTAGACCGCCACCTGGATGTCGCGGTCCTCCGTGAACAGCAGATCAAGAATGGCGGCGGCGGGCGTGCCCGCGAGTTCGAGCTGCGCCTGTCCGAGACAGAGCGCCGGAATCCACACCTGCTGGTCGGGATCCTCCTCGGCCAGGGTCAGCATGGCACCGGGCTCGACGCTCGCGCCCGACGCGTACGCCAGCAGGGCGGAGGTGTCGAGGACGAGACCGCTCACGCGGCGGCGGTCCCCTCGTTGTCGAACTGGCTGAGCCACTCGACGTTGCGGGCGTGCTGCTCGTCACTGACGGGCGCGAGAGCCGCCAGGCGGGCGCGGGTCTGCTCGACGTCCTCGTCGGTGACCACGTAACCGAGCTGCGCCCACTCGGTCGCACTCCAGCCCACTACCGGCGCCGACCCTCTGGCCGCTTTCGGCCATTATGCCCCAGAAACTGCCTTACAATGAGATCTCTTCGTGGAGGTAGCGGACCATGCCGACGTATGTCGCGATGCTGAACTGGACCGATCAGGGGATCCAAAACTTCAAGGACACCGCGCAGCGCGCCGAGGCCTTCGCCGCAGCGACACAGAAGCTCGGGGCGAATCTCCAGAACATCTGGTGGACCGCCGGTCCGTACGACCTCGTGGCCGTCGTCGAGGCGCCCGACGACGAGACCGCCTCCGCGGCGCTCCTGCGGCTCGGCGGGGCGGGCAACGTCCGCACCACGACCATGCGGGCCTACGGTCAGGAGGAGATCAGTCGCATCGTCGCCAAAGCCGCCGGCTGACTCCATCACAGCCATGACCATGGGGTGGCTGCCGACCTGAACGAGCAGCCACCCCCGTACGTACGGCCAGGACCGCGGACGGGCGTCCTCGCCGGACCCGCCGCGGCGCGCAGGCGACTCAGCGACGCAGCACCCTAGAGGCCGAGGTAGGCGGCGATGCCGTTGGCGTGTCCCCGGGCGGTGGCGGTGATGAAGGCGGCGCGCTTGAGCAGGTTCGCATCGGCCACGGTGTCGATGAACAGGTTCTCGGTCAGGACGGCGGGCATCGCGGTCTCGCGCAGCACATGGAAGTTGGCGGTCTTCAGGCCGCGGTCGGTGACCGAGCCGACGGTGCGCATGCCCGACAGGACCCGGGAGTGCACCGGACTGTGCAGGGCGCTGGAGGTGCCCGGGTACCGGTAGCTCTCGAAACCCGTACCGCCGCCGGAGTTGATGTGGATGCTGACGAAGATCGTGGCGCCCCACGCGTTGGCGTCGCTCGTGCGGTACGTGAGACTGCGGGTGATGTCCGAGGTGCGGGACATCCGTACGTCGACGCTGTAATTGGCCTTGAGGATGTCGCGGGTCTGAAGCGCGATGCTGAGGGTCAGGGCCTTTTCGGTCAGGCCGTTGCCGACGGCGCCGGGGTCGGTGCCGCCATGCCCGGGGTCGAGGTAGACCTTCGGGACCGCCGCGTGCGCGACGCCGGTCGCCGCCCACGGAGCCACGACGAGACCAGCGGCGGCAGCCAGCAGGGTACGGCGGCGCGCTGAGGAGTTACTGATCACGAGCACCTCTCCACGAGATTAGGGGGTGCCGGGAGGCCGCCGTGGGCCGCCTGTACCCGTACGGGCTGGCACGGCGTCACTGTAATGCATGGAAATATATAAATAAATAGACAGCCCCGCTGCTCGAAGACGTCCAGCGGGGTCGAGCGGATCTGACAGACATTCCTCCGTTACGCCCGTTCAACGGGTACAGCGCGCCCAGTGAGCCGCGCCGGCATGGGCGAGATGGTCACGGCGCCACCCGGGGTAGGGATGCGGCCCTCCGGCTCGAGCACCTCCCGCAACCCGGCGCGCAGGGCCGCGAAGGCGTCGCCGCTGGTCAGGGCGGCGACGGTCTCCGCGTTGCGGTCCCGCACCCACCGCGCGGCGTCCGCACCATCAAGATCTTCCAGCCAGAGGTACGGATCGTCGGGTTGCCACGGTCAACCTCGCCACTATGCCCGCAGAGCGGGCCGGTCAGAACTGCGCGACCCAGTACGGAGAGAGGTCCATCCAGCCGTTGGCGGCGGCGCCGTGCTTCCGGCCGCTGCTGGCGGTGCTCAGGGTGTACCAGGCGTCCACGAAGTCCGGGTCGTCGGTGTACCAGGAGGTGGGGATGGCGTCCAGGATCGCGTTGACCACCGGGGTGTACGCGCCACCGTCCACGATCACCAGAAGGGCGCCCGCGATGGCCTTGACCAGGGCCGCGTAGTTGGTGTCCCCGTCGTCCTCCATCATGACCACGTCGGCCAGGTTGTACTTGTACGACGAGAAGTGCACCAGCAGCTGGTTCGGCTGGTAGGTGGTGCCGTCGTGGTCCAGGTACGGCATCTGCACGAGGTCGACCTTGACCTTGCCGTCCAACCCGAACCCGGCCACGAGGTTGTAGATCTCGGCGTCCCCCTTGATCCAGGGCTCCTCGTCGTCGCTCAGCCGGACCGCGTCGACCTTGGTGGCCCAGTAACCGGCCGACGCGGTCACCCCGGAGGCGCGGGTCGCCGGACGCGCCGGAGCCGCCCGGCCGATGCCCCTCTCGCCCAACTCCTGGCGCATCAGCGCCAGCCCCGCGGCGAGCGCCCGCTCGGTGTCCACGTCCACCACGAGCACCGGCCGCTGCGGCACCCGCGTGGCATCCAGCACCACCGTGCCGCCGGAGCGGTCGTAGGCGGTCACGCTCGTCGCCGAGTCGTCGGTCGGGACGGCGGCCACCAGCGGCGCTTCGCCGCGGGCCAGCGCCGCGCGCATGTCCGGGTGGGCCAGCCGCAACCGCAACAGCGAGCCGGTGCCGCCCGGCAGGCCCTTGGCGACCAGCAGCCGCTGGTTGGCGGCGCGGAGTTGGCCGGCGAGCCGGGCGTCGACGCCGGCGGCGAGCAGGTCGACCGGGCCGTTCACGGCGGAGCCGCCCAGCCGGGTCAGCTCGGACCGACCAGTGAGGGCCACCTGACGGGCCACGCCGTCGGTGATGGCGAACACCGGGCTGGCGACCGCTGGGGCCGGTACGGGGTGGTCGGGCCGGGCGTACGCCGGGGTGCCGATCGCCGCGACCAGGGTGGTCGTCGCGATGCCGAGTGACAGGACGGCGCGGCGGAAGGTACGTCGGTTCACATGGACTCCTCTGCGTCTCCCGGCCATCGGCTCGTGGCGGCGACCAAGAGATTGACGACGATGACTACATAGGTATACGTCCGCCGGGAGGCCGTCAACGTCCACCAGCGCAGGTCGCCGCCGTCCTCGCGCACGATGACGGTGCCGCCGGGGTGGACGAGGGGGAAACCCGTGATCAGCGGGCGAGAAAATCTGGTCTCCCGAGACTAGACATTCTCGGGGGGGCTGGGTAATGTTGCCCCCGTTGAAGACAGAGATCGGATAAAGACGCTGACGAGAGCAGGAGCGTCGAAGCAGGGCCCGGAACTTCTCGCGGCTCGCTCGGCAACTGCGGTGGAACCACATCACCGCACGCAACACGGCAAGTGCAGGACAAGACCTTGACGTAACTCCAGGTCAGGGCAGACCGCAGGCAGGGCCGATGCAAGGTTCGGGGCTCCGCCTGATGCAGCAAGGATCCGCCGCACATGTGCGGGGCCATGAAGTCGCGTGGGGCTCCGGCATCGGCGGATAGCAACCGTAGGCAATGCAAGAAGAGGAAAGGGAGGGCTGGACGCCGTTGGATCGCCCGCCGTCAGGACGTAGTGCAAGTTCTGAGGTGGACGCCGTAGTCCCATCGAACGTGAGGTGGTCTCCGGTCACGCTTACGCGATCCTCGCACCGCCTGCCGATAGCGGCACGGTGCGGAAACGAGAACCCGACGAACCTGTCGGTAGATGGTGTACTCAACCCGTAACCCTGGGCCCCGGCGCGTGTTGCGCCGGGGCCCTCGTTCACGAAGAGGAATGCATGGCCCAACCCGACGACATGCTCAACGACGACGACTACCCCGCCTACACCATGGGCCGCGCCGCCGAGATCGTGGGCGCCTCGCAGGATTTCCTGCGCCGCCTCGACGAGGCGAAGCTGATCATCCCGTTCCGCTCCGCCGGCGGACATCGCCGCTACTCCCGCTACCAGCTGCGCCTGGCCGCACGTGCCCGGGAGATGGTCGACCAGGGCACCGCCCTCGAAGCCGCCTGCCGGATCATCATCCTCGAAGATCAGCTGGAAGAAGCCCTCCAGCACAACCGCGACCACCGGTGCCGCCAGCAGGCCGGCGCTACCTGACCCCGCGCCGCACGGTCCTTCTCCACCACGAGAGGGACCGTCTGCCGCACCCCGAAGAACCCGCAGATGTCGCGCCGCCAGGACAGGGACACATGCTGGCGGTGGGCCTCAGCGCCGACCACGCCGGGTCCCAGCGCGGCTACCGGCCAGGACCTCGTCATCGACGGTCCGCCCGTCGCGGCATCGGCCAGCGTGGCCTTCCGAACCGGCATGGGCGCGACGATCGCGGGTAGTACCCGAAACATGAGGGCGAGTTTCCGGCTCGGCCGGATCGCGGGCGTGCCGGTCGGGGTCAACTGGAGCGTCCTGGTCATCTTCGCGCTGATCGCCTGGGGGCTGTCGGCCAACCAGTTCCCCCGGGCCTACCCGGACCGGCCGGTCGCCGCGTACGTCCTGGCGGGGCTCGCAGCGGCGGTGGTCTTCTTCCTCGGCCTGCTCGCCCACGAGGTGTCGCACGCGATCGTCGCCAAGCGCAACGGGCTGGAGGTCGGCGGGATCACCCTCTGGCTCTTCGGCGGGGTGGCCGAGCTGCGCGGCGAGGCGCGCGACCCGGGCGCGGAGCTGCGCATCGCCGGCGTCGGCCCGCTGGTGAGCCTGCTGATCGGGCTCTTCTTCGGCGCGATCGCGGTGGTGCTCGCCGTGGCCGGGGTGCAGGGGCTGCTGCTGGGCTCGCTGGCCTGGCTGGCCGGCATCAACGTGCTGCTGGCGGTCTTCAACGCGCTGCCGGCCGCCCCGCTGGACGGCGGGCGGCTGCTGCGCGCCGCCGTGTGGAAGGCGACCGGCGACCGGACGAAGGCGTCGGTCGTCGCCGCCCGGGCCGGCTGGGTGCTCGGCGCGGTGCTGATCGGGCTGGGGCTGTGGCAGTTCCTGGCCGGCGTCGGCTTCGGCGGGCTGTGGCTGGCGCTGATCGGTTGGTTCCTGATCGGCGCCGCCGGCATGGAGGAGCGGCAGGCCCGGATGGGCAGCGCGCTTCAGGGCATCCGGGTGGCCGACGTGATGACGCCGCAGCCGCAGACCGCGTCGGGGCAGATGACGGTGGGCGACTTCGTCGACCACTACCTCTTCGCGTACCGGCACACGGCGCTGCCGTTGACCGAGGACGACCGGCCCGTCGGCCTGGTCACCCTCGACCGGGTGCGCGGCATCCCGGCGGACCGCCGGGCCGGCACCACGCTGGCCGAGGTGGCCTGCCGCGCCGACGAGCTGGTGCTCGCCCGGCCGGACGAGCCGCTGAACGAGCTGCTCCCCCGGCTCAGCGAGTGCGCCGACGGCCGTGCGCTGGTGGTGGCCGACGGCCGCCTCGTCGGGATCGTCTCGCCTAGCGACATCAGCCGGGCGGTGCAGCGCGGCAGCCTCCGCGATCAGATGGCCGGCAACCGGCCCGGTCGCTAGGCGCGGGGAAGGTACGCGTCGAGCAGGTCGGTGCGGAACGTGCCGGCCGGGTCGAGCCGGCTCGCCAGGTCGAGGAAGTCGGCGTACCGGGGCAGGGCCGCGGCGACCGCCGCCGGGGCGAGACCGAAGACCTTCCCCCAGTGCGGGCGCGGCGCGAACGGCGCGAGCCGCTCCTCCACCGCCGCCACCACCGGCAGCACCGCCGCCGCGTCGGCGGTCCAGGTGAAGTGGATGGCCAGGGTGTCCCGCCCGTGGTTCGGGCTGAGCCACAGCCCGTCGGCGGCCACCGTCCGCAGCTCGCAGACCTGGAGCACCGGCGCGATCAGGTGCGCCACCGGATCGAGCGCGGCCAGCGCCGCCGACGCCGAGCCGCGCGGCACGTGGTACTCCGACTGCAACTCCGCCCCGCTGCTGGGCGTGAACTCCAGCCGGAAGTGCGGCAGCCGTTCGTGCCACGGGCCCGGCTCGCCGAGCTGCGGGGTGCAGTTCCGCGCGGGCATGCCCGGCACCGGGTGCCGCGGCGCGTCGGCCGCCGTCGTGCCGAGCCAGTCCGCCGGGAGCGGGGCCGCGTCCGCACGCTGCTTGACCCACACCTCCCGCAGCCGCGGCGACCGCCAGTCGGTGAAGACGCTGACGCTGTACGCCGAGGCGAACGCCGCGTCCAGCGCCGCGCGGGACAGGCCGAGGCGGACGTGCTGGCGGATCTCGAAGGTCGGCACCACGTCCAGGGTGACCCGGGTGACGACGCCCAGCGCGCCCAGCGACACGACCATCCCGGCGAAGGTGTCCCCGTCGGCCGCCCGGTCCACGGTCAGCAGGTCGCCGCCGGCGGTGACCAGTTCCAGCCCGGCGACCGCGCTGGCCAGGTTGCCGATCGTCACCCCCGAGCCGTGGGTGCCCGTGGCGACCGCCCCGGCGACCGAGATGTGCGGCAGCGAGGCGAGGTTGGCCAGGGCGTACCCGCGCGCGTGCAGCCAGGCCGCGAGGTCCCCGTACCGCATGGCGGCCGGCACGGTGACGGCCCGGCGGTCCGGGTCGAGCGCGACGGACGCGGGCAGCCCGGCCAGCGAGACCAGGTCGCCGGTGGTGTCGCCGAGGCGGTTGAACGAGTGCCCGGTGCCCACCACCCGGAGGCGGTCGCTGCCCGCCACCAGCCGGCGCAGCTCGTCGAGCGAGGAGGGGCGGTGGTGGCGGCGGGCGGCGTAGCGGACGTTGCCCGCCCAGTTGTGCCGCGGCCCGGCGTCGGCGGTGCTCACGGGGTGCGGTGGCGGTCGGCGGCCGGGGCCCCGCCGAGCGCGTCGAGGAAACGGTCCCCGGCGTGCCGGGTCAGCGCCGCCGCCACCTCGGCGGGCCGCTCCCGGACCCGGGCCAGGTCCAGCAGCTCCACCGCGGCCCGGCCGTCGACCGGGTGGTGCGCGTCGGTCGGCAGGTCGGCCAGCGCGCCCGGCGCGGGGACCAGCAGCAGTCGCGGCGTCGACGGCAGCCCCTGCCGGGCGGGCGGCCGGGCCAGCGCCAGCGCCGCCACCTCCGCCCACGCGATCGTGCGGCGCAGCCCGGGGCGGCGGATGCTCAGGCCGTCGGCGCCGATGACGAACCGGAACGGGCGCAGCAGGCCGACCAGCACGCCTCCGCCCAGCAGCACGGCGCCGACGGCGACCAGCCGGCGCAGCAGCACGTGCTCCCCGGGCAGCGCCAGCAGCACCCCGCCCCCGATCACGCAGGCCAGGGGTAGCACCAGCGCCCCCCGGTTGCGGTGCAGTTCCATGTCGTACCGTTACCTTTCAGTGCGCTTTAGTGAGCACAAGATCGGTAGTCCTGCCTTGCGGTAGGACGGTCCCGGTCTGACCGACTGGCGTCGTGCCGGGTTCACGCTTCGCGGCCACCGGCCCGCGTGTGCGGGTCTTCTGGTCGGCTCCACGTGCTGCCACCGGGCCACTCCCGGCGGTGTCGAACTCAGCCGCCAGGGCGGCCAGGTTACGGGCGGCGTTGCGGTCCCGATCGATGACCAGGCCGCACGCCTCGCATGTGTATTCACGCTCGGACAGGGCCAGCTTGGTTTTCACCGCGCCGCAGCCCGAGCAGGTTTTCGAGGATGGGTACCAGCGGTCGGCCACAACGAGCCGGCCACCGTTCCACGAGGTCTTGTACGTCAGCTGCCGGCGGATCTCTGCGAATCCGGCGTCGGCGATGTGCCGGGCGAGCCGCCGATTACGCAGCATCCCGGTCACGTTGAGGTCTTCGACCACGATCGCGCCGCACGTCGTGGTGAGTCGGGTGGTGAGCTTGTGCAGGCCGTCGCGGCGCAGGTTCGCCACCCGGGCGTGCGCGCGGCCGAGCCGGGCCGCCGCTCGTTGCCACCGCTTTGACGCGCGGCGGCCGGTGCGTCGGTCTGGGCAGATCTTGCGCGACAGGGATCGGCCCAACGAGCGCATCCGCTGCTGCGCGTTCGCCAGGTGGCGCGGGTTCGGTACGAGTTCGCCGGTGGACAGCACCGCGAGGTGTGTGATCCCGACGTCCACGCCGACCACACTGCCGGGCCGGGCTGGAACGCGGTCGGCCCGCTCGACCTCGACGCAGAACGCGACGTGCCACCGGCCACCGGCACGACGCACGGTGGCGGACATGATCCGCGCGGTGCCGTTGTCGAGACGGCGTGCCAGCTTCCGCGCGGACTCGTGAAGCTTCAACCGACCCAGCCGGGGCAGCACCACGTGCATCCGGTCGGGCTCGACACGGATCGCGCCGGTGGTGAACCGCACCGACGGGGTGGTGTGGCGGCGGGACTTGAACCGGGGAAACCCGACCGGGCGTCCGGCCCGCACGCCCTTGCGGGAGTCGGACCAGTTCTTCAAGCCGCGGGCCAGGGCGTCCAGACCGGTGTTGAACGCCTCCTTGGACACCTCGCCCCACCACGGCGCGACGTCGGGCTTGGCTGCGTTCCATGCCTTGCGCAGCCCGGCGAGGGACCATGACAGCGATGGGGTCAACTGCTCGTCCGGCACCCCGTAGGAACGTTCGGCTGTCCGCTGGTCCATGACCGCCTTGACTCGGGACAGTGCCCAGTTGTGCGCGACCCGGGCGGCCCCGGCATGCGCGAGCGCATCGCGCTCTTGGCTGGGCGTGAGGTCAAGCGCGAACCGGTACGCCTGGACGGCCTTCACGCCGGGTCGTCCTCGGTGGCCGCTTCGACGGCCCGGCGGACGCGGTTCGCGGCGGCGCGTCGCCCGTACAGGCGGGCGCACAGCGACGTCAGGATCTCGGTCACGTCCCGAACGAGGTCGTCGTCGACCTCGTTCGGGTCGACCACCAGCAGGCGGCGGCCCTGCGCGGCCAAAGCGGCCTCCACGTACTCGGCCCCGAACCGGGCGAACCGGTCGCGGTGCTCGACCACGATCGTCGACACCTGCGGGTCACGCAGTAAGGCGAGGAACTTCTTACGGTGCCCGTTGAGCGCGGAGCCAACCTCGATTACCACGCGGTCCACGCCGAGCTTCTGGCCGGTGGCCCACACGGTGACGCGGGCGACTTGCCGGTCCAGGTCCGACTTCTGGTCGGCCGAGGACACCCGGGCGTACACCACGACCTGCCCGGAATCTGTCGTCGCGCCTGTCACCGGCTCTCCGACCATGATCAGGCGGCCTAGCCGGTACGTGGGAACAGGCAGCGTCCCGGCCGCGTACTGCCGCCGAGCGGTGATGTACGCGACGCCGGTGGACGCAGCCCATTCCTTCAAGTTCACCCGACCACTATGGCAGCTCATAGAGCGCTAAAGATTCTCGACACGGCAGCACTTGCAACCCCCGTTCGACACCACGGTCGTCGGGACGCATCATCCGACGAGCAGGGCGGGACGGAAACCGGTCGATCGGGCACGGTTACCGCGCCCCCGTCGGGGAACCCTACGCCGATGAGCAGCTACCGCGATCCCGCCCCGCGGGGCGACGTGTTCCCCTCCGAGGAGGAGATCGACCCGACCGGCATCGGACCGGTGTCGTCTGCCGGGGCGTACCCGGCGGGCACCACGCCCCGCCCCAAGCCGGCGCCGCCGCCGACGCCCCCGCCGCACCCGGTGCCCCATCCGGGGCCGGCGCCCAAGGTGGGCCGCGCCTGACGGCCGGCACGACGGGCCGGCGCCTTGGGCGGGCCGCGCCTGACGGCCGGCACGACGGGACCGCCGCCCCGCGCGCGACTTCCCGCCGTCGTCGGCGCAGGGAGGTCGACGCGGTGCTGGGGCGGCGGTTGCCCGCCGGTTCAGAGCTGGGGCTTCACCTCGGCGGCGACCAGCTCCAGGTGGTCGAGGTCGGCCAGGTCGAGCACCTGGAGGTAGAGCCGCTCGCTGCCGATCTCGGCGTACCGGCCGATCTTGTCGACCACCTCGGCGGGGGTGCCCGCGAGGCCGTTCTCGCGCAGCTCGTCCGGCTCCCGGCCGATCGCGGCGGCCCGCCGGGCCACCTCGGCGTCGTCCCGCCCGCAGCAGAGCACCAGGGCGTTGGACCAGCGCAGCTCGCCCGGGTCGCGGCCGGTCTCGGCGCAGGCGGCCCGGACCCGGTCGAACTGGGCGGCGGAGTCCTCGACCGAGGCGAACGGCAGGTTGAACTCGTCGGCGTAGCGGGCGGCCAGGCGGGGCGTGCGCTTCGGGCCCATGCCGCCGAGCAGGATCGGCGGGCGCGGGTCCTGCACCGGCTTCGGCAGGGCGGGCGAGTCGCTGACCGGGTAGTACGTCCCGGCGAAGTCGAAGGTCGCGCCGGGCGGCGTCGCCCAGAGCCCCGTGACGACCGCGAGCTGCTCCTCCAGCCGGTCGAAGCGCTCCCCCAGTGACGGGAAGGGAATCCCGTACGCGGTGTGCTCCTCGGCGTACCAGCCGGTGCCGATGCCCAGCTCGACCCGGCCGCCGCTCATCTGGTCGACCTGCGCGACGGTGATGGCCAGCGGGCCGGGCAGCCGGAAGGTGGCGGCGGTCATCAGCGTGCCCAGCCGGATCCGTCGGGTGTCCCGGGCCAGGCCGGCGAGGGTCGTCCACGCGTCCGTCGGGCCGGGGTCGCCGCTCACCGCGCCCATCTTCAGGTAGTGGTCGGAACGGAAGAAGGCGCCGTAGCCGGCCTCCTCCGCGCAGCGGGCCACGGCGAGCAGGTCGTCGTACGTCGCGCCCTGCTGGGGTTCGGTGAAGATCCGCAGTTCCATGCTTCGAGCATAGGGAGCGGGCCGGGCCGGCGTGCCGTTCCGGCCCTTCCCCGGGCGGCGGCTCGGGCGGGCGCCCACCGCGCGAAGTGGCGGGCATCCGATAGCGGCGAGCCTGGCCCCGGGTCGTCCGCAGGTCCAGAGTGGAGGCCGAGCGACGAGGCGAGGAGGAACCCATGGAGGACCAGCACTCCGACGGGCTGACGGGGGCGGTGGACGCGCTGCTCCCGGAGGTGTCCCGCCGGGCCGGGGAGATCGAGGCGGCCCGGGGGCTGCCCGCCGATCTGCTCGACTCGCTGCGGGCGGCCGGCTGCTTCCGGATGTTCGTCCCCCGCAGCCACGGCGGGTACGAGGCGGACCTGCACACCGGGCTGCGGGTGCTGGAGTCGCTGGCCCGGGCCGACGGTTCCACCGGGTGGACGGTGATGATCGGCGCCGAGACGCCGCACCTGGTGGCGATGCTCTCCCGCGACCGGTTCGACAAGGTCTACGCCGACGGGCCGGACGTGGTCGTCGGGGGTGGGTTCGCCCCGCAGGGGCGCGCCGAGCCGGTCGACGGCGGCTTCCGGGTCACCGGCCGGTGGGCGTTCGCGAGCGGCTCCCGGCACGCCGACTGGATCTTCGGCAACTGCGTGCTGACCGGGGACGGCGGGCCGGCGGGGGGACCGCCGGCGATGCGCTCCATGCTCTTCCCGGCCTCCCGGGTCACCGTGCACGACACCTGGCACGTGCTCGGCCTGCGCGGCACCGGCAGCCACGACATCGAGGTGGCGGACGCCTTCTGCCCCACGGAGGAGAGCTTCGACCTGTTCACCGGCGTGCCCTGCGTACCGGGGCCGGGCTTCGTGGCGCCGCTGGTCCACTTCGTCCTGCACCTCGGCGCGGTGGCGGTCGGCATCGCGCAGGGCGCGCTGGACGACATGGTCGCGCTGCTGGAGGGCGGCCGGCAGCGGCTCTACGCCCGGCAGTCGCTCGCCGAATCGCCGGCCTTCCGCCTCCAGCTCGGCCGCGCCGACCTGGACGTACGGGCCGCCCGGGCGCTGCTGCGGGACCTGGCCGACGAGCTCTGGGCGGCCTGCGCCACCGATCCGGCGGCGATCCCCGCGCTGCACCCACGGATCTCCGCCGCGCTGCCCTGGGTGACGGAGCGGGCAGCCGCCGCGGTCGACACCTGCTACCGGGCGGCCGGCGGCGGGGCGGCCCGGGACTCGTCGCCGTTGCAGCGCCGGTTCCGCGACCTCCACACGTTCAGCCAGCACGCGGCGGCGGCCGAGGGCTGGCTCGCCAACAACGGCGCGCGGGTGCTCGGCCGGCCGGTGGAGCTGGCCTACTGACCCCAGGGTGCAGCGGCGCGCGGGCGCCCGACCCGGGCGGGTGTCCCGGCTTCCGACCGGAGCCGGGGCACCCGCCCGCCGTCGATCGACGGATCAGCAGCGCTGCCGCTGCCCCGTGTAGTGCACGCCGACCTTGCCCACCACGGTCAGGTCGGTCAGGGCGGTGTTCGCACCGCGGGACACGTAGCACGAGTAGCGGTGCTGGTTGATCACTTCGAGGTGGATGTGGGCCCCGCTGTCACCGTTGACCTGGTAGCAGCTGGACCAGCGGAAGCGGCCCGTCTCGCCGAGCTTGGTCCACGGACCGACCGAGGCGCCGACGACGATGCCGCCGGGCTTGTTGTTCACGTGCATCACGTCCGCCCGGCCGAGAATCTGCCCGGTCGTGGTGTCCCGGGCCTCGAGCCCGATGCGGTAGCCGCCGTCGGCGAGATTGCGGGTCGCGCAGCCGGCCTGGACGGTGACCACCTTGACTGCGACCGGGTGCCCGGAAGCGGTCTTGGTGCCGAACGGCGAGACGATCGTGGCACCCGGGCTGCGGTAGATGTCGACGGCCCAGTCGTTGGGGTAGCCCCAGTGGCCGAAGACGATGTGGTGCGAGGTCGGCCCGGAGAGACCGAACCGGTCCCAGGTGGACGAACCCTGGATCGGCGGATAGACGTTTACCGTGTCCGCTTCCGGATGCGCCTGTGCGGCGCCGGCCGGGGCGACCACGGCGCCGACCGCGAGCACGAGGGCGGCCATCGCAGGGGCGAGACGACGACTGAACTTCACATGATCTCCATGGCTGTCCTGGCGCAGCGAGCTCGGTGGACATCGCACCGGGAGGCGCACGAGCGGGCCTGCGCACGATCCGGCGGATCTTATACCACCATCGATGGACCTCATGATCGACGTCTATCCTTCCCCGCCGGGCTCCCCGGGCTCCCGGCGGATCTCCGGCCGGCCGTTCAGACGTACGGCCGGGTGGCGTACGCCGACTTCAGTGCGGCCAGCCCCGTCGACTTCGGCGACAGGGTGCCCCAGCCCGAGTTGAAGTAGTTGGTCCGCACGATCCGGGGTCCCCGCTCGGCGTTGAGCTGGGCGATGGCGGCCGGGACGGTGGCGATCCAGCCCGCCTGGTCCGGCACCTCCGCCACCCGTACACCCCACTCGGCGATGATCACCGGGCGGGAGAGGGCGACCGGGCCGAGGTCGGCCACCGCCCAGTCCTTCGCCCGGCGGAACCGGGCCAGCGCCGTGTGGGTGGGGCTGGTGGCGTAGGCGTTCCACTGGAGGAAGTCAAGCCTGGCCATCAGCGCCTCCGGGTGGGTGCGCTGGAAGCAGGCCCGGTCGAAGCCGCCCACCCCGACCGAGAACGTCGTGCCGGCGGGCAGTTGGCGGGCCTTGAACCAGTTCACGATGTACGTCATCGCCTGCACCGCGCGGGCGTCCGACTGCGCCCACGGGTAGGTGACGCCGGACTCGGTGGTGCCGAACTCGTGGTCGGTGTCCAGCTCGGAGGCGAGCTGGATGTTCACCCCGAAGCCCATGGTCCGGTACTGGGACAGGGCGCGGGCGAAGAGCCCGTCGCAGTGCCCGGCCAGGACCTGGCTGTAGCCGTACGCCCGGGGCCAGGTCGTGCCCGGGCGCTGCTGGATGGTCATCGCGGGCGCCGGGACGGTGTAGGTCACGCCGTCCACGGTGAAGGTCTGCGGCCCGGCGTTGGGCGCGCCGTAGTGCTTCAGCTCCAGCACCATGTTCATCTGCACCCCGGCCCTGCCGAGCGTGACGAACCACGGCCGTTGGTAGCCGGGGAAGATGTAACCGTCGGCGAAGCTGCGGTACTGGGTCAGCGAGCGGAAGTTGCCGCCGGCCATGTCGGCCGTCGGGTCGGCGCCGCCGGAGAGGTAGTAGCCGCCCAGCACCGGCGGCGCGATCGTGTAGTCGGCGGTCGCGGTGGCGGTACGCCCGCCGTTGTCGCGCACCGTGACGATGACCCGGGGCATCACGCCACCGCCCGGTAGACGGCGACGGACCCGTTGTCCGACGCCCTGGTCCAGGTGCGGCCGGAGTCGTCGGTGACGGTGAGGGTGAGCGGGTCGATGACGGCGGTGACCTTGACCGGCGCGCTGCTGTTGCCCTGTGCGTCGGTCACCACGATCGTGACGGTCACCGGCTTGGTGTCGGCGTCGCCGTAGGTGACCGTCAGGATCATCTGGTCGCCGGGTGAGTAGGTGGAGGCGTTCAGGGAGGCGGTGGCGGTGGGAGCGGCCATTGCCGGCTCCTCTCGTGCTCGGTGACCGGACCGACCGGCTCGTGAGCAGGGCCGGTTCCGGTGGGCAGGGTGGGACGGGCGACGCCCGGGCACCCGGGACGTGACTGCCGGATCGCGACCTCGCGCTGCGTGGGCGGACGGCGCTGCGCTACGCCGTGGCCGTCGCGGGGTCGGAGTTCGGTGATGGCGGTGTCGGCGGGGACGATGCTGTCCCCGCCGGGCCCGAGGAATGGGTTGTGGCCCGCCATCCTCACGCCTCTGACCTGCTACAACAGTGCGCCGGAAAGGCGATCGGCGTCCTGTCCGCTATCAGACGGCCGGCACGTCCGGCAGGTGACTGCGCTCCGGCCGGAATTGTGCCGAAGCTGCCCTGGCGACGACCTCCTCCGGACTGAGCGGCGCCTTCGGGTGGTGGGACAGGCAGATCGGCGTGTCCACCTTGACGAACGCGAAGCCCTCCCCGGCCACGTAGAACTGGCCGCTCTGCATGAGGCCGATGTCGGGCAGCCGCCCGCCCTTGGCCTCCGCCAACTGACGGGCCGCGTCGATCTGCGCGGGAGCGTTGAGCAGCCCGAAGAACTGCGTGGTGGCGTTGCCGGAGATCTGGTTGTGCAGCCCCTTCGGCGCCTGGGTGGCGAAGACCAACCCGAGCCCGTACTTGCGGGCCTGAGAAGCGAGGGCGATCGTGCTGGCCGTGCAGGCCGTCTGCCCGGACGACGGGGCGAGAGTCTGCGCCTCGTCCATCACGAAGAGCCCGCCCAGCGGTCGCTCGCCAGCCGGGTGCCGCTTGATCCAGGCGAACAGGGCCATCTGGAGCTGATTGACGAAGCCCTGCCGTTCCTGGTCCGACGTGAGCCCCACAAAGCTGATCACCGAGATGCGTGCGCGACGACCCGGCGAGGGGGTGAGCAGCAGGCCCGGATCGGCCGGGGCGCCGACGCCGCCGAACAACGGATCGGTGACCATGGCGGCCTTCAGAGTCTCGGCCAGATCCTGGGCCAGCTTGTCCGCCCTGCTCAGCCGGCTCACCCCGTCGGGCAGTTCGGCGAGGAACTCGGTGAAGCCGGGCAGGCCCACCATTCCGCTCCTCGCGTACGCCTGGAGGGCCTCGGTCAGCACGGCCTTGCCCTGCTGGGCCACCTTCGTCGGCCGGTCCACACCGGCGCGCGGGGCGAGGGCCTCCACCGCCGACCGGATCGCCTGGTCGAATTCGTCCGGCGAGTCGCGTACGGGAGTGAAGTCCGGCAGCGGCTGGAAGCTCAGCGGTCGACCGGCGTTGACCCGGGGCGTCCAGACCACCACCTCGGTGTGTTCGAGGTGCTCGCGGGCCCGCTCGGCGTCACCGGGGCCCCATCCGGCCGGCGGCTGCGGCCAGGGATCGCCCAGGCGGGCGAGGTCGTTGTTGGGATCGAGCACGATCGCGGAGACGCCCTCCCGTGCGCACTCCTCGACCAGTCGCCGGATCAGCACGGTCTTGCCGGAGCCCGAGCCGGCGAAGATCACCGTGTGACGGCGCAGCGAATCCAGGTCCACCGCGAACGGCCGTGCCCCGTCGGTGGTCCGCCCCAGCAGGATCGAATTTCCGTCGACGGTGGCCCTCCCGCCGTCGACCCGCGCGTCGTCCTCGCCGCCCACCTCGGCCGTCGGCCCGACTGACCGGGCGACCGGCCCGGCCTCCGCATTGGCCGTCCCGGCAAGGTCGCCGAGGATCGTGGCGAACAGCTGCGTGGAGCCGGCCGGCCGGCGCGCGACCAGCCACTCCTGGAGAACCTGGGCCGGTTCGCCGCTCAGCTCACGAAGCGCGGCGAACACCCGCAGGTCCGCCTCCGGGACGCCGCAGCGGACGCCGCCGGCCGCGTCGAAGGCCGCCAACACCTCGGTCGTACGCTTCCCGGTCGGCCACGGGCCGTTGCGCAACAGCACCAGCCGCCGCTGCGGCAGCGCACGGTCGAGGCCCGCCATGGTGCAGGCCGCCTTCACCCTGGCGGTCGCCGCGATCGCGTTCGGATGGGAGATCCCACGGAAGCACCAGTGCGCCTCGTTCTCGGTGGCCTCGTCCAGCACCTCGATCAGCCGCCCGTGCAGCGCCGGTTTGCGGCCCGGCAGCGGGTCGTACCTGTAGCTGGCGCCGGTCGGGGACCGCTCGGCGATCCAGGCCGCCAGACCGGCGGCCAGGAGCGCCGGCATGTGCTCGTCCTCGGTCCGCGGATCGAACGCACCCGCCACGTCCGCCCCCGCCACCAGCTCGGCGAAGCGGGCGTCGAGCTGCCGCAGGCGCACGTCGTCACCGGTGTCCGTGTCGCGGCCCGAGTTCGGGCCGACGGCGGCACTCCCGCCCGGCGGCTCGGACCCGCCGGCGACGTGGTTGCCGACCTCGATGAGACGGTCGAGTTCGGTCACCTCGCCCCGGTCCCGGCACCAGGCGACGTGCCGATCCACCCGGCGCAGCAGCGCCCGGGGCGTCAACGCCGGGGCGTCCACGAACGCCTCGGGGCTGATCGGCCAGGTCGGGTACGGCGGGGCGAAACGCGGCCCGGCAAAGGCGGCGGTGAACCGCTTCGCGACGATGGCCCGGCCGATCTCGAGGGTGGGAATCCGGTCGGGGAGGATCGCCTGCCGGAACCGGTCGCCGACCGGAGTGGGCGCACTCCTGGTCAGCAGCTCCCAGGTGTCCGGCAGGCACGACACCACGATCAGCGTCCGGCGGGTGACGTCACGCAGCTTCAGCAGGCCGTCGGCGATGGGCCCGATGACCTTCGCCTGGGCGTCCTCCAGCCCGGCGTACTGGTCGAACATGGCGGTGCTGGTCTGGGCGAAGAGCGTGTCGAGCTGGTCGACGGCTATCACCGTGGGGTCGAGCGTCAGCGCCATCAGCCGCGAGACGTCCTGGACGATCTGCTGCGGGGTCCGGATCGCCGGGGTCAGCCCCCACGCCGCGCGACCGTCCGGGTCACCCGGCTCGGAGATCAGATGGGCGTAGCCGACGTCCTGTGCCTCGAAGTCCAGCGCGCCGTGCAGGACGAGTGCCCGGGCGGTGTCCTGGCAGTCCCGGCCGATCTCGCGATGGCGCGTCCGCAGAGCCCGCACGAAGGTGTCCAGGTGCTCCCGGGTGACCGGCTTCGTCCCGGCGATCGCGTCGCGTACCTCCGCCGGGATGCCGAGCTGGGCGGTGAGCCGACGCAGAAACGTGCGTAGCTGGGTGCCCCAGCCGATCGCGTCCCGGCCCATGCCTTCGACCAGGGCCAGCGCCACGCTCTCCCAGAACGTCTTCCCGCTGACCATGTCGACCAGGAAGAAGTAGCCGCCCTCACGCTGGATCCGATCCCGCACCGCCCCGAGCAGGTGGGTCTTGCCTGCGCCGGCCCGCCCCTGCATGGCCACGCCGAGGGGCACCGTGGTGTCGTCGGTACGGGCCCTGCCCACGCCGCGCAGGATCTCCGCGACCACCTTCTCGTGCAGCTCCGGCACGTCGTGCGGGCTGGGCCGCCACACGTCGTCGGGAGTGACCGCAGGGTTGAGACTGACCGCCTCGAGCGCGGCCCTCACGTCCTCGGGGATCATGCCGAGCCGATCGCCAGGGTGTGGTTCTCCTCGTCCCCGATGCGCACCGCGGCCGCCCGGTCGCGCGCGGTCAACGACTTGGTGTTGGCGACCGGGATGATCCGGACGCCGTCCCGCTGGACCATCGCGCGCAACGTCGCGTCGACGGTGGCGCGGTCCTGCCTGCCGAGGCGTTCGCGCAGGTCGGCGAGCCCCACCCAGGCTCCCGGCTCCCGGGCCAGCTCGTGATAGGCGGCGCGGATCAGGGCCTCCACGGCGTCCGGCCCGGTGGCCGCCGGCGCTGGCGCGACGCCGGGAGGCGTCGGGCCGACCGCCGGGCCTGAGGTGGCCGACGGCGGCGTGAAGAAGTCGGCGTGGCTGAGCCCCAACCGGCTCAGCGAGCGGTGCAGGTTGGCCAGCAGGGTGAACAGCGAACGGGTGGCTGAGCCACTACGTGCGGGCGGGGCGCCGGCGTGCAGCTGCCGCACCACCCGCCACCCCTCGTCGGTCAGCTCGTGGGAGAAGGGCCGGTGGGACCGGTCGGTCTCGACCAGGCCGAGCTTGACGAGTTTGGCGTTGTCGGGGCCGGTGAGGCTGAACCCGGCCAACTCCTTCAGCTCGTTGTTGGTCAGTTCGCGGGCCTCGACCATGAGCACCACAAGCGCGTTGATCTGGTTGGGCGTCAGGTGGGGAAGGTCCGCCGTGCTCGTCATGGTGCCTCTTCTTCGTGTGGGTGCGCGCCGGCCAGGCGACGACGGGTCAGCAGTTGCCGGATCATGCCGACCACAGCCTGGACGTCGGACAGCACCTGCTCGTTGGTGAACCGGAGCACGTCCAGCCCGAGGAGTTGCAGCCGCACGTCACGCCGCCGGTCGTTGGCGAATCTGATTCGGCCCCGATGTTCCGGGCCGTCCACCTCGACCGCAAGTCCCTCGGCCGGCCAGAAGAGGTCCAGGCGGTAGGTCTCGCCGAGCAGGTGCCAGTCGTACGTGTGGTTCCAGCGCCTCCCCCGGGCCCACTCGTGTGGCGTCAGTGCCAGCTCCAGTGCCTGCTCGGCGGCGCTGTCGCCGCGCGGGACACCGGACAGCGGCGGAAACGTCAGTGCCGGAGGAGGCTCGCGCACGGTGTCGGGAACCCGACCCGCCTGCACCGCCAACTCGGTCAGGCTCGACGGCAGCGAAACCTGAACCGACCGGATCCGGTCGACCGTCCGCAGTTCTCGCCCGGCCAGCCAGACGGTGAGGCGGCCGTGCCGCACCAGCCATTCGGCGACGGCGACCAACGCGCGCTCGGTCTCCGTGGGCAGCTCGTCGGTCAGGCCGACCAGCAGGACGCACCCGTCACGGTCGTACGCGGAGGCCATGACCCGGGCCAGGCCGGCAGCCCGTACCTCTGCCGGAAAGCGCGGCCGGTGCTGCCGGTCCTCCCCGCGCAGCGCGCGCTCGGCGAGGTCGGCCAGGAACGGGCCGAAGTGCTCGGAGTGCGCGGCGGCCCGCATGGCAAGGGACCGCGCCGCAGCGACGCCCAGCGTGCCGCAACCGTCGAACCGTTCGGCACCGGGCAACCAGCGGGGGAACAGCGTGAGTGCTGCCCCGTCCAACTCGTCGAGGACGGCGGCGAGCAGGTCGGTGAAGCCCCGTCGGGCCGGTACCTGATACCGAACGACGACCGGGGCGGCGGCCGGTGCCGGATCGAGTCCCACATGGAGCAACTCGGCGTCGATGCCGGGCAGGTGGCTGACCTGCCGCGGAGGAAGGGCCTCCCACCACTCGCCGGGAGGTACGCCACTGGCCACGGCCGAGCACGTTACCGAGGATCGATCGGGCGCGCCGCCCGCCCGATCCGCTTGCCCGTGCCTGCACCGCTGTGACCGGGTACGGCCGTCCGGCTGCGGCTGTCTAGCCCTTCTGTCGGTGTCGGGGGCGGCGGCGGGCCTGGAGTCGGCCGTACAGTGTGCCGACCGTTCAAACGAGGAGGGGTTCCTTGACCCAGCCACCACCGGTGTCGGGCCCCCCGGGGTCCGGCGAGGCGCCCGGCAGCACCGCCGGTGACGACCCCGGAGACGCGCCGCCGCGGCTGCTCGTCATGCCGTCCATCGAGGGCGCGCCGCCCCCGATGGTGTGGCCCGGGGCGGAGGGCGCACCCGCCTGGGCGATCCCCGTCAGCATCCCGCCCGGGACGCGCGGTTACGCGGTGTTCATCCCGCTGGTGCCGGCCACCGCCGCCGCGGCTCCGGTCGCTGCGGGCCCGCCGGCCCCGGCCTCGGTCGTCCCCGCCCCCAGGCCGGCCGAGGCGACCGCCGCGCCGGCCCCGACGGCCGCCGTCGGGCCGGAGGAGAGCATCCCGGCGCGGACCGCCGCGGTGACGGCGGCGGACGCCGCGGCACCGGCTGCCGCGCCGTCGCCGGACGCCGTCAGCGCGCCACCGGGCGGCACCGACGCGGCACCGACCGCCTCCGGCCCCGCTACGCCCACCGCGAACGGGCCCGCAGAGGCGGCGCCCGCCACGAAGGGACCCGCCGCCGAAGCGGCCTCCAGCACCGGGACGCCCGCGACCGCCGCGCCGGCCACCGCTGGAGCACCGGCCGCCGCGCCGGTGGGCACCGGCGCATCCGCTGCCCGCCCGCCGGCGACCACCGTCCAGCACCCCGCCGCCGCGCCGCTGCCGGCGCCGTACCGGATCGGGGTGCCGGCCGGCGTGCCGGCGCCGTACCGCGGCTACCAGCCGGTCCCGCGCCCGCCGTCGTTCCTCGACACGCGCTGGCCGGGGCCGGCGCCCACCCAGGACCGGGCCGTACCGCTCGCGGTCCTCGCCGGAGCGCTGGGCCTGGCGTTCTTCGTACCGCTCACCCGCACCGGCATCGGCTGGTTCCTCGGCTGGCTCGCCCTGACCGTCGCGGTGGTCCTCGCGGTCCGGCGGACGGGCGCGGAACTGCCGCGCGCCGACCGGCGGATCCGCGCCGGCTGGGCGGTGGCGGCCCTGGCGCTGCTGTCGGTCCTGGCCTTCCGCAACGCCTGGTGGCTGGTGACGTTCTGCGTGCTCGGCGCGCTCTGCTGCGCGACCCTCGCGATCGTGGGCGGCCGGCTCGTCCGCTCCATCCTGTTCAGCCTCGTGGCCGCCCCCTTCGCGGCGCTGCGAGGGCTGCCGTGGGTGCGTGGGCACCTGCACGCCCCGGCGAACCCGCACCTGGCCCGCCGGGTCGTCGGGTCGGCCGCGGCCACCGTGGTCGCGCTGATCGTCTTCGGCGCGCTCCTGTCCTCGGCCGACGGCGCCTTCTCCGTGATGCTCGGCGAGCTGGTTCCCGAGGTCGACGGCGGCGCGACGTTCCGCTGGATCCTCCTCGCCGCCGTGGGCGGGCTCTGCGCCGTCGCCGCCGTCTACACGCTGGCCGCGCCGCCCGACCTGTCGACGATGGACCGGCCCGGCACGCGCCGCTTCGGCCTCGTGGAGTGGGCGCCGGTCATCAGCGCCCTGACGCTGCTCTTCGCCGGCTTCGTGGCGGTGCAGTTCACCGTCCTGTTCGGCGGGCAGCGACACGTGCTGCGCACCGCCGGCCTCAGCTACGCCGAGTACGCGCGCAGCGGGTTCTGGCAGCTCGTCGTCGTCACCATGCTGACGCTGGCGGTGCTCGGCGGGGTGGCCCGCTGGGCGCGACGGGACCGGGCCGTCGAGCGCCACCTGCTGCGGGTCCTGCTGGGCCTGCTCAGCGTGCTCAGCTTCGTCATCGTGGGGTCGGCGCTGTCCCGCATGTACACGTACCAGAAGGCGTACAGCTTCACCGGCGAGCGGCTCTTCGTGATGGCGTTCGAGCTGCTGCTCGGCACCGTGTTCCTGATGATCCTGGTGGCCGGGCTCCGCTGGCGCGGTGCCTGGATCCCCGGCACGACGGTGGCGCTCGCCGTGGTGATGCTGCTGGGCCTGGCCGTGCTCAACCCGGAGGACTACGCCGCCCGCCGCAACATCGCCCGGTACGAGCAGACGGGGAAGATCGACGCCTGGTACCTGCGGGCGCTCTCGGCCGACGCGACGCCGGCCCTGGCGGGCCTGCCCGATCCGGTGCGCCGCTGCACGCTGAGCTGGGTCGCCAAGGACCTCGACGAGTCGGACCCCTGGTACGCCTGGAACCTGGGCCGGATCCGGGCGCGCGCCGCGCTGGACCGGGCCGGGCCGGGCGCGGTCGGCGGTCCACGCGACTGCCGGGCCGCCGACCAGTTCGACCTGCCGAAGCGCCGCCGCTGACGGACCCGCCGTCCCCGGGTGGTCCGGGGACGGCGGGGCTGCCGGGCCGGTTCGGGGACGGCGGGAGTGCCGGGTCGGCGGGCCGGGTGCGTCCGCCGGCTGCCGGTCGGGTCACCAGGGCTCGGGGATGCCCACCGCGAGGCAGCGCTGGGTGCCGGGGACCGGCTGGTAGCAGGCGGACGCCGTCAGGTTGTTGGTCAGGTCGGAGCGGGAGAAGGACGTGCTGCCGCCGTTGACGCAGATGCCGCCGCTGGTGGACACACCGCCGGTGACCTTGGCCGTGGCGCAGCCGACCGTGGCTGCGGTCTTCTCCACCGTGTTCAGCGAGGAGCGCTGGTCCGCGTACTGGTGGGCACCGTAGCCGGTCAGCCGCACGCCGGGACGGGTGACCGTGTACTGGAACGCCGCCGACGTGTAGTACGACCAGCTGGCGCCCGTACCCACGGTGCGCAGCTCCGGATCGGCGGACGAACCGGGAACGAACATGGCGAAGCCCTTGTCGTGGGTGCTCGTGCCCGCGACCATCCGGTAGACGATCACCAGCAGCCCCTGGCTGTAGCTGCCGGTGGAGTAGGTCAGGTAGCTGCCGCTGCCGCAGGTGGTCCGGTCGGCGACGTAGCCGACGCCGTTGGCGTAGAGCATCACCCTGGCGCAGCGGCCGTCGTCGGCGGTGTCCTCGATCGTGCCGACCGTGGTGCTGGTGCCGGAGTTGTCGGTGGCGTAGCCGGTCAGCCGGACGCCGGGCAGCGTGCCGGCGTACTGGTAGGCGGTGGGATGGTAGTAGCTCCACGAGGCCGACCAGCCGCTGCCGGAGGGCAGCGCGAGCGCCGGCGAGGCGGGCAGCAGTGCGGCGACCAGCGCGGCGGCCAGGGCCGCGAACAGCGTCATCCGGGTCGACCGCCATCGGAAACGGGCCTTCATCGGTCCTCCGATCTCCACGACGGGCGGGACACCCGGCGTCACGGATCAGGTTGACCGAGGACGTCGGCGGCGGGTACCGCTGGGTCTCGAAGCGGACAGCCGGACGGCCTCACCCGGCTGCGCGCCGCCGACCGCGAAGGCCCGGCGGGCAGCTGCGGTGCTCAGGCCGGCGCCGCGCCCCGGACGGCCCAGGCCCGGGCCGTGAGCCGGATCGAGCCGTCCGGCGCCACGGGCAGGCGGGCCGCGATCAGGTCGCGCAGGCGGGCGCGCTGCGGCGCCGTCAGGGAGGCGACGTACGAGGGGGCGGGGCCCTGCCCGCCCAGGAACGGCGTCCAGTAGTCGTCGAAGTCCGCGAACACCATCGGCACGTCGACGGGCCGGAGCGCCACCGCCGTCAGGCCCGCGTCGGTCCACAGCCCGCGCAGGGAGTCCGGGTCGCACACCGCGAACCGGCGGCCCTCGTCCCGCTCGGCCACGGCCGGGTCGAGCAGGGCGGCGGCGTCCCAGAAGTGCCGCAGCAGCGCCATGCCGCCGGCGTAGTCCCAGACGTAGGCGGCGGCCACCCCGCCGGGGCGGACGACCCGGGCGAACTCGGCGACGGCGCGCGCCGGCTCGGGCACGAAGTTGACCGCGAGGCCGCTGACGACGACGTCGACGCAGCGGTCGGGCAGCGGCAGCGCCCGGGCGTCGCCGACCTGGAAGGCCGCCCGTTCGTCGCGGACGGCCGCGCGGGCGTACGCCACGAAGCCCGGCGAGCTGTCGACGCCCGAGACGTACGCCGGGTCCCCCAGTGCCAGCACGGTCGACGTGAGCGCGCCCGTGCCGCAGCCCACGTCGAGCCAGCGGCGGCCCGGTGGCACGGCCAGCCAACGCAGGAACTCCCCCGCGACGGGGCGGCTCCACCGGCCCACGTACGCCTCGTATGCCCTGCCGTCGGCCCAGACCGGGTGCGTCATGCGGAGACGATACGACGCCTCGGCGTGCCGGGCCGACCGCAGGCCAGGGCCGGTGGGGCTGGTTCGCACCGATTCGCCTCGATGAGCCAGACTCGGTCGTACCCCTGCCTGCCCCGACGGCTCCCGAGCGCACCCCCGTACCCCTCGCCCGATGGTTGGAGCGCATGTCCCACACCCTCCTCGCCTGGTTGGTCGGCGGCGTCCTGCTCGTGGGCGCGGGCTTCGCGACGACCCTGCTGCCCCGGTGGCGGGCGCGGGGGCGGGAGAGCCGGACCGCCTGGTCCGCCGCCCGCGCGGCCATCGACAGCGCGGCCGTCAGCCGGGACGCGGCGGCGAGCCGGGTGCCGCAGGCCGAGCAACTGCTGGCCCGCGCCGAGTCGATCGCCGCCGGGCGCGGCGGGGCGTCCGCAGCCCGGGAGGCGGCGCAACACGCGAGGGAGGCCGACCGGCTGTGGCGCACGCACCAGTGAAACCGCGCAGGCGATACCGGTACGAACTGCTGCGCTGGTCGCTGCTCGGCATCGCCGTGATCGTCCTGGTCGTCTTCCTGCTCGCCCAGCGGCAGAGCGTCGACGTCAGCTACGGCCGGTCGCCGGCCGCCCCGGCGAAGATCGACGAGGGCTCGGCGGGTGAGCTGAGCGACGCGAGCGTGCCCTCGGTGGACGAGATGACCGCGCTGGTGGCCGCCGAACCCGTGGTGCGTCTCCCCGGCGCGACCGCGCGCTGGAACGAGCAGCGGGTCCGCGAGGCCGCCGGCGCCGAACCCGTCCGCATCCTGGTCGCGCCGCCCGGGCTCGACGAGGACGAACGCGAACGGGTACGGGACGTGAAGAACGCGACCGTCCGGGTGATCGGCACCGAGGTCAGCGGCGGCATCTACCAGGCCGTACCCGACACCCTGCCCGGCTGGCGCGCCCAGTTCGCCACCGCCGACGTGACAGGCACGCTTGTGGCGTTGATCGCCGCGCTGCGGGACGCGCCCGACCCGCCCGAGCACGACGAGCTGCGGTGGCGTGACCCGACCGACCGGGAGCTGGCCGCCGTCGCCGCCGACCTGCGGGCCACCGGCCTGCACCTGGGGGCCGGGGCCACGCTGACCGGTGTCCCCGACAAGGCCGCGCGCAACGCCTTCCCGGACGGCGCCCGGTACGTGGCGCTGCCCGCGCAGCCGTTCGGCGAGCCGGTGCCCCGGTACGGTCCGGCGCTGGCCGAGCTGTTCCCGGGCACGCCGATCGTCGTGATGTACGGCCTCTGGATCGAGTACCACGGGCCGGCGGCCGACGACTTCGCGGAGCTGGCCGGGGCGAGTTTCTACGGCCAGTTCGGCGGCCGGCTGAGCCGGTACGACTACCCCCAGGGCAACATCCTGACGGCGTACCTGAACCGGGTCACCGACCTGCGCTACTCGGGGCTGTTCGACCGCCCGCTGCCGTACCGGCCGATCGACCCCCTGCGGGTGGCGCTGCCCGCCCTGCCGTGGCTCTTCGCGGGCTGCGTGGCGACGTTCCTGATCCTCTCGGTCCGGTCGCTGCGCCGGTCGGACGCCCTGGTGGTCCGGCGGGGCGACCCCGGGCGGGGTGGCACGCCCGCCCGGTTGGCCGGTCTCACCTCGCTCGCCGTCGAGATGTCCCTGCTCACCGACGCCCGCAGCGATCCGGCGCTGACCCGGGGCATCGTCAAGCTCCAGGCCGCCCGCGCCGCGCTCGACGAGGGGCTGCCGGACCGCCACGTGCGGACGTTGCTGGACGAGGCCGCCGACGAGCTGGACGACGGCGCCCGGACGTTGGGCATCGCCAGCTACCGACCGCACCTCTACCTCCGGGGCAGGTTGTCGTGAGCCAGTCCGTACGACGTCGGCTCGCCGACCTGTTCGGCACGCCCTTCGGCGTCGCCGTCCTGGCCTGCCTGGTGCTGGCCGGCTGGGCGTTGTGGACCGGCGGGGCGCTGGACGGCCCGGTCGCCCGCCACGTGCGCGCCTCCTCCGTGTACGTCGCGCCGGGCGTCGAACTGGACCGCGCGGCGGCCGAACGGATCATCGGCAACCGCCGGCTGGTCGTGCTGATGCTGGCACCGGGCGCCGACCTCAGGCAGGGCTGCCGCCAGGTCGAGCGCGCCGCCGACGGGACCGTCGTGCTGGTGATGAGCCGCGACGGCGACGAGTACGACACCTACGGGTGCGCGCTGCTGCCCGGGCGCGACGACGGGAACTTCGGCCGGGCCTTCGTGGCCGAGATGACCGTCAGCCGGGGCGTCGACACCTTCGCCGACCGCCCCCTGGAGGCGCTGAAGGTCGTCACCGTCAACTACGACCTGCTGGTGAAGGCCGGCACCGTTCCCGACGGCGCGCGGACGATCAGCCCGTCGCTGCCCCGCTTCCTGCTCGCGGCCGCGGCGATCGTGGCCGTCGTCGCCGGGGCGACGGTGCTCTACGTCGGTGGCCGCCGCGCGGGCCGGCTCGCGGACGCCCGTCGCCGCCGCCGCGACGACAACGCCGACGCCCGCAGCGCGCTCAGCGCCGCCGCCGCCGTGCTCGCCCAGCAGATCATCGACCTCGACCGGTGGTACGCCATGGCGGAGCGCCAGGCCTACGTCGACGGCGCGAAGGAGACGTTCGGCAGGAAGTACCTGGCGCTGACGTCGGACTACGCCGCGCTGCTCGAACGCGTGACGGCCGTGGACGCGGACGACGAGGACGCCGTACGCCGACTCGTCGAACGCGTCGACGCGTTGAGCCGCCGGGCGTCGGCGCTCACCGGATCACCGGTTTGATCGGGCTGACATCCGACACGGCTGCCCCCGGACGACGGGCGTCCCGGGGCAGCCGACGCAGCCGGACGCCGACTCGTTGACGACCCGTCAGAGTGTCCGCTGATACTCCTCCCAGGTGCGCTTCGGGTTGACCACAGGGCCGTCGTCGGGGCCCCGATTCGCCAGTCCGTTGCGGCCGAGGTAATAGTCGCCGGCCTGGTTCCGCGCACCGGTCGACTGGTCGGTGTCGGCGAGCGCGATGGCGTGGATGTGGTAGCCCCAGTCGCCCTGGCTCGGTGTCCGTAGCCAGGCGGCGAAGCCCACCGTGCGCAGTCGGCGCAGCACCTCCGTCCGGGTGGCCGAGGAGAGCCCGCTGACTGACAGGTCGAGTGCGCCACCGCCGTCGTGGGTGCCGGCGGAAGCGCCCACACTGGTGTTGTACGAACCCTGCGTGATGCTGAGCTGCCGACCCAGCAGACGCTCAGCCTCGAACAGCATCGATCTGGTACGCGCGTTGACCTGCACGCCGCGCAGGCTCACCACGCTGCCGGGTGAGATCGCCCTGGCCACGGTGTAGCGCCCCTCGCCCAGCAGCCGCAGCGACGTCGGGCCGGGCAGGCCGGTCGCGTCGAGGCCGGTGTAGCCGAGTGACCGTTGGTACGCGGCGTACGCGGCGATCGTGCTGGTGCCGAAGTGCCCGTCGACGTAGGTCGACGACAGCAGCCCTCTGGCTTGAAGCGCGCGCTCCACCAGCAGGACGCTGTCCCTGGCTCCCTCGGTGAGTGCCGTGTCCGCCCGGCGCGGATCGATCTGCGCCGCCTTGATCAGCGCTTCCATGTCAACCTGCGGCAGCGCGGCTGCGGCGGGGTGCGCCAACGGTCCGGTAGCGACCACCGCCGCACCGGTAGCGATGAGGAGTTTCCTTCTCGTAATCATGTGTCCTCCGTGCGATTCCTCAGGATCCGGCCGGGCAGCACTGCGTCCCGGAGGGTCAGGACGGGAAGGGCCCCTGTGAACGTGGGGCGTTGCACAAGGGGCTCTTCCGATCAGGTCAGCATCGGGGGACGTTCGGGATGAAGCCGTCGTATCCGGTGTAGGTGTAGGCGTCAGCGATGAAGCGGCCGGTACCGATCCGGTTCCAGATCGAGCTGGTGCCGTACGTGCCGGTGACCGTGGTGCCGTTGGTCTGGCAGTAGATGGTGACGGTGCTGCCGTTGCCGAGCGTGCCGACGGCTGAGTAGCCGGTGCCGGGGCCGGAGCGGACCGTCAGCGGGGTGCCGCTGGTGCCGACGGTGCCGGTCGCGGTGCCGCCGCCGCTGCAGCCGTTGTCACTGGTGTAGTTCTTCGTGCCCCAGTAGAGGGCGAGCGCGCCGTTGAACCGGATCTGGATGGCGCTGCCGTTGGAGCGCTGTTCGTAGTGCAGGTGCGGGCCGGTCGAACCGCCAGTGCTGCCCACGTAACCGATCACCCGGCCGTAGCCGACCGTCTGCCCGACGGAGACATTGAAGCCGTTCAGGTGCGCGTAGTAGGTGCTGTACCCGCCGCCGTGGTTGATCCGAACGTACTTGCCATAGCTGGTACCACCGAGGTCGGTCACCACGTCGACCGTGCCGGGGGCGCTGGCGACCACCGGATCGCCGAGGTCGTCTGTGCGATTGAAGTCGATCGCGTTGGCCGGACTGTGGTTGGTACGGGTCTGCCCGGACCAGGACTGGCCACACGGGAACGGAACCTTGAACGTCGGCGCGGCCATCGCGGGGCTCGCCGGAGCCACCAGCGTCACCGCCGCGAGCAGCGAGGCTGCCGCCAGACTCCACCATCGTCTACGCATTCAAGACCTCCAGGTGTTGTTAAGCCGTTAATTGTTCGGCCCACATCCTGCCATGAAGGTTTATCGATGGAAAGGCTTGCTCGACCGGGGATGTGATTTGACGCCGGGTAGACCGCCAGAAAAAGCAATGGTGTTCAACACATACCGAGCTGACACAACTATGTCGGTCAGGCACATGCATTGACGATCCTCCCCGGCGAAACGCTCCGCTGCGCGACTCGTCGGCACCCACGCGCCCCGACGCTCACTCCAGCACGATGTCGAATTCCTGGGCCACTTCGGAGACGATCTCGGCGACATCCTTCAGGAAGCGGTTCTGGTCCGGCGATGCGTTGACAGTCGGCACCGGGGCGCCCTTGTCGTAGATGTCGGAGGCGATGATGCGGGCGCGGACGAACGTGGATCCCTTGCCGCTCTGGTTGTAGGCCGTCTGCCAGCTGCGCTGCACTTCGTGCTGGAGCCTGCGCCGGGCCAGATCGATCAGCTCCCCGGTCACGGCATTCGATACCTCGTCGATGATCGTCTGCCTCTCGTCGTCGCTCGGCTGGCCCCCGTCCCAGCGCACCGGCTGCTGCAGCATGAGATACACCTGCGCTTGCAGCGCATAGCGGAGATCGGCGACCGGCTTGAGGTTGTCGTATTCGTCCACCCACCCTTCCGCCAGGCGGCGACTCAACGCCTTGACGCGGGTCCAGTGCTCCTTCCGCGCGTCCGGGTTGAACTCGAACCCGAGCAGTCCCCGCCACCGCAGGTGGAAGCTCTTTGCCGCTTCGGTCACCGCGAGGGAGAGATTCATCCGGTCGTAGACCGGCCGGCTGGGGCCAGCTTCGACAGCCTGCTCCGGGTGGGCCAGGGCGTCGACCAGCCGTTGGAGCTCCTCAATCGACCGTCCTCCCATTCTCTTTCTCGCGTTGAGCGGCTCGTGGATCCCGCCGACGAAGAACCGTGCGCAGTCGAGGCGGCGACGCAGGACGCGCTCGGCGGCCGGGCCGAGTTCGTCGCCGATCGCCTTGAGCACGTTCTCCACGGAGGCGAGCACGTGCTCCTCCCGGGCGGAGAATGTCGGCAGGTTGTCGCCCTTGACCTGGTCGAAGTGAGTGAAGAGGAAGTGCAGTTTCATCGCGTTGCCCGAGACGGCGATGCCCTTAAGCGCCGCCACCGGGGCCGCCTGCATCGGCTGGGCCGCGTTGTCGACCAGGAGCACGGCGTCGACTTTCTCGAGCTGCAGGGCGACCCTGGTCGAGAGGGTGGCAACCGACTTCGGGGTGTGGCCGAGACCTTCGCCGTCGACCAGGACGAGCTTGGCCGGCTGGGCGGCCCACTGCGGTACGAACGGGCCACTGACGCGGATGCCGTTGACGAGCGGCGTGAGCAGGCGACCGAACAGCGGGGCGTAGTTGCTGGAGAATCTGGTGACGTTCTTGATGAACGCCGTTCTGTCGTCGGTGCTCCAGAACCAGCTGACCGGCCAGTCCTGCCGGTTCCGCCGTAGGTCACCGACTTCCAGCGTGGTGAAGCGCTTCTCGATCTCGTCGATCAGGGAATCCACGATGCCGTGGAACTCGTCGGACTGCCGCAACGCGGTGTCGAGGTTCTCCTCGATGTATTCGGCGACGGCCCGTTCGTCTTCCTCGCTGGGATCGAACGCGTCCCGGGTGTCGCTGGCATACCGCTCGACGATCGTCCGGACCGAGCGCACCGCTTTCTGGATCACCTGCTGGGTGAATTCGATGTCGACCTGGCCGTACTCGGTCGGGTCGATCTCCTCGCCGTCGTCGACGTCATCGTCCACGAGGTCGTCGGAGGCCGGCGCGGTGGCGCGGCCCAACACGTAGCTGAAACGGAATCGCTGGTTGACGTGATCGAGAAGCTGCCGGACGACCTCGGCGTCGCCCTTGCCGTTGAAGGCGGCCAGCGCGGCGGCTGACACGTTGTCACTCAGGTAGTCGATCACTTCGTCGCGAGGCGTGAACGTCACGGCGGCGTGGTATGTCTCGTCCGTGCTGGTGATCAGCTCCGTATCGGCGACGGTCGTCTTCGCCGTCGACGTGGACGGGAAACGCTCGGTCTCCGGATCGGTGCCGAGGAGCTGCCGCACCACCGTCGTCTTGCCTGCCCCGGTCGTGCCGAGCATCATCACGGTCTCGTAGCCGTCCGCCGCGGTGGGGAGCGGAAGAAGCTCTTCGCGTACGCCTGCAAAGTCGAGCTGCACAGCCTCCCCGTCCTCGTAGAAGATCTCCACGATCCGGGCGTCGAATCGCGCTTCGGCGCTCGCCCGTGCGGTCGGCTCCCAGAGGTCCGGGGTGCGCAGGATCTCGTTGAGCTGTTCGACCATCCTGGCGGCCTCGGCGTCATCGGCCGTCCCGAGCGCCCGACGAACCCGGCGGCCGGGCTCACCCGTACCCGCATCGATTTTGCTGGGGTGCCGAAAGATGACCGACCAGCTCTCCCGGCTCTGGTTTCGGCTCTTGACGGCGGTGTAGGAACTCTGCACGGCGATGGACACGGAGGGTCCTCCTGGAGGGGGGTGGCAGGCCCGAGGGGTCGAACGCGGGCAGGGGGAGATGAACGACCGGCCGCGCCTTGATGAAAGCGACCCTAGCACACTTTTCACTGAAAGCGCCGTCAAACAGCCTAGGCGCGATCGGGCCCGTGTAGGGTGACGGCGAGACGCAGGACCACTGACAGGACGCCCATGCCGCAGCCCACCCAGGTGACCGCCGCCGAGATCTCCCGGCTGGCCGGGGTCACGCGCGCCACCGTGAGCAACTGGCGTCGGCGTCATCCCGACTTCCCCGCCCCGTCGGGCGGGACGGAGACCAGCCCGGCGTACGACCTGGACGCCGTCCGGGCCTGGCTTTCCGCGCGCGGGCAACTGCCTGCCAGCTCCCCCGCCGACGATCTGCGCACGGCCCTACGGACCAGCGCACCCGACCTCGCCCACCGAAGCAGACTGTTGCCGCTCGTCGTCGCGGCGAGTCGCGTAGCCGACAGCGAGGTGGAAAAGGCCGTCGGGCTGCCCGATGACCAACTGTCCGCATGGGCTGCGAAAACAAGCCGGTCGTACGCGGTCGACATCCCCGGCATCGGCAGTCTCACGGGTCAGCCCGACGCGGCCCAGGTGCTTCGTGCCCTGCTGCGTTGCGTCGACGAGGTGGGCGCGGCGCAGACGCTGGAGGTATTGGCCGAGGGCGAAATCGGGGACGGCAAGGCCGGGGGCGCCTATCGCACGCCACCGCCCGTCGCTGATCTGATGGCGGAGCTTCTCGCCGGCCCGGGTGAGCCGTACCCGGATCGGGTCTTCGACCCGGCCTGCGGGGTGGGTGGGCTGCTGCTGGCCGCCGCCGGGCGGGGGGCACACGAGTTGTACGGCCAGGACGCGGTGGGGGTGTTCGCCGCGCAGGCTGCCGCCCGCCTCGCCGTGCAGGCTGGCGGGACGAAGGCACAGGTCCAGGTCGGTGACAGCATGCGCGACGACGCGTTCCCGACGTTGGCCGCCGACGCGGTGCTCTGCACCCCGCCCTACGGCCACCGCGAGTGGGGCCACGAGGACCTGGCGTACGACCCGCGGTGGGTGTTCGGGCTGCCGCCGAAGGGCGAGTCGGAACTGGCATGGCTGCAACACTGTCTCGCGCACCTGACCCCGGGTGGCCGTGCTGTCCTACTGATGCCGCCGGGAGCCGCCTTCCGGCCGTCGGGGCGGCGGATCAGGGCCGAGATGGTCCGCAGCGGTGCGCTACGTGCCATCGTCGCCCTGCCTGTCGGGGTGGCCCAGCCGCTGCACATCGGCCTCCAGTTGTGGCTGCTCGAACGGCCGCACCCGCAGGCGACCCTGCCGCCGACCGTCCTGATGGTCGACAGCGCCGGCACCGGAACCACTGACACCCGCGACACGCCGGACAGGCGCTCCACGTTGGACTGGCCGGCGGTCCGCAGCGCGGCGCTCGACGCCTGGCACGAATTCGACCGACACCCCGACAACTACGATCCCGTTGCGGGCGTGGCACGGGCCGTCCCGGTCGTCGACCTGCTCGACGAGGCGGTGGACCTGAGCCCGGCGCGTCACGTACGTGCCGCCCCGGTCGCGGCGAAGCCCGACGAACTCGCCGAGATGGCGTACGAGCTGAGGAGCCGGCTGCGGCTGGCGGCCAACGGGCTGGTGGCCCTCAGCGGCGGTCACACCTGGCCTCCTGCCGGCGCCGATCCCCGATCCTGGCGGACCGCCACCGTCGCCGACCTGCTGCGGGGTGCCGCCCTCACGCTGCTCCGCGCGCCAGCGGCGATCCGCGGTTCGAGCCCTGCCCTACAGGACTCCGAGCTGCCCCGGACACTCACCGCGCGGGACGTGGTGTCCCGCCGCCCGGCCTCGGGTGCCGGCGAGGAGGAACGCTCGGACGAGGACGTCACCATCGAGGCGGGGGATGTCATCCTCCCCGAGATGCTGCACGAAGGCGTGAGCACCGCGCGCGTCGCCGACGCCCGCGACGCCGGCCACCTCCTCGGCCGGCACCTCCACCTCCTGCGTCCCGACCCGGCCCGCCTGGACCCGTGGTTCCTGGCCGGGTTCCTGGCCGCGGAGGACAATCTCAGCGCCGCGTCGTCCGGCACCACCGTGGTCCGGGTCGACCCCAGACGCCTGCGGATCCCCCTGCTCCCCCTCGACGAACAACAGCGGTACGGCAAGGCGTTCCGCCAGCTCCACGCGCTCCGAGTCGCGGTGGACATCGCCAACCGCCTCGCCGACGAGACCGCCCGCACCCTGGCCGCCGGCCTCACCGGCGGTGCACTGCTCCCACCGGAAGGATCACGTTGAACAGCAGTAAGCACACCGAGCTGGCGAATCACGCCTGGTCGGTCGCCGACCTCCTGCGCGGCGACTACAAGCAGTCCGACTACGGCAAGGTGATCCTGCCGTTCACGGTGCTGCGCCGGCTGGAGTGCGTCCTCGACCTCACCCGGGACAAGGTCCTGACGGAGTTCGACCGCTTCAGGGGCCAGGACGTGGACGTCTCCCGGTTCCTGCGCCGCGCGTCCGGGCACCGCTTCTACAACGTGAGCGGCTACACGCTGAAGTCGATCGCCAACGACTCCGGCCAGACGGCGAAGCACCTGCTCGCCTACATCGGCGCGTTCTCCGAGAACGCGCAGGAGGTGATGGAGCGCTACGAGTTCGCCCAGCAGGTGCGGCGACTCGACAGCGCGAACCTGCTCTACCAGGTGGTCGGCCGTTTCGCGGACCTCGATTTGCATCCTCACCAGCGCGACAACAAGACCGGGAAGGTGATCCTCGGCGAGGACGGCAAGCCGGTCCCGAACGTCACGAACCACCAGATGGGGTACGTCTTCGAGGAGCTGATCCGGCGCTTCGCCGAGCAGTCCAACGAGACCGCCGGTGAGCACTTCACCCCGCGGGAGGTCATCGAGCTGATGGTCAACCTGCTGGTCGCTCCCGACGACGACGCGCTCAGCATCCCGGGCACCTCGCGCACCGTCATGGACCCGGCCTGCGGCACCGGCGGCATGCTGTCCGCCGCCGAGGAGCACATCACCCGGCTCAACCCGTCCGCCACCGTCACCGTCTTCGGCCAGGAACTCAACCCGGAGTCCTGGGCGATCTGCCGGTCCGACATGATGATCAAGGATCAGGACCCGGACAACATCAAGTTCGGCAACTCGTTCAGCGACGACGGCCACCGCGGCGAACACTTCGACTACCTGCTGGCCAACCCGCCGTTCGGCGTGGAGTGGAAGAAGGTCAAGGACGAGGTCGAGAACGAGTACGAGACGCTCGGCGAGAGCGGCCGGTTCGGCGCCGGCCTGCCCAGGATCAACGACGGCTCGCTGCTCTTCCTCCAGCACATGATCTCGAAGATGAAGCCGGTCACCCTCGACGGCAAGGGCGGCAGCCGGATCGCCATCGTCTTCAACGGCTCCCCCCTCTTCACCGGCGCGGCCGAGTCGGGCGAGTCCCGGATCCGGCAGTGGATCCTGGAGAACGACTGGCTCGAAGGCATCGTCGCTCTGCCCGACCAACTCTTCTACAACACCGGCATCTCCACCTACTTCTGGATCCTGACCAATCGCAAGGCCAGGGGCCACCGGGGCAAGGTCGTCCTGCTCGACGCCCGCGACCAGTTCGCCAAGATGCGCAAGTCGCTCGGCGACAAGCGCAAGTACGTCACCCCGGACCAGATCAAGGACATCACCCGGCTGTACGCGGAGGCACTCGACGTCGCCCAGGACGCCGAGCACCCGCAGCACGGCAAGGTGAAGGTCTTCGCCAACGACGACTTCGGCTACCGCCGGATCACCGTCGAACGCCCGTTGAAGCTCCGCTTCGAGGTCACCGACGAGACGCTGACCGCCCTGGCCGCCTCGAAGCCGATCCAGAAGCTGCCGGACGTCGAGGCGCTGACCACCGCGTTGAAGCCGCTGGTCGGGCAGGTGTGGACGACGAAGCGGGCGGCGTGGGACGCGCTGCGCAAGGCGATGGCCGAGGGCGGGGCGGCCTGGCCCACCGGCACCGCGTTCCAGAAGGCGATGCGGGACATCGTCGGCGTGCGCGACACGGAGGGCGAGGTGCAGCTCGTCAAGGGCGAACCGGAGCCGGACGCGGAACTGCGCGACTACGAGAACGTGCCGCTGGACCAGGACGTCGAGGAATACCTGCGCCGCGAGGTGCTCCCCCACGTCCCGGACGCCTGGATCGACCACGAGAAAACCAAGATCGGGTACGAGATCCCCTTCACCCGCCACTTCTACGTCTACAAGCCCCCGAGGCCGCTGGCCGAGATCGACGCGGAGTTGAAGGCACTGGAGGCCGAGATCCAGGCGCTGCTGGGCGAGGTGACGAAGTGACCCAGACGCAAATCGCGCCCTGGCTTGCCAACTCGCGATGGCCCACGGTGCCGATCAGGTTCCTCGCCCGGCTGGGGACTGGCCACACCCCGAGCCGGAGCGTCCCCGGGTACTGGGAGAACTGTTCCATCCCCTGGATCACGTTGGCTGACGTCTGGCAACTTCGCGACGGCAGCACGAACGTCATCACGGACACCAAAGAAAAGATCAGCGAGGTCGGTCTGGCGAACTCTGCCGCCGTCAAGCACCCGGCTGGCACCGTCATTCTATCTAGGACAGCGTCAGTGGGATTCTCGGCGATCATGGGCGAGGACATGGCTACCAGCCAGGACTTCGCGACTTGGACTTGTGGCCCGGACTTAGATCCCCGCTACCTGTTGCACGCCCTACGGGCGATGGCCAACGACCTCAAACGAGTCGCGGCCGGTTCTACACACAAGACGATCTACATGCCGGACATAGAGCAGTTGAGAATCCCGCTACCGCCCGTCGATGAGCAGCGCCGCATCGCCGACTTCCTCGACGCCGAAACCATCCGCATCGATCGACTGCGTGCTGTGATTGATCGGCAAATTGGCCTCCTGACCGAACGCAGACAGGCCCTAATCACCGCCGCCGTGACCGGCAATATCGATACATACACCGTTAGCGGACGCGGAATCGAGGACTAACGCGCCAAGCAGTACAGCGTGGCTGACCTCGTCCCGCTTACCCCCGCCGCAACCATCGCCTGCCGTTGCCGCCACGCGTCCATCGCGTCCAGGACGCTGGCGGCGACCCGGCTGATTGATCAACTCTCGGGACACCTCGGCGTCATACACATCGGCAAGATGGGCGGAGCTCTCCCCAGGGCTCAGGCAAGGTAGCCATACGCCCGCTTCCAGGTGAAGGTCTGCTGCACGCAGATGATCGCGAGCGCGTGCCCAGTCTCCGAAGCTTGACAAAGCAGTAGCTGGCTTGGGCAGTGGTGACCGGGCGCGGCCGGCGCGGCCGCAGGGAAACGCCAGGGGCACCTACCCGACGGATGGCGACCACGGGTCAATGGGCATCTCGTAGACGAGCCGGTACCTGCCGCCAGGGAACACGATGTCGGCGGTCTCGACGGCGGTTTGGCCGGCGTAGTAGGTGCGTTCGACAGAGATCACCCACATGCCGCCGCGTCTGTCGAGTTCGAGGGCTTCTGCCTCGCCGGGCATGGCCGGTCGGGTGATGACCTCCTCCACGAAGCGGTCGATGGCCACACCGATGGAGTCCATGCGAGCAACCACGCCGATGATCGGCCCTTGCTCGGGGTACTCAACGGGGGTGCCGCCCGTGATGGTCAACGGCTCGTACGAGTCGGCGAGCTGGATTGGGGTGTCGTCGGCGAGGTACCGGTACTTGGTGTGCATGACCATGTCGCCGGGCTGGATGCCGAGTCGTTCGGCAAGAGAGGCCGACGCCGGGATCTTGCGGCTGTCTGCCTCCCAACTCGGTCGCTTACCTGCGGCTTCGCTGTCTCGGGCGAACGGCGACGTGCTGCCGATGCGCTTGCGCATGTCCCGGGAGTGGGCGCGGCGGACGAGCCTCGTCCGGTTGCGGACGTAGTTGCCGGAACCTCGTCGCCCCTCGATGAGTCCTTCGCTGCGAAGCAGGGTGAGGGCATGCTTGATGATCGTCGTGGAGAAGCCCCACCGCTGCTGAAGTTCCCTCTCCGTGGGGAGTCTGTCGCCAGGGCCCAGTTCACCGGAGAGGATCCGCGAGCGCAGGTCGTCTACGACGCGCTGGTAGTTCGGCGGTTCCTTGCTGGTCATGGGTAGCCCCTTCAACCCGACGCACTTGCTCGCGTCAAGTCGACCATGCACCTGTAGGCGCAGCAAACGGGGTGCCTTCATCACGTCCAATGTTAGCGCACTTTGCTGCTTCCGATCACGCAAGTAAGTGCGCTAACTTTCTCCCCAGTGCCGTAAGGCCCCACCCCGGTCATCGATCCAGGAAGGAGAAGGGTGCTCGTGATCTCCGAAGTTCTGTCGGTCGTGTTCGGTGGGCTGATGCCGGGTTTCCTGCTCGGGCTGCTTGCGTTCAAGGTCAAGTCACGGTGGTGTCCGCGCTGCGGGGAATCCACTGACGCCATGCGGCCCGCGGAGTGGAAGCGGTGACCGGACCGGGCCGGCGCAACGGCAACGAGCTGCCGATCGGGCGGCGGGTGGCACAGTTGCGGGCGCGTCGGGGCATGAGTCAACAGGTCTTCGCCGACCGGATCCGCAAGTCGAAGAGCTGGGTGGACAAGGTGGAGCGTGGCGTACGTACCCTCGATCGACTTTCGGTGATCGAGACGGTCGCCGGGGCCCTCGGCGTCGCCCCGGGCGTCCTGCTCGCCGGCAAGGTCCAGCGGGCCCGGGCCGCCGACAGCGGCGGCGCCGTGGAGGGGGTGCGGGCGGCGCTCGCCCGCTACGACATGCCCGGCTCCGGCAACGACCGCCAGTCGCCGCCGCCGTCGGTGCGGCAGCTCGACGGCCAGGCGGGGTACGCGTGGACGGCGTACCGCAACGGCCATCACCCCCAGGTGCTGCGGATGCTGCCCGACCTGCTCGGCGACAGCCGCCACACCTGCCACCCGCAGCCGGGCAACACGTCCACGGCCGAGGTGCTGGTGCGGGTCTACCGGCTCGCCGCCCAGGTGCTGGTCAAACTCGGCGAGGCCGACCTGGCCTGGCTGGCCGCCGACCGGGCGATGACCGCCGCCGCCGGTGACCCACGACGTGCCGGCCTCGCGGCGGTCTCCCTCGCACAGGCGCTCCGGGCCCTGCGGCGGGGCCGACTGGCGATGACCGCCGCCCTCACCGCCGTACACCAACTCGACCTGGCCCGGCCCCCCGACTGCCCGGCGGGCGGGCCCGCCCTGACGGGGACCCTGCTGATCGAAGCCGCCCTCGCCGCCGCCGCGTCCGGAGACGCCGCCGCCACGGCCGACCTCATCGAACGCGCGGCCCAACTCGCCGCCACCCACGACGAACGCCACCACCGCGACCATGACGGCGTCGGGTTCGGCCCCACCACCGTCGAACTCGCCCGCGCCCTGACCGCCATGCACCTCGGCGACCATCATCTGGCCGTCATCACCCACCGGCGGGCCACCGGCGACGACGCCTGGCACCTGCTCCCCGCCGAACACCGGGCCGCCCACCTGATCGACATCACCCGCACCCACCTCGACCTCGGCGACCCGCACGCCGCCGGACGCGCCCTGGTCACCGCCGACGCCATCGCCCCCGCCGAGATCCGCCTGCGCCCCGCCGCCCACACCGCACTCACCGCCGTGCTCCGCGCCGGCTCCCCCGCCGCCGACGTGACCCGCCTCGCCGCCACCCTCGGCCTCACCCGACAGCTCTGATCCGCGCTACCCGTCGTCGTCGGGGTCGGAGTCCTTTGCGATGCGGACCACCCGGTCGAGCGCCTTCCCGCCGGTGAGGAGCACCGCACAGAGCATGGAGATCGTGCCCGGGATGAAGACGAGCAGGTTGTCGATCCGGGCCCACGCGGCGGGGCTCCACATCGCGACCCACGTCAGCACGAGAGCGATGGCCGTCATGAGTTCGCCGACAAGACTCACGATGCTGGCGAAGAACGCACCTCGGCGGGGTGGGAAACCGACGGGATGCCGACAGACGAACGGCGCAACTGGGCGGTACGCCCACTGCTCAGTAGTCTCCTGTGGGCGGTGGCCCGAGGCCCGGGCCCGTTGCGGGAGGCGGCAATGGCGGTCCACCACGAACAGACTTTCGGGGACGCGATCGTCGCCGCGCTCCTCGCCAACGGCTGGGAACGCGGCGACAACGCCGACTACCGCCCCGAACTCGGCCTCGACACCGCCCAGCTCTTCACCTTCATCGGCGCCACCCAGACCGCCGAGTGGAAGGAACTGATCGCCTTCTACGGCGACGACCAGGCCGCCGCACAGCGCGGGTTCGTCAAGCGCCTCGACCAGGCCATCGCCACCGACGGGCTGCTCGACGTGCTCCGCAAGGGCGTCAAGGACCATGGCGTACGCCTGCGGGTCGCGTACTTCAAGCCGTCCTTTGTCGAGTCCGACGCGGTCCTCGCCGACTACCGCCACAACCGGCTCACCGTCGTGCGGGAGCTGGCGTACGCGACCAAGCAGTCCGACCGGGGCAACCGGCTGGACCTCGCGCTGTTCCTCAACGGCATCCCGGTGGCCACCGCCGAGCTGAAGAACCCGCTCACCGGCTCGGGCGTCGCGCACGCCAAGGAGCAGTACCGCACCGATCGCGACCCGACCGAGCTGATCTTCTCCCGGCGGGTGATCGCCAACTTCGCCGTCGACCCCGACCGGGTCTTCGTCACCACCCAACTGCGCGACAAGTCGACCCGGTTCCTGCCCTTCGACACCGGCTCGGCGGGGCCGGGTCGGCCCGGCGGCAGGGGCAACCCGCCCGCCACGGAGCACGGGAAGTACGCCACCTCCTATCTGTGGGAGCAGATCTGGCAGCGGGACAACTGGCTCGACCTGCTGGAACGCTTCGTGCATCTACACAAGGAGAAGGGCGCCGACGGGCGTACCCGAAAGTCTCTGATCTTCCCCCGCTACCACCAGTGGCACGCGGTGCGGAAGCTGGCGGCGCACGCGGCGCGGCACGGTGCCGGCCACAACTACCTGATCATGGCCTCGGCGGGATCGGGCAAGTCGAACACCATCGCCTGGCTCAGCCACCGCCTGTCGTCCCTGCACGCCCACCGTGACGTGGCCGAACTGGACCCCGGCGCGGTCGCCGCCGGCCTCAAGCCGGGCTCCCCCGTCTTCGACAAGGTCGTCATCATCACCGACCGGCGGAACCTCGACGCCCAACTGCGCGCGACGGTCGGCAGCTTCGAGCAGACCGCCGGCCTGGTGGTGAAGATCGACGAGAGGCAGGGCTCGAAGTCCGAGCAGCTCGCCAGGGCACTCTCCCGCGAGACGGGCAAGATCGTCACCGTCACGCTGCACACCTTCCCGGCCCTGGTGGACTACCTCAAGCGCAACCCCACCGAGATCCAGGGCCGGCGCTTCGCGATCGTCATCGACGAGGCGCACTCCTCCCAGTCCGGCGAAGCGGCAGGCTCCGTCCGGGAAGTGCTGCGTGACCTGGGCCTCGACGCCGACTCCGACGACCCGGGTGCGATCAGTGCTCCCGCGCCGGCCGGCACCGAGGCCAAGCTGAAGGCCAAGGCGCGCAGGCGGCACCGGGCCGCCAACCTCTCCTACTTCGCGTTCACCGCCACGCCGAAGCACAAGACCCTCCTGGACTTCGGCACGCTGGGCGAGGACGGGAAGTTCCACCCGTTCCACACGTACTCGATGCGGCAGGCCATCGAGGAGGAGTTCATCCTCGACCCGCTGCGCAACTACGTCACCTACGACACCTACTGGAAGCTCGTCAACGGCAACCCCGACGAGCGGAAGGTCGACCGGGCCAAGGCAAACCCGCTGCTGGCCCGGTTCGCGCTCACCCACGACTCGACCGTCGCCCAGCACGCGCAGGTCATCGTCGAGCACTTCCGCACGCACACCGCCGGCAGGCTCGGCGGACGGGCGAAGGCGATGGTGGTCACCGCGGGCAGGCAACAGGCCGTGCAGATGGCCCGCTCGATCAGGAAGTACCTCGGCGACCTCCGCTACCCCGACCCGGGCGTCCTGGTCGCGTTCTCCGGCACTCTGAAATACGACGGGGAGGAGCTCACCGAGGCGAAGGAGAACGGCGGGCTGGCCGAAAGCGCGCTCGAAAAGGCGTTCGCGTACACCCGGGCCGACGACAAGGCCGCCCAGGCCGGCGGCGCCGGGCAGCGCGAATACCGGATCCTGGTGGTCGCGGAGAAATACCAGACCGGCTTCGACCAGCCACTGCTCACCACGATGTACGTCAACAAGACGCTGACCGGCATCGCCGCCGTGCAAACCCTGTCCCGGCTCAACCGCACCTACGAGCGCAAGAGCCAGTCCGACCTGGCGGTGCTGGACTTCGTCAACGACGCGGAGGACATCAAGGAAGCCTTCCGCCCGTACTTCGAAGAAGCCGCCACCCTGCCCTCGGACCCCAACCTGCTCTACACCGCGCAGAGCAGGGTGATGTCCGCGGCGCTCCTCGTCGACGACGAGATGCTCGCCTTCGCGGCGGCCTGGCTGGCCGCCGACGAGCAGGCCGCCGGTAACACGGCGAAGTGGGAGAAGCTGCACGCCGAGCTGTACCGGCACCTCGACCCGGCGGTCGCCCGCTTCACCGAGCTGCTCGACAGCGACGACGAGGAAGACCAGGCCACGGCCGAGACCTTCCGCGCCGACCTGAACGACTACGCGCGCAAATACAGCTTCCTCTCCGGGATCGTCCCCTACGCCGACGCGGAGCTGGAACGCCTCTACCTCTACGGGCGGCACCTGCTCAACCGGCTGCCCCACCGCGACGACGGCGGCGTGGACATCGGCGAGGTCGACCTCAGCCACCTGCGGGTGGAGAAGACCGGTGAGCACGACGTCAGCCTCCTGCCGGAAGGACCGGCCGACATGAAGGGCTTCGGCGACGGATCCGGCGGCGCGAAGGAGTCGGAGAAGTCGCTGCTGTCGGAACTCATCGACCGGTTCAACGCGAAGTACGGCACGGAGTTCACCGAGCAGGACGTCATCAAGCCCTTCCACGAGGCGCTCGCCGACCCGAAGGTGCGGCTGGCCGCCGTCGCCAACGACGAGGAGAACTTCGGCCACGTCTTCGACCCGGTCTTCGAGGACAAGATGATGGACCACTTCGACACCACCGCCGACCTGGGCCGCAAGTACTTCGACCCGCAGCAGAACTTCCGCAGCTCACTCAACCGCAGCGCCCGCAGCGCCGCCTGGCAGATGATCCGCCGCCAGGAAGGCGTCGTGGACGACGCCGCCTGAAAAGCCACTACCGTGCGGGGGGGGGGACAGTGCGGGCAGAGCCGATCGCCGGCCGGTACGAACTGGTCGACGAAATCAACTCCGGCGGGATGGGGCAGGTCTGGCGCGGCTACGACGCCGTCCTCGACCGTGAGGTCGCCGTCAAGCTGATCCGCGCGGACGTCATCGCCTCCGCCGAGCAGGCCGAGGAGTTCGCCAGGCGCTTCCGCCGCGAGGCCCGCGTCACCGCCCGCATCCAACACCACGGCGTCCCCCAGGTGTACGACGCCGTGCTCGACAGCACCTACGACCAGGTCTACCTGGTCATGGAGTACGTGCGCGGCACCTCGCTGCGCGCCTACATCGACCCACTCCGACCGTTGCCCATCGACTGGGCGGCGGCGGTCGCGGCGCAGATCTGCACGGTCCTCTCCCACGCCCACGCCGTCCCTGTCGTACATCGGGATTTGAAGCCGGACAACGTCCTGGTGTCCGACGCCGGCGCGGTCAAGGTGCTCGACTTCGGCATCGCCGCCATGCTCCGCACCGACGTCACCCGCCTCACCGTCACCGGCAGTGTCATCGGCACGCACCACTACATGCCGCCGGAGCAGATCCAGGGCGCGCGGATCACCCCGCAGAGCGACCTGTACGCCCTCGGCTGCGTGCTCCATGAGTTGCTCGTCGGCAGGACCGTCTTCGCCGGCGGTAACGAGTTCGAGCTGATGCGGCAGCACGTCTCCGAGACGCCTCTGCCACTGAGCAAGCTGCGGCCGGACGTACCGGAAGCCCTGGAGGAGCTGGTTCTCCAGCTCACCGCCAAGGCGCCCGAGCATCGCCCCCGGGACGCGTACGACGTCTACGAACGGTTGCTGCCGTTCCTCCCCGCCCCGGGGTCCCATCCTCCGTCGGCCGGACACTTCCCGGCCGGCGTGCCGGACCCCACGCTGCTGTACCGCCGCCCCAACGCGCCACGGCTGCGGCCGGAAGCCCCGTCCGTGCCAGACCCGCGTGAGCGCCCCGTTCCGTCGCAACCGTCCGCCGGTGGCCCTCCGACGGATCTGCGGGGAGCGATCCACGGCGCGGTGTCCCGCTCCAACGACCTGCTCGCCGAGGAGCGGTACACGCAGGCGGCGGAAGCGCTGCAACAGGTCATCGAACCGGCGGCAGCCGTGCTCGGCGTCGAGAGTCCCCGGGTCCTCGCCCTCCGTCAGCGGCGAGCGGCCATCCTCGTCATCGGCGGTGACTTCCGCCAGGCCCTGCCGGAGTTCGATGCCCTGTACTCGGCTTTCGCACGCACCGAAGGGCCGACCGGTGACGACGCACTGGCCTGCCTACGCCAGGCCGCGCACTGCCGGGCGGAGCTGGGCCAGTCCACCGCCGCGCTGCGCCAGTTCCGGCAGGTGCTCATCCACGTCCGTGCCGCCGAGGGTGACGTGTCCACCGACGCCCTGGAACTACGCCGCAACATCGGCATGCTGCTGCTCGCCGAGGGCAGCGTCGAACAGGCAATGGCCGAGCTGGTGCCACTGCACGAGGACCTCTCGCTGGTCTACGGGCCGGACCACGAGGAGACCCAGGAGATCTCCGGCCTTCTCACCCGGCTACGCCGCACCGGTGGTACGCGTCGGTAGGCCCCTGACGACATCGGGCCAAGAGGGCTCAGCTCTTAGCTGACCTGGGAGGTCGCGTCATGTCGGCACCCCGTAGCCGACCTCTGCGCAGAGGTCGGCTCGCGGCGATCACAACCGCTCGAAGCTCTCCATGCCGGCGAGTTCGAGCACCTCGGTCCGGGTCGCCGGGCATTCCTGCCGGGTCTGGTCGTCGATCTGACGGCCGGTCGGCACGGCACCCTGCTTCTCGTACCAGGAGTAGAGGTTCACGGTGAGGTTGGCCATCGCGCCCGTCTCGGAGCCGATCCCCCTCAGCGTCGGCAACTGGCCGTCCAGGTAGGCACACACCTCCTTCGCCGACACCGGCGTCGCGCCACCGGCCGGAGCGGATCCGATGGCGCTGGAGGCGGCGTCGGCTGCTGCGGGGGTGCCCGCCGTGGCCCCGGAGGGCTCGGGCGCGCCGGCGTCGGCACACGCCGTCAGGGCGAACACGAGACAGAGGGTCGGCGCGAGCATTCGGATCGTTCTCATCGGTTCTCGTCCTGACATGGTTGTCGGTGGTGGGCGACCGGCGGCCGGGCCGAGGCGGACGGCTTGTCAGCCTCGGCGGCGATCGCGGTGACGAGCCAGAGGCCGGCGGGTAGTCGGTAGCCGACGCCAGGTTCACGAAACCGGTCGAGCAGCCGGGCCGCCCCCGCCCGGGCCGAAACCTGCCCAGCCAGCGGAGCCGCCCGGTACGCGGCACCGGCGGGGCCGACCTCGATCAGCCATTCGGCCACCGCATCGGCATCGTCTGGAGCACTCATGACGACGTCACACGGCGTGATCGTGACGGCGGTGAAACCGGCGACGGTGAGGACCCGGACGAGCCGCGCCGAGTCGGCGAAGGAGAACGGACCGGGCTCGTCACCCACCGGCAGCGGTGGTAACGGCCCGAGGTGCGGTGCTGCGCCGAGCAACGCCGCGGACAACCATGGGTTGACGCTGCCGTCGCGGAAGACGGTCGCGGCGAGGCGCCCTCCCGGGCGCAGGGACCGCCGGATCGTCGTGCAGCCGGCGACAGGATCCGCCAACAGCATCAGCGCCATTCGCGAGTACGCCGCGTCGAACGGTGCCCCCGGCACGACATCGAGGGTCTCGATGTCTGCCGCGTGGAACCGGATGCCCGGGTACCGGTCCGTGGGGAACCGTTGCCGGGCGGCGGTCACCATCGCCTCGGCGATGTCGACACCGACCACCGCGCCGGTCTCGCCGACCGCCGCGGCGAGTTCGGCCGTGGTGCCACCGCACCCGCAGCCCACATCAAGGATGTGTTCGGCGGGCCGCGCGGCCATTCGATCCATGGCCGGCGCTCCCAGCGGCCGGCCGATCTCGTCCTGCCGATCGGCGTGCCGAATCCAGCCAGCTGCCGCTCCCGCCCAGAAAGCGGTGTTGTGGGACCGCAAGGTGGCGGTGTCGGTCATCAGAACGGCATCTCGGCGCCGTCGACGCTCAGCGATCGGAAGCTGGCCGCCTTCGTCGGGTCGAAGCCGTCCTCCTGCGCCGCCAAGCCTGCGGCCCGCACCAGCCGTTCGGACTGGAACCGACGGAACGCGGCTTCGTCCTGCCAGATGTTGATGATCCGCCAGCCGTCCTCGGTCGGGCCGGCGACATGGGCGACGAGTCCCGGCGGCCGGTCCGGTCCGAGGTGTCGCTCCACCTGCTGGTACTCCGCCTCGCTGACGCCGGGCATCTCCTGCAACACACCGAACGGCATGACCGCTCCTTTCGATAGAGTTAGTATCTATCCAATAGAGCACTACACTCGACCAGTGGTTGTCAAGAGACGCTATGACTCTTCCCGGCGGCAGGAGCAATCCCGACAGACCCGGCGGGCGATCCTCGAAGCGGCCGGTCGGTTGTTCGTCGACCCCGGCTACGCGGCCACGCCGCTGACCGCCGTCGCCGCGGAAGCCGGCGTCGCGGTCCAGACGCTCTACGCGGTGTTCGGCAGCAAACGGCAACTGCTCTCCCACCTGGTCGACGTCACCCTGGCCGGTGACGACGAACCGGTGGCCCTGCCCGACCGGCCCTTCGTCGCCGAGATCCGCGCGCTCGCCGACCCCCGCGCCAAGCTCGCCCGCTACGCCCGCCATCTGGTCGAGGTGAACGCCCGGCAGGCCCAGGTGATGCTCGCCCTGGCCGCAGCGGCCACGGCCGATCCGGACGCCGCCGCGATCTGGCGCAAGAACATCGAAGAGCGCCGCCGCGGCATGGCCATGTTCGCCGCGGAACTCGTCGGCACGGGAGCCCTCCGACCCGACCTGGACGTCGAACAGGTGGCCGACATCCTCTGGCTGGCCCAGGACGTCCGCAACTTCGACTGGCTCGTCCGGCAACGCGGATGGCCGCTGGAGCAGTACCAGCGGTGGTATGTGGACACCGTCAGCGGCGCCACCATCGCCGATGACCCGCTACCGCTGGGTTTGTCCAACTCACGGAACTCGGGTGCCCGATGATTCCAGCCCGCCCGCCGAACCGCCCTGTCCTGCGGGACTGCCTGCGGGCCCTCTCAATGGCGGCCTGGTGCCGTCGGTTCTGGTGGTGACGAGGAGGAAGCCACTGGTCACGCGAGCAACTGGAAAGGGTAGAACGGATCGGCCTCACCGACCGTCAAGAGCAACTCAAGCGGCAACTCCGGATCGCCCTGGCCGACGGCGAGCGCAACCCACCGACCAGCGCCCAGCGGCCGCCAGACGCACATCTGACCACTGAGCTGGCAAAGGGCAAAGCTGGTTCATCGGTTCCGCCAGCACGGTCGCTAACGCTTCCACCGCAAGCGGCCCACCGCGCGGTGCGGAATTGACGCACGGTCCGCGCCGGAGTGTTCCGACGCGGACCGTGGGTGCCGCCTCGTCTCCGAGGGCTGACAGCCGAGACGAGTCTCTTCGTGATGACTACTAGCTAGCAGATAGGTACGCCTGGTAGCTGTTGTGCCGGGTGGTTGATGAAGATGTTGGAGATGAAGCCGTTCTGATCCCGCAGTCGGGACCACCAGCTGTTGACGTAGCCCTCGGCGTAGACGGTGTCGCCCTGCTTCTGGCATGTGACGTTGACGAGGGTGGGACCGGCCAGCGAGGTCACGGTCGACGCCCACAGGTACGCGTCGCTGCGGACGCGGACGCCGGAGCCCCAGGTCCAGAACGCGGTGCCGCCGCAGCCGTTGTCGCTGGTGAGGTAGTACTGGCTGTACGAGCCCGGGTAGGCGAGCGCGGCCCCGTTGATCCTGATGGTCTGGCCGACGCCGTTGTAGAGCTGCTCGTAGTGGATGTGCGCGCCGAAGGAGTTGCCGGTGTTGCCGGTGGTGCCGATCTGCTGTCCGGTGTTCACCCACGCCCCGTGGCCGACGGAGAACGCGGCGAGGTGGAAGTAGTAGGTCTTCCAGCCGCCACCATGGTCGATGACGATGTAGTTGCCCGCACCGCCGGACTGCCAGTGGCGGGTGGCGGTGCCGGCGGCGGAGGCGAGCACCGGGGCGCCGGCGGTGCTACCACCGTCGGCGCGGACGAAGTCGAGGGCCATGCGCACCTCGGCGCTGTGGTGGCTGTACGTCCACCGTTGCCCGCAGGGATACGGCGCCTTGAAGTTCGGCGCCGCCTGGGCGGGCGAGGCGACGAAGAGCGTGGCGGTCAGCGCTGTGGCGAGGGCGGCCACGAGCGTGACGAGGGATCTGAGCGGTCGCACGGTTCATCCTGAGGGTTGGCTATAGAAGGCTTCCGATGCACTTACGTTCGGAGGATCCTAAGGGCTCCGTCAACGGATGTTAATAGCTTCCAGAGACGCAGAGACCTGACGAAGGATTCCTGCTGTCCCTGTTACCGCCTCGTTGCGGTAGGGAGTGGGTTCGGCCGCTAGCGGTCATGTCCGCGCTGGTGGCGTAAAAGATGGCATCGCGAGATCCGTGATGTATGCGGCAATCGGGGTGGGTTGGGCTGACTGGTGCCGTGATGGTGGGTGGCAACGGTGATCATGCGGACTTTGGCGAGTAGTTCCAGGCCAATGCAGCAGAGGCCTTCGGTCCATTCGTCATTCTGTTCGGCGAGCACGGCACCGACGAGGCGGATAAGCACCGGCCGGTTCGGGAGAACCACGACGATTCCGTTGAACCCGCCGATCATCGGCCCGCGGCCGGCCACCGGTCACCGCCGACGACAGGTACCGCGACAGCGCTTCCCACTCGACGTCAGACAACTCGTAGCGACGACCCACGCGCTACAACATCCGACTCCAAGATCCCTTGAAGACACCGCCTAGATGCGGACTGCGCCGCCTGGACTCCACCCCCCGGCGATCGTAGGCTCGTTTCGTGGTGTCAGTGATCGAGACGGTGAGGATTGTTGTCGTCGTCGCGATCCTGCTGCCCCTCCTGGTGCTCATGGTGATCGCTCTGTTGAAGCCACGAAACTCCCGGTCCGACGACGGGCCCCCTGATTTGCTTCACCCTCCGCCGGACGGGGGCGCTGGCGGCGATGCAGGTGGCGGTGGGAACTAGTTTCAAGCGGCCCGCGAACGCAGATCGTCAGTTTGGAAGAGCGTGCTCAACCAGTCGTGATGCCCGGAACGCCTGCGACCGGTGCCCGATCTGGGTGCGCCTCGTGCCCGCTCGTGACCGCTCAGCCCTCTGGCTACTGGCCCGTGGATGGCCCATCGGACTCAGCCTGGCGCTCGGCTTGCCAGACGGCGTGCCGCTTCAGTAGGTATCCGGTCCAGTAGATCGCGAACAGGATCAGGAAGCACGTGAAGAACACCCCCGAGACGATGCTCGCGATGACGATTGCGCCGTCCGCCAGTCCGTGTGCGCAGAATGCGACGACGCCCAGGAAGAAGAAGATGACCATGTAGATGGGCAGTGCTGGGCTGTCGGCTGGATGGTGCCCGACGAGGTGAGCCGCGGCGGCATCTCTGAGCAGGGCCGGGGTTCGGGGCAGAGCCCCGAGGTCTTCACGGTCTTGTGTCTCGTCAGCGTGGCCGGCCGGCCCGGCCGATGCCGGCCGAAGGTCGCCAGCAGGCCGGGACCGGGCCGGCGCGGCCCGCTTGCGGGCCGCCTTATGAAGACGGCAATCGCCCGCGGTGAGTGGGTCGATCCGGCTCTCTCGCGGGTCACCGTTGGCGACTGGGCCGCCCGGTGGTTGGCCAATCAGGTGCAGCTCAAGCCGTCGACTCGCCAGCGGTACGGCAGTCTCCTGCGGAGGCAGGTGCTTCCGGTGTGGGAACGCGTCCCGCTTTCGGCAGTCACGCACGCGGACGTTGGCGAGTGGGTGCGCCGCATGACGCAGGCCGGTCTTGCGCCGTCCACCGTTCGGCAAGCCCACCGGGTGTTCTCGCTGCTGCTGGCTTTGGCGGTTCGGGATGGTCGGTTGACTCGCAACGTCGCGGCCGGTGTACGCCTCCCCCGCGTCGGGCACGCAGACAAGGTGTTCCTGACGCACGTCCAGGTGGACGAGCTGGCGGCGGCGGCAGAGCCGCACGGGCTGATCATCCGGGTGCTGGCCTACACCGGGCGGTGGTGGGGCGAACTGGCCGCGCTTCGGGTCCGCCGAGTGGACCTCATGAAACGTCGGCTGCTGGTGGCGGAGTCGGTGACCGAGGTCAACGGTCGGGCGGTGTTCGGTACGCCGAAGACCCACCAACGGCGGTCGGTGCCCCTCCCCCGGTTCCTGGTCGAGCCGATCGCCGCGCAGATCGCCGGCCGTTCCGGTGACGAACTGGTGTTCACCTCCCCTGCCGGCGATGTGCTGCGCAACAACAACTTCCGTCGCCGCGTCTTCGATCGGGCTGCGGAGTCGATCGGGCTCGCCGGCCTGACGCCGCATGGGCTGCGGCACACGGCGGCCAGTCTCGCGGTGGCCGAGGGCGCCAACGTCAAGGCAGTGCAGCGGATGCTCGGGCACGCCTCGGCGGCCATGACGCTGGACGTGTACGCGGACCTGTTCGAGGACGACCTGGACCAGGTGGCGGACCGCCTCGACCGGGCGGCGGCTCGTGCTGCTGCGGACTCAGTGCGGATTGAGGGCGTCGGTCCGGACCTCAATGCGGTGTGTCCGGGGCATCGACAGCATGGCTGACCAGCGTCTCGCCTGGTGGGGCGGGCGGGACTCGAACCCGCGACCGAGGGATTATGAGTCCCCTGCTCTAACCGGCTGAGCTACCGCCCCATTACCGCGCCGGATCTTATCCCGCCCGGTGGATCACCGGCCAGCACGAAACGGCGCCGTCGCTCATCGGCGTCGCCGGCGTAGCAGCACGATGGGCAACGCGAGGATAACAGTGAGCAGCCATCCCACCGCGATGACGCCCCACAGCCAGCCCTCGTCGCTCTCGGCCGTCTCGGTGATGAACATGCCGAGGGTCAGCAGGAAGGTCCCCCCGCCGATCGCCAGCGCGGCGAGGCCGCTCACGACCATCAGCGGGATCTCCCACCAGGAGCGCTTCGCCGGCTCCCGCCGTGTGGAGCCAGAGCCAGAGCCGGCTGCGGCCTGCGGCTGCGGGATGCGGTCCGGGTCGCGGGCCGGCATGGCCACCTGCCGGTCGGCCGGCACCTGGGAGTCGATCACCCGGATCGCCCCGGGGTGCAGGTCGAACATGGTCGGTTCGATCCGCATCGAGATGGCGTCGTCGCCGATGAGCTGCCGGGCGCCGTCGGGCCAGGTGAGCATGAGGGCGCATTCGGCGTACCGGACGGTGAGCGGGCCGCCGCGGCCGAGCCAGCTCACCCCGTCCACGCCGACGTGCAACTCGCCGTCGCCTTCCTTCTCCCGGTAGGGGGTACCGGCGACGGTGTCGGCCGAGCGGGTGGGTGCCGCGACGAAGCCGGCCCAGTCGGCCCGGTGCCCCTCGGGCACCATCAGCAGCGCCCCGGCCAGCGCCTCGCGGGCCACCTCGTGCACGTCGTCCGTGCTGACGTCCTTCAGCTCGGCGCGGTGCTCGTCGACCGTGAGGTTGCGCTCCCCGGTGAGCACGTTGAAGGCGTACGACGGCAGCCGCGCCGCGTCCACCTCGGCGGTGCCGAGGAAGTCCTGCCGCTTCGCCACGACGGCGTCGAGGTCGGCCTGTTCGATCCGGCCGACCCGCAGCTTGGCGAGCGTGTCGACGAAGCCGCCGAGCACGGCGTCCTGCTTCTCCGGCAGCGCGTCGGCCAGCGCCCGCAGCGTCGCGTGGCCGTCGCCGCGCGGCTCGTAGCCCGCCGTCGTCTGGTAGGAGAGGCCGCCGTCCTGGCGCAGCGCCCGGTACAGCTCGCGCTCCAGCACCCCGGCGAAGACGCTCGCGGCGGTCCGGCGCCGCACGACCGCGTCCAGCACCACGGCCCGCGACCCGCCGACGAAGTACGCGGGGGTCTGCGGCAGCGCCGACGACGCGGCCGGCACCGGCTGCCGTACGCCCTGGGGCAGCGTCAGGCGCAGCCCGGCGGGGACGGCATTCCCGGCGATCCAGAGCACCGCGTTCTCCCGGGTGAACCAGCGGGCCGCCCACTGCCGCAGGTCGTCGGCGGTGAGCGCGGAGAGCCCCCACTCCGGGTAGCTGGTGATGCCGAAGTCGCGGGCACCGTGACGCCACAGCGGGATGTCGTCGACAGCGGCCGTGCCCCGGCTGCTGTACTCGGTGCGCAGGATCTCCTTCTCCACGTCGAGCCGGCCGGTCGGCAGCTCGGTCAGGTTGGCGCAGACCGAGGTGAGGAAGGTGGCGATGTCCTGCGCGGAGCCCTGCATGTGGAACGTGGTGAACACCGGCGCGGTGGCGCCGTTGACGTGGTAGTCGGCCAGCCCGAGAGGGGCCAGCGCGAGGTGTTCCAGCAGGTGGGTGATGCCGCTGCGGGCGAGCGTCTCGTCGGCCGTGCCGACCCGGAAGGTCAGCCCGGCGCGCATCGGCCCGCCGGTGGGGGCGAGCAGCGTGGGCACCCCGTCCACGTCCAGTTCCTGGATCATGACCGCCCACCCTTCGCGTACGCCTTGTCGCGGAACTTCTGGAACTGCTTGGTCGAGTCGCCGTCGATGTAGCCGAACATCGCCTCGTCGCCGAGCGGCCCCATGGCCGCGAACTGCTGTGCCGCCGCCTGGTACTCGTCCATCAGGCAGAAGGCCATCGCGAAGACGCTGCGCACCCAGACCCAGCCCCAGTCGTTGCGGAACTCGGGGTGCCAGACCGACTGCTGCGCCGCCTGGTGGATCTCGCGCTGCACGTGCGCGCCGCGCAGGTGGGCGCCCGCCTCGCGGAGGTCGTCATGGTCGAGCGCCTCCTCCAGGTGGGCCTCGACCACCAGCACCGCGTTCGGGGCGCCGGGCGGGGCGGCGTCGGCGCACTCCCGGGCGAAGCCGTGTGCCCGCTCCCAGGTGCCACTCCACTTGGGACAGAACTGTTGCAGCAGCGAGGCCTGGGCCGGCAGGTGGTGCGGATGGTGCTTGGCGAGCTGGTCGTAGCGGCGGCGGGCCTCTGCCTGGCCGAGCTCCAGCCCGCGCGCGTTGGTGATCCGCTGCGTCCAGGCCGCCGCGTCGTCCGGGTGCCGGGCAGTCACGTCGATCAGCACCTGCTCGGCGCGCCGCAGGTGGGCGTGGAACTGGGCGAACTGCTCCCGGCTGACGTGCTGCGCCCGGTAGGACGAGCGGATCCGCCAGCCGGCGCGGATCAGGTGCGATCCCAGCAGGGCGCCGGCGAGCGCGTCGTCGGGCCGCTGCGCCAGCACCTCACGCAGGAACTCCTCGATGTCCTCGGCCTCGCCGGCCTCGCCGACGAGGAAGGTCCGGCCGTGCGGGTCCTGCCCGTCGACGAGCGCGCGCAGGGCCGGCCAGTCGCGCGCCGCGAGGGCCGCGCGCACCTGACCGACCTGGGGGTACGCCGCCGCGGCGTCGAAGTCGGGCGGCGGAAGGGGTGCGGGCATGGCGAGGAGCATAAGTGATCTTCAACGGGACGTGACCCCCCGTTCAGCCGGTACGCAGCTCCGACAGGACGGCCCCGGCGGCCCGCCAGCCGCTGGCGAGGGCACCCTGGATGGAGGGGCTGTCCCGGTGGTCCCCGGCCACGAACAGGCCCTCCCCCAGCGCCACCGGCTTGCGCAGCCGCCCCTGCGGCGGGGGCGCGGCGGGCAACGCGTCGGGGATGGACACCGTGGTCAGGTGGGTCCAGTCCGCCGTGGACCGGCCGTAGAGCCGGGTGAGTTCCGCCCGTACCGTCGGCTCGGGCGGGGCCGACGGGCCGACCACCGAGGTGGCGACCAGGTGCCGTCCTGCCGGCGCGTACGTGGGCGCGGCCCTGCTGACCACCACCGTGTTGGCGACGATCTCGCGCCGGTCGCCGTCGAGGAGCAGGATCGGCTCGTCAAGCGGCGGCTCCGGAGTGCTGTGGTAGTAGGTCGTGTAGGCGTGCGTGCGTACCGCCGGCAGGCCCGGCAGCAGCGTGGCCGCAGCCGGCGGGTCCACGGCGACCACGACGGCGCGGCAGCGGAGGTCGCCGGCCTGGGTGCGGACCCGGCCGGGCGCGACCTCGGCGACCGGGGTGTCCAGGTCGATCAGCTCCGCCGGGAGCGGGTCGGCGACGGCGCGGGGCAGCGCGGCCATCCCCTCGGCGGGTAGGCCGATCCGGCCCCGGGCGAAGGAGCGCAGCACCATCGCGAGCACGTGGCTGGAGGTCTCCAGCTCGCGGTCGATGAGGACCCCCGACAGGAACGGCCGCAGCAGTTCCTCGACGATCGCGTCGGAGAGGCCGGCGCGGCGCAGCGCGGCCTCGGTGGTGGTCTCCTGGGCGTTGAGCAGCCGTTCCTTCGGCAGGGTGGCGCAGCCCGTGGCGAGCGCGGCGAAGCGTAGCCGGTCGAGCAGGGAGCCCACGCCGGCCAGCGCGGTGCCGGGCGCGCCGGTGGGTTCGCGCAGCGGGTTCACCAGGCGGGCCAGCCGGTCGCCCCTGCGCACCAGCACGCCGGAGGTGAAGTGTCCGAGGCGCAGCCGGTCGACGTCGAGCAGTGCGCCGATCCGGGGGTACGCGGTGTTGAGCACCTGGAAGCCCCGGTCCAGCAGGTAGCCGTCGACCGCGTCGGTGGCGACCCGGCCGCCGAGCCGGCCGCCGGCCTCCAGCAGCCGCCACGGCACACCCGCGCGGTGCAGCCGCCGGGCCGCGGCGAGCCCGGCCAGGCCGCCGCCGACCACGACGACATCGGTCTCGGCGAGCATCGCGCACCTCCCGCTCTCCGTCGGTCCGGGACAGCCGGCCCGGCCACTCACCTACCCACGAATCGACGCACCAATCGACGCAGCGGGAGTCCAAGTCGACAGCGACCATCCTGCCGGGCGCGCGGCCCGGAAGTGGGCGAAACAGGTCGTCCCGCACACCTGGCGGGCGCGATCCCCGCCACGACGGGCGCGGGCCACGGCGGCGGGGGGCGGCCGGCAGACACGGGGCGGGAGCGGCGGCAGAGGGAGGCTGGAGCGATGGGCGCGGCGTGGGGAACGGCGAACGCCCGCCGGCGTGGCCGACGGGCGTCTGGTGTGGAAGCTCCCCCGTTTGGACTCGAACCAAAAACCTGCCGGTTAACAGCCGGCTGCTCTGCCAATTGAGCTACGGGGGACCGTTGTGTCGTCCGGCGCCGATCTCGCTGCGCCGTGCGACGGCACAAGAGTACAGGATTCCGGGGGGTGTTGGTCCAGGGGGTTACCGCTTCGATCGGCGCCCGCGCACACGACAATAAACCCGGACAAATCGTCATCCCGGCACAAGGAGGTATGAGCGGAGAGCAGGATGGGTAGTTAGCTGCAGACAGAGAAGGCAGGCGCGATTTGGTCGCCTCCGGCGGGGTAACCGTCGGTCGACGGCGCGTCAGGTACGGAAGGAGCCGCCATGCGCGGAAAGATGATGTTCCTTGGCGGGCTGGCTGCGGGATTCGTCCTGGGCGCCCGTGCCGGTCGGGAGAAGTACGAGGAGCTGGTGATCCGGGGCCGCAAGGTGCTCGACCACCCGACCGTCCAGGAGGCGGCCGGTGTCGCGCAGGCCCAGGCGACCCGCCTCTACAGCGAGGGCAAGGACAAGCTCGGCCAGTCGAAGCTGGGCGAGAAGCTCAGCAGCAACGGCCACAAGCAGGAGCTGACCGCCGCCGACGACGCGTTCGCCGGCACGCCGGCCACGGTCGGCGCGAAGAGCTCCACCGGGTCGTCGAGCACGGCCTCGACCTCCGGGTCGACCACCGCCACGCCCCGTAGCAAGCCGTCCAGCTCGGGCACCAACGGCAGCACCCTCTGATCGCACCTTCGCGCGGGCCGGTCGCCTCAGGGCGACCGGCCCGTTCGTGTACGGGCCCCCGACGACGGCCCGCTCGGGCGCCACCCGGGGCGGTCAGTCCTTGCTGGTGAACGCGGCGTCGAAGGCCGCGGCCGGGGCGTCGAAGGCGAGCCGGCGGACGAACTGCAACGCCTCCGGGGCGCCGACGAGGCGGTCCATCCCGGCGTCCTCCCACTCGATCGAGATCGGGCCGGCGTAGCCGATCGCGTTCAGGGCCCGGAAGCAGTCCTCCCAGGGCACGTCGCCGTGGCCGGTGGAGACGAAGTCCCAGCCGCGCCGCATGTCCGCCCACGGCAGGTGCGAGGCGAGCCGGCCCCGCCGCCCGTCCCCGGTGCGCACCTTCGCGTCCTTGCAGTCGACGTGGTAGATCCGGTCGGCGAAGTCGAAGATGAAGTTCACCGGGTCCAGCTCCTGCCACACGAAGTGCGACGGGTCCCAGTTCAGCCCGAACGCGGGCCGGTGCCCGACCGCCTCCAGCGCCCGCTTCGTCGTCCAGTAGTCGTACGCGATCTCGCTCGGGTGCACCTCGTGGGCGAAGCGCACGCCCACCTCGTCGAAGACGTCCAGGATCGGGTTCCACCGGTCGGCGAAGTCCTGGTAGCCGCGCTCGATCATCGACGGCGGCACCGGCGGGAACATCGCCAGCGTGTGCCAGATCGACGAGCCGGTGAAGCCGACGACGGTGTCCACCCCGAGCTTCGCCGCCGCCCGGGCGGTGTCCTTGATCTCCTCGGCGGCGCGGCGGCGTACGCCCTCGGGCTCGCCGTCGCCCCAGATCCGGGCGGGCAGGATGCCCTGGTGCCGCTCGTCGATCGGGTGGTCGCAGACGGCCTGGCCGACCAGGTGGTTGGAGATCGCGAAGACCTTCAGGTTGTGCTTCGCCAGGGTCTCGCGCTTCCGCTCGACGTACGAGTCGTCCGCGAGTGCCCTGTCGACCTCGAAGTGGTCGCCCCAGCAGGCGATCTCCAGCCCGTCGTAGCCCCACTCGGAGGCGAGGCGGCAGACCTCGTCGAACGGAAGATCGGCCCACTGGCCGGTGAAGAGCGTGATGGGTCGCGCCATGGTGCTACTCCCCTGTGTTGATGGGGGATTCCGTGGGTGCGTGACCGGGGCGAGGGCGACCGGCCGGGCCGGTGCGGCGGCGGGCCACGGCGGGACACCGGTGGGTGCGGGTGTGCACCTGGACCCGCCGGGTTGCGCCTCCCGCCGGTCACCGGCAACCGCCACGGTCGCCGCCCCCACTCTAGGACCGCCGGGCCGCCCACGAAAGCCCCCGCCCCTCCCCGCGATCCTGCGGCTGTCCGTCCCCGGTGCGCACACCGTGCCGGGCGCGGACCGCGGGATCGCGGGGAGGAACGGGAGGGTCAGCGGATCAGGGCAGGGTCCACTTCTGGTTGGCGCCGGTGTGGCAGGTCCACAGGTGCACGGCCTGCCCGTCGGCCGGGTTGTTGCCCGAGACGTCCAGGCACTTGCCGGTCTGCGGGTTCTTCAGCGTCCCGTCCGCCTGGGCCGACCAGTTCTGCGCGCCCGTGCCGTTGCAGCCGTACAGCTGGATCTTCGTGCCGTCGGCCGACGCGCCGCCGGAGATGTCCAGGCACTTGCCCAGCGCCTTCACCGTCGAGTTCGGCGTCACCGTCCACGTCTGCGCCGTGGACCCGTTGCAGCCGTAGATCTGGATCTGGGTGCCGTCGGCCGTGGCGCCGTTGCGTACGTCCAGGCACTTGCCGCCCAGGCCCCGGATCGGCCCGACGCCGCCGCTGCCGCCCCCCTTGACAAGCGTGAAGTCGTCCACGTCGAAGAGCCCCGTGCCCGAGCCGGTGAAGGTCAGGTAGAGCGTGCCGGTGCCGGACGGCACACCGGAGAGGGCGGCCGTGACGTCGGCGAAGGTGTTCCAGCCGCCGGTGTTGGGCACCGCCACCGAGCCGAGGACGGTGCCGGTCGCGGAGCCCGTACGCACCTGGATGGTGCCGCCCGGCCCGCCGGAGACCACCCGCGCCCGCAGCGACGTCGTGCCGGTCAGGTCGAGCCCGGCGTACGCGGCCCAGTCCCCCGGGTCGATGTGGCCGAGGGTCTGCCCACCGTTCGCGCCGGCCTTGGTGAACGGCGAGACCCCGGAGGCCGAGCTGAACGCCTCGGCCTGGACGGTGTTCCCGACCGGCGGGTTGACGCCGAGTTCCTTGATCCGGATGTTGCGGAACGAGGCGTCGTCGCCGGTACCGTGGTTCTGCAGCCCGATGTGGCCGGCGAGCGAGCGGACCGGGTCGGTGTTCGTGAAGTCGTTGATCTTCACGCCGTTGAGGAAGACCTGGAGGCGCTCGCCCTCGACGAGCAGCTCGTAGGTGTTCCACTCCCCCGGCGGGTTCAGCGCCGCGTCCCGGGCGGCGATGTCGGCGGACTTGAAGGTGTAGACGGCGCCGGTCGTGCGGTCGGCCGCGTCCGTGGCGTCGATCTGCACCTCGTAGCCGTTGTTGACCGCCGACCAGGGGTCGCTCGACGGTGGGAAGCCGATGAAGACGCCGGAGTTGTCGTCGCCGGCGAGTCGCCAGTCCAGCTTGAGCGAGTAGTTGGTGAACTGCTTCGCGCTGTACCAGTACAGGCCCATCCCGCCGACCGAGGTGAGGGTGGCGTCGGCGTTGCTGAAGCTGCCCGGCCCGGCCTGGGACCAGCCGGTGGTGGAGCCGTTGTAGAGCGGCGTGTAGCCGGTCTCGGGCCGGCAGTCGGCCTTGGCCCGGCCGGCCGCGTACCGGATGCCGCCGAGCAGGTGGGCGCGGAAGGCCGGCTCGGCGTACGACGCCTGGGTGTGCCCGCCGCCGGTGTAGAAGGACCGGCCGCCGCTGTAGGTCTTGCACCACGAGTGCGGGTGGTCGGCGCCCATCGAGCCGCCCGTGTAGGAGGACTCGTCGAGGGTGGCCAGCACCCGGGCCGTAGAGCGGGCGTTGGTCTGGTAGTTGTACCACTCGTCGGTGCGGTTCCAGGTCTGCGGCAGGTGCGCGGTGGCCGCGTGCGCCCGGTTCTCCGCCTTCACGTTGGCCGGCTGGATGGCCGGATGCGAGGCGAAGTACGCCCCGACCAGGTTGCCGTAGAACGACCAGCCGTACTCGGTGTCGGCGGCGGCGTGCACGCCGACGTACCCGCCGCCGGCGCCGATGTACGACTCGAAGGCGCTCTGCTGCGTGCCGTCGAGCACGTCGCCGGTGGTGTTGAGGAAGACCACCGCCTCGAAGCGGGACAGGTTGGCCGTCGTGAACTGGGCGGCGTCCTCGGTGGCGGTGACGGTGAAGTTGTTGGCCGCGCCGAGGTCGCGGATCGCCTGGGTGCCGACCGCGATGGAGTCGTGCCGGAAGCCGGCGGTCTTGGAGAAGACCAGCACGTCGTACGGGGCGTCGGCGGCGCTGGCCGGCGTGGCCGGGGTGGTGCAGGCGAGGACGGCGAGGACGGCGGTGGCCGCGCCGAGGAGGGGTCGGAGGAGTCTGCGCATGTCGCTCTCCAATGCCGGGGCTGTCAAGGGCCTGCCGGGGCGGGGAGGGGCCGTCGTGCCCCTCCCCGCCTCAGGTCAGGGCAGGGTCCACTTCTGGTTGGCGCCGGTGTGGCAGGTCCACAGGTGCACGGGCTGCCCGTCGGTCGGGGTGTTGCCCGAGACGTCCAGGCACTTGCCGGTCTGCGGGTTCTTCAGCGTGCCGTCCGCCTGGGCCGACCAGTTCTGCGCGCCGGTGCCGTTGCAGCCGTACAGCTGGATCTTCGTGCCGTCGGCGGACCCGCCGCCGGAGATGTCCAGGCACTTGCCCAGCGCCTTCACCGTCGAGTTCGGCGTCACCGTCCACGTCTGCGCGGCGGTGCCGTTGCAGCCGTAGATCTGGATCTGGGTGCCGTCGGCGGTGGCCGCGTTGCGTACGTCCAGGCACTTGCCGCCGAGCCCGACGACCGGGCCGGTGCGGACCCCCGCCGAGCCGGTGGTGAAGGCGAACGTGTCCACGTCGTAGAGCGCGCCGGTGCCCGTGCCGGCGAACGTGAGGTAGAGCGTGCCGGTGCTGGCCGGCGCCCCGGAGATGCTGCCGCTGACCGTGGTGAACGCGTCCCAGGCACCGGTGACCGGCACGGTCGCGGAGCCGAGCACGGTGCCCGTGGGCGAGCCGAGCCGCACCTGGAGGGTGCCGCCGGCGCCGGCCGAGGAGACCCGGGCGCTGAACGAGGTCGCGTTGTCGATCCGGTACGGCTCGAACGCGATCCAGTCGCCGTTGTTGATGTCGCCGACGGTCCTGCCGCCCTCGGCGGTGCCCTTGTCGAAGGTGCCGACGCCGGAGGAGGTCTTGAAGTGCTCCGCCTGGCGCTTGCGGGGCTGGAGGGTGTGCTGTTTGTGCGTGGTCAGCCCGCCCGCGTCGGTGTACTCGGCGTCGAAGACGGCGAAGATGTTCGCCGCGTCGTCGTGTTCACCGTCGACGGGGATGGTGATCGAGCCGGAGCAGCCGTTCTTCGAGGTGATCTGGTGGCCGTGGTTGTCGTGGCCCAGCACGTACGTCATCTTGACCTTGGTGCAGTCGATGGCGGCGTCCTCGGGGTCGGTCACCGTGATGCTGAACGGCACGGTGTCGCCGTAGCTGAACAGCTTGCCGTTGGCCGGGCTGTTGATGGTGACCGTGGGCGCGGTGTTGCCGACGCCAATCTGCACGTTCGCCGTGCCGGTCGCGCCCTGGGGGTCGCGTACGGTCAGGGTGACCTGGTAGGTGCCGTTGGCGGTGTACGTCTTGCTGGGGTTGGCCGCCGTCGAGCTGGTGCCGTCGCCGAACGCCCAGGAGTACGTGAGCGCCCCGCCCTCGGGGTCGCTGGACCCGGCCGAGGAGAAGTTCACGGTCAGCGGGGCCGCGCCGGAGGTCTTGTCGGCCGCGGCGACGGCGGTCGGTGCCCGGTTGCCGCCGGCGATGTAGTCGTAGCGGTAGAGCGCCGAGTTGGCGTCGCCGTTGAAGTAGCCGGTGCCGTAGTCGAGGATGTAGAGCGCACCCTCGGGCCCGAACGCCATGTCCATGATCTGCTTGCCGTTCCACGGGAACGTGTCGATGCCGCCCGGGCTGCCGTCGGCGTTGAGGTGGATCGGCTTGACCCAGCCTCGGCCGAGTTCGCCGGCGAAGAACTGCCCGTCGAAGGACTGCGGGAACTTGGTGGTCGAGTTCAGCGCGGCGTCGTAGCGGTAGACGGGGCCGCCCATCGGCGACTCGGAGCCGCCGCCGAACTCGGGCGGGGTGCCGGCGTCGCCGGCGTACCGGATCCAGGCCGGCTTCGCGCCGGGCAGGGTGGGCAGGCCGGTGTTGCGGAAGGAGTTGTTTGTCGGCCCGCCGGAGCAGTTGTACTTCGCCCCGGCGGTCCCGGCGGCGAAGTCCCACTCGGCGTACGTCTCGGTGGCCGTGTTGGTGCCGGTGCAGTACGGCCAGCCGTAGTTGCCGGGCCCGGTGACCCGGTTGAACTCCACCTGGCCGCTCGGCCCCCGGGCGCTGGTGGTGCCGGCGTCCGGGCCGTAGTCGCCCACGTAGACGATGCCGGTGGCCCGGTCCACGCTCATCCGGAACGGGTTGCGGAAGCCCATCGCGTAGATCTCGGGGCGGGTCCGCGCGTCCGAGTCGACGAACATGTTGCCCGCCGGGATCGAGTACGTGCCGTTGGCGTTCACCTTGATCCGCAGGATCTTGCCGCGCAGGTCGTTGGTGTTGGCCGCGCTGCGCTGCGCGTCGTACGCGGGGTTGCGGTTGGTGCGTTCGTCGATGGGCGCGTAACCAGCCGAGTCGAACGGGTTGGTGTCGTCGCCGGTGGAGAGGTAGAGGTTGCCGGCGGCGTCGAAGTCGATGTCGCCGCCGACGTGGCAGCACATGCCCCGGTCGGCGGGCACGTCGAGGATGTCGACCTTGCTGCCGGTGTTGATCGTGAAGTCGGCGTTGAGGGTGAACCGGGAGAGCCGGTTGACGCCCTGCCAGGCCGAGAAGTCGCTGCCGGTCGCCGGCGCGTCCCCGGCCGGGGTGGACAGCGGCGGCGCGTAGTAGAGGTAGATGTGCCGGTTGCTGGCGAAGTTCGGGTCGGCCCCGACGCCCTGCAACCCCTCCTCGTCGTGGGTGTAGACCGGCAGCGTGCCGATCACGGAGGTGGTGCCGGCGGAGTCCGTACGCCGGACGGTGCCGTTGCGGGCGGTGTGCAGGACCGACCGGTCCGGCAGCACCGCGATCGTCATGGGCTCGCCCACCTCGGCGACGCCCTTGGCGAGGGTGACCTGCTGGAAGTCGGTGCCGACGATGGGGTGGGCCTGGGCCGGGCCGGGGCCGCCCAGCGTGGCCGGGCCGGCGCCGAGGGCGACCGTGCCGGCGGTGGCGACCAGCAGCAGCGCCGAGGCGGCGGAGAACCGTCGTCGGAGCCGTGGGGTGTTGGCGTCCTGGGTGGACATGGGTGTGCCGTCCCTTCCTGACTAGTGACTGCCAGTGCGGGCGCGCGCCGTCGCGCCGGATGCCGTAGCGGGGGATGCGGTCGGCCCGCCGGGGTGCCGTGCCCGGCTGGCCGCGACCTGCGAGGGATGGAGTGGACCCCATCGATCGGAGGTCACCAGTCGATGGGTTCCCGCGCCGCCGGTTCACCTCGACGAAACAGATTCGTGATGGCCCGACATTAAATGGCGAGCATCGATGTGTCCATACCTTCCGCCGATTCGGCACCAACTTTCGTCGATCCCGTCAAAAGTCGCCGCCTGCCGGAGCGCGACTCAATGGGGACGGTCGACGGCCTGGGCGGCGAGGGCGGTCAGGGCGGCACGGGCCCCGGCGGGCACCGGGGTGGACCCCAGGGCCGCCAGGGCGGCCTCCGCGCGTACCCGGATCATCTCCTCGATCCGCTCACGGGCCCCGGTCCCCTCGATGATCTTCCGCAGCTCGGCGGCGCCGTCGCCGTCGAGCGCCGGGTTGCCGAACAGCTCCCGCAGCCGCGCGGCCTGCGCCCGGTCGGCGGCACCCCGGGCCAGCGCCATCATCACCGTCGGCTTGCCCTCCCGCAGGTCGTCCAGGACCGACTTGCCGGTGACCGTCGGGTCGCCGAAGACCCCCAGCACGTCGTCGCGCAGTTGGAACGCGTCGCCCAGCGGGTCGCCGAACTCGGCCAGCGCGGCGAGCAGCTCCGGCCCGGCCCCGGCCAGCGTCGCCCCGATCTGCAACGGCCGGGTGACCGTGTAGCGGGCCGCCTTCATCCGGACCACGGTCAGCGCGCTCGCCACCGACCCGTCGCCCACCCCGGAGACCAGGTCCAGGTACTCCCCCGCGATCACCTCGGTGCGCATCAGCGCGTAGACCGCGTACCCCCGGTGCACCCGCCCGGCGTCCAGGCCGCACTCGTGGAACATCTGGTCGGACCAGGCGGCGCAGAGGTCGCCGCAGAGCAGCGCGGTGTTACGCCCGTACGCCTCGGGGTCGCCACGCCAGGACGAGCGGGCGTGCAGGTCGGCGAAGAGCCGGTGCACCGACGGCCCGCCCCGGCGGCGGTCGCTGCCGTCCAGGATGTCGTCGTGGATCAGCGCGAACGCGTGGAACAGCTCCAACGCGGCGGCGGCCGTCACGATCGGGGCGCCGTCGGGGCCGCCCGCGCCCCGCCATCCCCAGTAGCAGAAGAGCGGGCGCAGCCGCTTACCGCCGGCCAGCACGAACCGGTGCAGCGCGGTGAAGACACCCCGGGGCGCGCCGTCCGGCCAGTCCCGGCCCTGCCGGTCGAGGAAGGCGGCGAGCGCGGCGTCGAACCGGGCCCGCAGCCCGCTCGTGTCGGTCGGGGCGACGACGGCGGTCACGCCTCCTCCCCGGACGACCCGGCTGACGCCGGGGTGGGCGGCCCAGCCGGCGGCGGGACCGTGCCGGGGTTCGCCTGCGGCGCCAGCCCCGCCAGCTCCAGCAGGAGTGCCTTGACCTCGGTCGCGGCGACCCGGTCCCGGGCGGCGGACGGATCGGAACAGAGCAGCACCGGCCCGTCGGCCGGGTCGGCCGGGAGCCGGCCGTGCGACCCGCGCACCGCCCGGGCGCCGGCGTCCAGCCCCACCGCGCTCATCAGGTAGCGCATCCCGAGCTTCTTGCGGGCCAGCGCCACGGCGGCCCGCCGCTTCGCCGCGCCCGGCGCGGCCGGGTCGAAGAACAGTTCGGCGGGGTCGTAACCCGGCTTCCGGTGGATCTCCACCAGCCGGGCGAAGTCGGGCGCGCGGGCGTCGTCGAGCCAGTAGTAGTAGGTGAACCAGGCGTCCGGCTCGGCGACGAGCACCAGTTCGCCGGCGCGCGGGTGGTCCAGCCCGTGCGCCGCCCGGCCGTCGGCGTCGAGCACCTCGGCCACCCCGGGCAGCCCCGCGCAGAGCGCCGCCACCGCCGGCACGTCGGCCGGGTCGCGGACATAGACGTGCGCCACCTGGTGGTCGGCCACCGCGAAGGCCCGCGAGGTCCACGGGTCGAGGTACTCCATGCCGGCCTGGGTGTGCACCCGCAGCAGCCCCTCGGCGCGCAGCAGCCGGTTGACGTCGACCGGCCGGGACACGTCGGTGATGCCGTACTCGGAGAGCACCACCACTGTCGCGTCGCGGGCGCGGGCGGCGTCCAGCAGCGGCCCGAGCACCCCGTCCAGCTCGGCCGCCGCCGCAGCGGCCCGGGGCGACGAGGGGCCGTGACGTTGCAGGTCGTAGTCGAGGTGCGGGACGTAGACCAGGGTCAGGTCCGGCGCGTGGTCGGCGAGGATCCGCTCGGCGGCCCGGCAGATCCACGCCGACGACGCCAGCCCCGCGCCCGGCCCCCAGTAGCTGAACAGCGGGAAGGTGCCGAGCCGGTCGGTGAGGGCGTCGTGCAGCTCCGGCGGGTCGGTGTAGCAGTCCGGCTCCTTGCGCCCGTCCGCGCGGTAGACGGGGCGCGGGGTGACCGTCCAGTCCACGTCGGCGCCCATGGCGTACCACCAGCAGACGTTGGCCACAGTGAAGCCCGGCTCGACCCGGCGGGCCGCCTGCCACAGCTTCTCGCCACCGACCAGGGCGTGGTGCTGCCGCCAGAGCAGCACCTCGCCGAGGTCCCGGAAGTACCAGCCGTTGCCGACGATCCCGTGCCCGGCCGGGAGCTCCCCGGTGAGGAACGTCGACTGCACCGGGCAGGTCAGCGCGGGCAGCACGGTGCCCAGCTCCGCGCGGAAGCCGGCGTCGGCGACCGCGCGCAGCCGGGGCATGTGCGCCAGCAGGCGCGGGGTCAGCCCCACCACGTCCAGCACCACCAGCCGCCGGCTCATGTCGTCACCTCGCTGCCCTGTGCGGGCGCCAGGCCCAGGGCGAGCAACTCGGCGCGGGCGAAGGCCAGCTCCGCGGCGATGCCGGCGGCCAGCTCCGCGTCGGTGCGCGGGCGCCGCGCGGCCGGCAGCACCCCCCAGGTGTACGTCTCGACGTCGAGGTGGTCGCAGCCCGCCTCCGGCCCGGCGTAGAGCGCGGCCAGCGCGGCGCGCAGCACCGGCAGGGTCGAGCCGAGCGGCGGCTCGGGCGGGGCGTGCAGCGGCACGTGGTAGTGCACCCGCCACGGCCCGGGCAGCCGCGCCTCCAGGGCGGCGTCCAGGTCGTCGGCGGCGTGGGCGGCGTCGGCCGGGTCCGCCGCGCCCGCACAGCCGGCGGCGCGGGTCTGGTGCAGGAAGCGCGGCTCCACCCAGCGGCGCAGCGTCGCCGTCGCCCCGGCGGGCGCCTCGATGGCGGCCGAGACCTGCACCTTCACCACCGGCAGCCCGGCCGCGCGCAGCCGGCCCAGCGCCTCGGCCGGCGCCTCCCAGGCGCAGGCGAGGTGGGCGAGGTCCAGGCAGACGCCGAGCCGTTCGGTGTCCACCCCGGCCAGGGCCGCGACCGCCTGCCCGGTGCTCTCCACCACGCAGCCCGGCTCCGGCTCGAACCCGACCCGGACCGGTCGGCCGGTCTCCCGCTCGACGGCCGCGAGACCCGCCGACAGCTCGTCGAGCCGGTAACGGGCGGCGTCCGCGTGGACGGCGTCCCAGGGCCGCCGCCAGGCCAGCGGCAGGGTGGAGACCGAGCCTCGGGCCGCGTCGTCGGGCAGCAGGTCGGCGAGCACCCGGGCCAGGTCCAGGGTGTACGCGAGCCGCGCGGGCGTGGTCCAGTCCGGGTGGTAGACGTCGCCCTTGACCACGGGGGCCTGGAAGGCCGCGTACGGGAAGCCGTTGAGCGTGACCACCTCCAGCCCCCGGGCGGTCAGCGCGGCCAGCAGCCGGCGGCGGGCGGCCGGGTCGGCGGCCAGCTCGGCGGCGACCGGGGCGGCCAGCCACAGCCCGAGGCCGAGCAGGTCGGCGCCGAGCGCCTCGCGTACGGGTACGGCGTGGGTGTCCAGTTGGCGCAGGATGCCGGCGAGGTCCTCGGCGGGGTGCACGTTTGTGCAGTAGCCGAGGTGGACGGTGTCGCCGCCGGCGTGCCGCAGCCGCATCAGCTGCCGCCGCGCAGGATCGAGTTGCCCGCCCAGGTGCCGATCGGCGGGTCGGCGGCGGCGTGCTCCAGGTCCGTCAGGTCGAGCCGACCGGACTGGCCGTAGAACTCGACCGGGTTGCGCCACAGCACCCGGTCCACGTCGTCGTCGGTGAAGCCGGCCAGCAGCATCGCCTCCCCGGTGGCCCGGGTGAGCAGCGGGTCCGAGCGCCCCCAGTCGGCCGCCGAGTTGACCAGCACCCGCTCGGTCCCGTACGCCCGCAGCAGCTCCACCATGCGCGGCGGCGACATCTTGGTGTCGGGATAGATGGAGAAGCCCAGCCAGCAGCCGGTGTCGCGGACCAGCCCCACCGTCACCTCGTTGAGGTGGTCGAGCACCACCCGGCCCGGCGCGACGCCGGACTCGGCGACCACGGCGAGGCTGCGTTCGACGCCCCGCGCCTTGTCCCGGTGCGGGGTGTGCACCAGGGCCGGCAGGTCGTGGGCCACGGCCAGGGCGAGCTGGGCGGCGAACGCCTCGTCCTCCTCCGGCGTCATCGAGTCGTAGCCGATCTCGCCGACCGCCACCACGGCGTCCTTGTCGAGGTAGCGCGGCAGCAGGTCGAGCACCGGGCGGCAGCGCGGGTCGTTGGCCTCCTTCGGGTTCAGCGCGACCGTGGCGTGGTGGCGGATCCCGAACTGCCCGGCCCGGAACGGCTCCCAGCCGACCAGCGAGTCGAAGTAGTCGGCGAAGGAGGCGGGGCTGGTGCGGGGCTGGCCGAGCCAGAACGCCGGCTCCACCACCGCCCGGACGCCCGCGGCGGCCATCCGCTCGTAGTCGTCGGTGGTCCGCGAGGTCATGTGGATGTGCGGGTCGAAGATGCGCATCAGGCCTCCTGGATTTCGCGCAGCCGGGTGAGCAGGTCGGTCGCGTCCGCCGGCATGGCGCGCCCGGCGGCCTGCCGCTCGGCGGCCAGCGACGCGAGCATCGCGGCGAGTTCGCCGTCGGCGCGGGCGTCGAGGTCGTGCACCACGGCCAGCGGCACGCCGGTGAAGACGCACTTGAGCACCGCCTGCCGCCAGGCGGCCGGGTCGAGGTGCCGGGCGTACGGGCCGAGGGCGGCGGCCAGCAGCCGGGTGTCGTTGGTGCGGACCGCGTCGTGCAGCAGCGGCGTTCCGGCCGCGCCGACCGGCAGCAGCGGCAGCGCCTTGAGCACGGCCCGCTTCTCGGCGGCGTCGCCCTGCCGGTAGCGGGTCTCGGCGTGGGTCGCGTGGCCGGTCGGCAGCGCGGCCAGCAGCAGGGCCCGGACCGCCTCGTCGGTGCTCCAGCCGGGCGCCCCGGGCAGCGGTGCCCGGCCACAGCGCCGCCCGGCGGCCGGGAAGAACCTGTCGATCGTCGCCGGTTCGGCCGCCACCCGCCGCAGCGCCTCGTCGAGCCAGTCGGGTTCGGGTACGCCCCGCAGCGCGGCCCGCAGTGAATCCGGTGTCATCCCGTCTCCTCCCTCGTGCTGCCGACGTGGCCCCGTCACCGGTGCTGGCGTGCCGCCTCCTTCGCGGTGGCACCCGGTCCCGGGCGTGCCGCCTCCTGCGCGGCGGCGCGCAGGAAGTCGAGCGAGCGGGCCGCGACGGCGGGGGCGGCGTGCGAGTGCCGGGGCAGTTCCACGGCGACCAGGCCCCGGTAGCCGGCGTCGCCCAGGGCCCGCAGCACGGGCGGGAAGTCGATCTCCCCCGCGCCGAACTCCAGGTGCTCGTGAACGCCCCGGCGCATGTCGTCGATCTGCACGTTGACCAGGTACGGGCCGACCTCGCGTACGCACTCGGGGACACCTCGCGGCTCCAGGCAGCGGCAGTGCCCGATGTCGAGGGTGATGCCGAAGCGGGCCGGATCGCCGAGCGCGCCGCGCAGCCGGCGCCAGCCGGCGATGTCCTCGACCAGCATGCCCGGCTCCGGCTCGAAACCGAGCGTCGTGCCGGCCGCCTCGGCGGCGTCGAGCACCGTCGCGCAGCCGGCGACCAGCCGGTCCCAGGCGGTCTCCGGTGGCACCGTCCGGGGGCGTACGCCGGACCAGAGGGAGACGGCCTCCGCGCCCAGGTCGGCGCCGATCCGCACGGCCCGGCGCAGGAACTCGACGCGCCGCGCCGGGTCGTCGTGCAGCAGCGTCGGGGCGTGCTTGTGCCACGGGTCGAGCAGGTAGCGGGCGCCGGTCTCGACGACCACGGCCAGGTCGAGCGCCGCGAGCCGGCGGGCGACGGCCGCCACCCGACGGGCCAGCGCGGGCGCGAACGGGTCGAGGTGGTCGTGGTCCAGGGTGAGCGCGACGCCCTGGTAGCCCAGGTCGGCGACGACGGCGAGCGCGTCGGTCAGCCGGTGGTTGGCGAACCCGTTGGTGCCGTAGCCGAACCGGAGCCCGCCGTCGCCGTCGGCCGCGCCGGCCACCGCCGTGCCCCGGGGGCCCGACGCGGGACGGGTCGGGGCGGTCATGTCGGGGAGATCCTTCGGGCGAGCCGGCCGCCGAGCGGCGCGGCCGCCGCCACCGCCAGCCCCAGCAGCCCGGCCCCGGCGCGTGCGGTGAGGGCGCCCTGCAACGCGGGCAGCCCGGTGATCCCGGCTCCCACCGCCGCCCGCACCCGGCCGGCGCGGGGGTCGGCCGCCGCCCGGGCCTGGGCCGCGCCGTAGCGGGCCGCGTACCAGCCGGCCAGCAGCGCCGGCAGCGCGGCCCGGTCGGGGCGGGGCCGGACGGCGGCGCCCGCGGCGACCAGTGCGGTGCCGACGAGGGTACGCAGCGGCAGCGCGGCGTCGGCGCCGGTGACCTCGCGGCGGGAGAGCGCGGTGACCGTCCACGTGTGCGCGGCCACGGTGACCGCCGCCGGCACCGCCCGCAGCGCCCGTCCACCCGTCGCGCCAAGGAGGACGTCCAGCCCCCGGCAGGCGGCCATCACGGCCGGGCCTGCGGCCGTCGACTTCGCCGCCAGGTCGTACCCCCAGACGGCGGCGGCGAGCGGGACCGCGACAGTCGCGGCGCGCCGGCCACCGGCGGCGGTGGCCAGCGCGACCCCGGCGGCGGTGAGCCCGGCGGCGAGGCCGAGCGCGGCCCCGGGGGCCACCCGGCCGCTGGGGATGGGCCGCTCGGGGCGTTCGACGGCGTCCAGCCGGCGGTCGGCCCAGTCGTTGGCGGCCATCCCCGCCCAGTAGAGCAGGACGGACGCGGCGGCCAGCGCGGGCGTACGCCGCCCGAGCGTGCCGGCGGCGGCCGCGCCGGCGACGACGTCCCCGGGCACCGAGAGCGCGGCCGGCGCCCGGACCAGTTCGGCGAGGTCAGCGAGGCGCGGCATCGGTGCCTCCCGCGTGCAGCCGGTGGGCGAAGCCGCACAGTCGGGTCCACTGGTCGGCCAGCGAGTGGGTGGGCGTGCCGAGCGGGTCCTTGAAGAAGAAGGCGAGGTCGGTCAGGGGGCCGGCGTGGCCGGCGGCGTGCGCGGCGGCGGTGAGTCGGGCCAGGTCGAGCACGAGGGGCGCGGCCAGGGCCGAGTCGCAGCCGTGCCAGGTGAACTCCATCCGCATCCCGGTGCCGAGGAACCCGGCGAACGTGATCAGGTCCCAGGCGGTCTTGAAGTCGCCCAGCGCCTCGACGTACTCGATCCGGGTGCCGCCCTGCGGCAGGTGGCCGAGGGTCTCGCCGAGCACCCGCTGTTTGCTCTCCACCTTTGCCGCGTTGGCCGCCGGATCGGCGAGGGTGGCGCCGTCGCCGCCGCCGAGCAGGTTGACCCCGGACCAGGAGCGCACCGCCAGGTGCCGCATCGCGAACATCGGCGCGAGCACGGACTTGACAAGCGTCTCCCCCGTCTTGCCGTCGTGCCCGGCGTACGGGATCCCGCGCTCGGCGGCCAGCGCCACCAGGGCCGGGAGCCGCAGCCCGGTGGACGGGGTGAAGTCGACGTACGGGCAGCCCGCCCGCACCGCCGCGTACGCGTAGAGGGAGCTGGGCGGCAGCACCTCGTCGGGGCCGGCGAGCGCGGCGGCCAGCGCGACCGGGTCGGCGTGGCCCGGGTGCGGGCGGGCGGCGGGTTCGGTGGCCGAGACGTTGACCACCACCACCCGGTCCAGCCCGTGCCGGCGGCGGAAGTCGGTGAGGTCGCGTACGGTCGCGGCGGCCCGGTCCGCCTGGGTGCCGCCGGCAGGGGCCGGACGCAGCTCGCGTTCGACGGCGGCCAGCTCGTCGGGGAGTGCGGCGACCAGCCGGCCGGGCAGCACGCCGGCGGCGGCCAGGGTCTCGGCCCGCTTCGCCAGCGGGGTGGTGACGACGTCGTGCCCGCCGAGGACCAGGTCGGTGAAGGCCGGCAGGGCGGGCCCGCGCAGGTCGGGCAGCTCGGTGACGCAGCCGGTCGGGCCGGTGAGCCCGGACCGCAGGGCGAGCGCCCCCACGATGCTGGTGGTCGCGACCGAGCCGCGTGCTCCCACCAGCCAGACACCCGTACGCATGGTGCTCCTTCCCGATCAGGAGGAACCAGCCGTGCATTGAGTTATATAGATATCAGAAGTTTGTTCAGAAAGATACGCATCTATGCGGATGGGCCCCGTCCGCCGGCCGCCCCGGGAGGAGCCCACCGGTCCGGTGTCGACGTCGGCGGCGACGACCCCGGCCCGGATCCCGGCGCGGGCACGGACGGACGGGGCTGGCAGGCAGGGCCGGTCGGCGTCCCGTCCCTGCCTCCCCCGCATCCGCCGGTCGGGACGACGGCGCGCGCCGACCGGACGTCGTGGGGTGACACGGCCCGGCAGGATCGCCGGGTGGTGACGGTCCTCCGGTGCGACCGGGGAATCCCGGTCCGGCCGCACCGGACGACCGTTCTGCTCGTGCGTCACCGGGCCACGCCGGCCCGGCCGCACGTCCTCCGGCTCCGACCTCGTCCCGGCCGCGGGGCGCAACCGCGGCCGGTCCCTCGCCGGTCGGCGCCGGAGTCGGCTCAGGCGGCGACCGTGGCCAGGGCCGGCTCCACCTCGGTCCACGAGGAGCCGAGCTCCGCCGACCGGGTCACCGCGTCCAGCACCAGCTGGACCTGCAACCCGTCGACGAAGGAGGGCGCCGGGTCGACGCCGGTGGCGACCGCCTCGACGAAGTCCCGCATCTGGTGGGTGAAGGAGTGCTCGTAGCCGATGAGGTGGCCGGGCGGCCACCACGCGGACATGTACGGGTGCTCCCCCTCGGTCACCAGGATGCGGCTGAAACCCTGCTCGGCGGCGGGTCGCGTCGCGTCGTAGAACTCCAGCTCGTTGAGGCGCTCCAGGTCGAAGGCCACCGTGCCCAGCGAGCCGTTGATCTCCACCCGGAGGGCGTTCTTGCGTCCTGTGGCGAAGCGGCTCGCCTCGTACGTGGCCAGCACGCCGCCGTCGAGGCGGGCCACGAAGACCGCCGCGTCGTCGACGGTGACCGCCCCGGTGGCCGGGCGGTGGCCGTCGGCACCGTTGCCGTCGGCCGTCGCCCCGTCCACCGTCGCCGCCAGCCCGCTCGACCCGGCCGGCAGCGGCCGCTCCTTGACGAACGTCTCGGTGACCGCGCTGACCCCGGTGATCCGCCGGCCGGTGACGTACTGGGTCAGGTCGATGATGTGCGCGCCGATGTCGCCGAGCGCGCCGGAGCCGGCCTTGTCCCGCTGCAACCGCCACACCAGGGGGAACTGCGGGTCCACGATCCAGTCCTGCAGGTACGTCGCCCGGACGTGCCGGATCACCCCGAGCCGCCCGTCGGCGACGAGCTGGCGCATCATCGCGACCGCCGGCACCCGCCGGTAGTTGAACCCGCACATCGACCGCACCCCGGCGGCCTGCGCGGTGACCGCCGCGGCGGCCATCGCCCGGGCCTCGGAGACCGTGTTGGCCAACGGCTTCTCGCACAGCACGTGCTTGCCGGCGGCCAGCGCGGCGAGGGCGATCTCGGCGTGGCTGTCCCCGGGCGTGCAGACGTCGACCACGTCGATGTCGTCCCGGGCGATCAGGTCGCGCCAGTCGGTCGTGTACGCGTCCCAGCCGAGCCGGTCGGCGGCGTCGGCCACCTTCCCGGCGTCCCGGCCGCAGATCAGCGACATCCGGGCCCGCGCCGGCAGGTCGAACACGCGGTTCACGGTGCGCCACGCCTGTGAGTGCGCGGCGCCCATGAACGCGTAGCCGACCATGCCGACCCGCAGTTCTCTGTCTGTCGTGGACAAGGTGGGTCTCCCCCCGTGTATCAGAACCCGAGCTTGAGGTAGCTGCCCGCGTTCTCCTTGGTGATCGTCTCGGAGGCGAGGATGATCTCCTTGGGCACCTGGAGTTCCACCAGGTCGGACATGCCCCTGCCCTGGCCGATCAGCCGGGCCAGGGAGATGGCCGAGGAGGCCATCGAGGGGCTGTAGGTCACCGTCGCCTTCAGCACCGTGTTGTCCGCCTGGATGTCCTCCATCGCCTTCTTCGAGCCGGCGCCGCCGACCATGAAGAACTCCTTGCGGCCGCTCTGGTTGACCGCCGCCAGCACGCCGATGCCCTGGTCGTCGTCGTGGTTCCAGAGCGCGTCGATCTTCGGCAGGGCCTGGAGCAGCTGCGCCGCCTCCTGCTGCCCCGAGTCGGCCGTGAACCGGGCCGCCCGGCGGTTGGCGACCTTGAAGCCGCTCGCCGTCAGGGTGTCGACGAAGCCCTTCGACCGCTCCTGGGTCAGCTCCAGCTCGTCCATGCCCGCGATCTCGCCGATCACCGGATTGCTGACGCCCTTGGCCTTGAACTGCTCGATCATGTAGGTGGCGGCGGCCACGCCCATGCCGTAGTTGTCGCCCTTGATCTGGAGCCGGTAGGCCCGCGCGTCGGGGAAGGCCCGGTCCAGGTTGACCACCGGAACGCCGGCCTTCATCGCCTCCAGTCCGAACGCGTTGAGCTCCTTGCCGTCGTGCGGCAGCAGCACGATCACGTCCGGCTTCTGCGAGATCAGCGTGGACAGCGCCGCCCGCTGGGCCGCCGCGTCCGCGCCGGCCTCGACCGACTTGAACTCCACGTCGGAGTACGCCCCGGCCTGCGCCTTGGCGTTGTTGGTGATGGCGGCGATCCAGCCGTGGTCGGCGGCCGGCGCGGAGAAGCCGATGACGACCCGCTTGCCGGGCTCGTTGTTGCCGCCCGGCGCGGCCGCCGCCTTGGTCTGCGCCTCGGTCGGCTTGGTCTCGTTGCTGGTGCAGCCGGCGAGCAGCACGCCGGCGCCGACGGCGGCCCCGCCGAAGAGCAGCCGGCGGCGCGACATGTCGCGACTGTGCTGGGTCATGACGACCTCCTGGGTTGACGGTGGTGGAGGAAATCTCGCGGTGCGGGACGGAAGAGCGCGTGCGGTGCCCGGCCACCGTCGCTCAGGTGGCCCGGATGCCGCGCGGTCGGTGCGGTGGGGGGTCAGGTGGTGGTGAGCCGGTTGCGGCTCAGGAACTGGGTGACGCTGCGGAACTGGACCTGCTGGACCAGGACGGCGGCGACGATGATGCCGCCCTTGACCATGTTCTGGGCCTCCGTGGAGAGGCCGTTGATGGCGAAGAGGTTGGTGATGGTGGCGAAGATGACCACCCCGAGCAGGGAGCCGATGATGGTGCCCCGCCCGCCGCTGAGCAGCGTGCCGCCGATGATCGCGGCGGCGATCGCGTCCAGCTCGTAGAGGTTCGCCATCGCCGCCTGCGCCGAGTTGGCCTGGGCGGTGAGCATGATGGCGGCGATCCCGCAGCAGAGCCCGGAGAGCGCGTAGAGCAGCACGGTGTGCCGCCGGACGTTGATGCCGGCGAGCCGGGCGGCCTCCGGGTTGCCGCCGACGGCGACCGTACGCCGGCCGAAGGTGGTGCGGTTGAGCAGCACCCAGCCGGCGGCCACCACGGCGGCGAGGATGTAGACCAGCAGCGGGATGCCCAGCAGGCTGTTGCTGGCGAGGCCGTTGATGAAGCCGTTGTCCGACACCTGGGTCTGCTTGTCGGAGATCTCGGCGGCCAGGCCCCGGGCCGCCACCAGCATGGCGAGGGTCGCGATGAACGGCACCAGCCGGCCGTACGAGATGAGCAGCCCGTTGACCAGGCCGACCGCCAGCCCGACGGTGAGCGCGCTGAAGATCATGCCGCCGGCGCCGTAGCTCTGGGTGGCCACCGTGGTGCACCAGACGCCGGCCAGCGCGACGATCGCGCCGACGGAGAGGTCGATGCCGCCGCCGATGATCACGAAGGTCATGCCGACGGTGACCACGCCGACCACGGCCGCCAGCTTGAGGATGCTCAGGACGTTGTCCCACACCCAGTCGGGGTTGGAGTACAGGTCGGAGCGGGTGAGGGCGCCGATCACGACGAGCACGGCCAGCACCCCGATCAGGCCGAGGTTGCGCTTGGCGCCCTCGCCACCCTCGCCCCGCCACCAGGAGATGCGGCCCGGTGCCGCCACCTTGTCGACGGCCGCCCCGGTCTGCGCCGGGTCCACCGGCGGCGACTGCGCCGGCAGTTGCGCCGCCCGCTCCGGCGCCGTGGTGGGGGTGGGCGTCGCGTCGCTCATGCCGGTGCGCCTTCCATCAGGGACCCCGCCATGACGAGGTCGAGCACGGTGTTCTCGTCGAGTTCGCGGGCCGGGGCCTCGTGGACGACCCGCCCCTCCCGCATCACCAGCACCCGGTCGGCCAGGCCGAGCACCTCGGGGACCTCGCTGGAGACCAGCAGCACCCCGACGCCGCGCGCGGCCAGCCCCCGGATCACCTGGTAGAGCTCCGCCCGGGCGCCGACGTCGACGCCCCGGGTCGGCTCGTCGAGCAGTAGCAGCCGGGTGTCGCCGAGCAGCCAGCGGCCGACCACCACCTTCTGCTGGTTGCCGCCGGAGAGGGTGCGCACCGGCCGGCGTACGTCGCGGGGGCGCAGCTCCAGGCTCTCGGCGATCCGGTCCGCCTCGGCCCGTTCCCGTCCGGCGTCGGTGAACCCGGCGCGGGCGTAGCGGGCGAAGGTCGCCAGGGTCACGTTGCGGTAGATCGGCTCGCCCAGCAGCAGTGCCTGGCTCTTGCGCTCCTCGGGGGCCATCCCCATGCCGGCCCGCACCGCCGCGCCGACGCTGCCGGGGCGCAGCGCCCGGCCGGCCATCCGCACCGAGCCGGCGTCGGCACGGCGCGCGCCGTAGATGGTCCCCAGCAGCTCGGAACGGCCCGAGCCGACCAGCCCGGCGATGCCGACGATCTCGCCGGCCCGCACGCCGAGCGAGACGTCGGCGAACTCGCCGGCCCGGGTCAGACCCTCGACCGTGAGCAGCTCCGCGCCGCCCGCCGCGCCGGCCGGGCGGTCCGGGAAGACGTACTCGATGGTGCGGCCGGTCATCCGGCTGACCAGGTCGCGGGTCGGGGTGTCGCGGGCCGACAGGTTCGCCGCGGTGGTCCGGCCGTCCTTGAGTACGGTGACCCGGTCGCCGATCTCGCGGATCTCCTCCAGCCGGTGCGAGATGTAGATGACGGCGATGCCCTGCGCGGTCAGCTCCCGGATGATCCGGAACAGGTTGCCCACCTCGTCGTGGGCCAGCACGGCGCTCGGCTCGTCCATGATGATCAGCCGGGCCTCGTGGGAGAGGGCGCGGGCCATGCTGACGATCTGCTTGCCGGCGGCGGGCAGCGCGCGCACCATCCGCCCGGGCGGAATCTCGGCGTGGCCGAGCCGGCCGAGGATCTGCCGGGTGTGCCGGGCCATGGCGCCCCGCCGGACGAAGCCGAGCCGGCGCGGCTCGTGGCCGAGGAAGGCGTTCTCCGCGACCGAGAGGTCCTCGACCAGGTCGAGTTCCTGGTAGATGGTGGCGATGCCGGCGCGCATGGCGGCCTGCGGGTTGGCGAAGGTGGTCGGCTCGCCCCGCCACTCGACGAGCCCCGAATCGGGCCGGTGCACCCCTGCGAGCACCTTGATCAGGGTGGACTTGCCGGCGCCGTTCTGCCCGAGCAGACAGTGCACCTCGCCGGCGCGCACCTCCAGCTGCACCCCGTCCAGGGCCCGTACGCCCGGGAAGGTCTTGACCACGTCGGTGAGGCGCAGCACCACCTCGCCCGCGACGGCGTCGGCGGGCGACTCGACCAGTTGCTCACTCATGATGCCTCCGCGAAGGCCACGTCGCTGGCCAGCACGGCGGCACCGGCGACGCCGGCGCGCGGGCCCAGCTCGGACAGGACGACGGGCAGGTTGCCGGTGGCCAGCGGCAGCGACCGGCGGTAGACGACGCTGCGGATCTCGGCGAGGAGGATGTGCCCGAGCTGGGCGAGCCCGCCGCCGATCACGATCATCGACGGATTGGTGAAGCTGACCAGCCCGGCCAGGACCCCACCCACCCGCCGACCCCCGTCGCGGATCAGCTGGATGCACGTCACGTCCCCCTCGACGGCACCCCCGGCGACGTCCAGCGCGGTCACCGCGCCGTGTGCGGTGAGGCGTTCGGCCAGCGCCGGCGACACCCCGCTGCGCGCGGCGGCGGTCGCGTCCTTGGCCAGCGCGGCCCCGCTGAACAGCGCCTCCAGGCAGCCGACGTTGCCGCAGGAGCACATCGGGCCCTGCGCGTCGACCTGGATGTGGCCGATGTCCCCGGCGCAGCCGTCGGTGCCCCGGTAGACCTCGCCGCTGAGGTAGATCCCGCACCCTATTCCGGTGCCGATCTTCACGAAGAGGAAGTCGTCCACGGAGTGGGCGACCCCGCCGTGCCGTTCCCCGATGGCCATGATGTTGACGTCGTTGTCGACCACCGCCGGGCAGCCGTGCTCGCGGGTGAGCAGTTCGCGCACCGGGAACCGGTCCCACCCGGGCATGATCGGCGGGGAGACCGGCACGCCGTCGCGGAAGCTGACCGGGCCGGGCACCCCGATGCCGACGGCGTCGAGCCGCTCATAGGCGCCGTCCACCCGGGCCTTGTGCAGCAGCTCGTTGACCCGCTGGAGGATCACCTTCGGGCCGGTGCGGATGTCGGCCGCCTCGGCGTACGCGGCGACCGGCTCCAGCCGGCCGTTGACCACCTCGACGTCGATGGAGCTGGCGCCGAGGTCGACGGCGGCGAAGCGCAGGCGCGGGCTCAGCTCGACCAGGGTGGAACGGCGACCGCCCCGGGAGGCGGCCAGCCCCGCCTCGGCGACGTAGCCGAGGGCGACGAGCCGTTCCAGCTCCGCCAGCAGCCGGGGACGGGGCATCTGCAACCGGTCGCCCAGCTCGGCCCGGGACACCGCGCCCTCGTCACGGAGCAGCCGCAGCAGCCGTACGTGCAGGGGGTCGACTGTCCGCACCGGACTCACCTCTTCGCGGGCTCGTTCACATCGACGTGATGCCGAGGTGTCGTGCCGACACAGTAGGAGTGTTCCGTGTCACGTGTCCAGAGCTTCGGCCGATTTGACGCGAACTTTTGTCCGATCGAGCAAAAGCATCGGGAGGATCAGGAAAAGCGCAGGGCCCGGAGCGGGCGGAAGCGCGCCGACGCCCCGCCACCGGTGCTGGGTGGCGGGCGTCGGCGGGTGCGGACGGGCGACGCGGTCAGCGGCGGTTGGCGGCGTTGCGCTTCTTCTTGAGCTTGCGGTCGTCGCGCAGCTCGACGTACGGCTCCTCGTCCGGGGAGTGGCCCGCCTCGATGGCGCGGCTGCGCTCCAGCTCGGCGTCGAACTCCGCGCCGAGGAGGATCGCGATGTTGCTCAGCCACAGCCAGATCAGGAAGACGATCACACCGGCGAGCGCCCCGTACGTCTTGTTGTACGAGCCGAAGTTGCTGACGTAGAGCGCGAACAGGCCCGAGATCACCAACCAGATGACCACCGCCAGCACGCCTCCGGGGCTGACCCAGCGGAAGCCGCCGTGCCGCGCGTTCGGCGACGCCCAGTAGAGGATCGCGAACATCAGGCTCACCAGGAGCAGCAGCACCGGCCACTTGGCGATGTTCCACACGGTCACCGCCGTGGAGCCCAGCCCGATCGCCTCCCCGACCTGCTCGGCCAGGCCGCCGGTGAAGACCACGATCACCGCGCTGGCCAGCAGCATCACGCCGATCACCGCGGTCACCCCGACGCGGATCGGCAGCGTCTTCCAGATCGGCCGCCCCTCCGGCACGTCGTAGATGGTGTTGGAGGCCCGCATGAACGCGGCGACGTAACCCGACGCCGACCAGAACGCGGCGAGCAGACCGAGGATCGCGGCGAAGCCGGCGAAGCCGCCGCTCTGCTGCGCCTGGTCGATCGCCCCCTCGACGATCTGCCGGATGCTGTCCTGCGGGACGACGTCGTTGACCGTCTCCTTGACGCCCTCCGTGGCCCGCGGGCCGAGCAGGCCGAGGATCGAGACCAGCACCAGCAGGCCGGGGAAGATCGAGAGCACCCCGTAGTACGTCAGCGCCGCCGCCCAGTCGGTCAGGCTGTCGTCCTGGAACTCCCGCACCGTGCGGCGCAGCGCGGCCTTCCAACCGGCGCCCGGCAGCTCGGTCGGGCTGTCGGGGCCCTCGTCGGGCCCGACCGGGCCGCGACCCGGGCGGTGCCGCTCGGCACGAACGGGGTCGGACCCCCGGTCGGCGCGGCCCGTCCGGCGGTCGCCCACCCGGCCGGCCGCCGCCCCGGAATCGTCGCGGTCGCGTCCGCTGCGGGTGGAGGACTCGTCGGAGGCCATCGCCCCTCCTCGTGGTCGGTGTCAGTCCCCCTCGACATGCCCAGGCAGCGGCCACCGTTAACCACCAGGGCCTGTTTCATAAGGGCGGTCGAGCCGAGGCGGAGTCCGGGCGGCGATCCGGCAAGGCGCGGTTTCGTCCGGATACCGGTGTGGTATCCGGACGAAACTGCAACGCCGCCGGTCGTCGTCCGGGCCCGCCGCAGGCCGGCCAGTTCTTATGAAACAGGCCCTAGCCGTAGAGCAACCTGCCCATCCGGCGCGAGGCGACCAGCAGCCCCAGGACCATCGCCGCGAGCAGGTAGAGCACGTCGAGCACCCACTCCCAGCCGGCCGCGCCCACCGAGACGCCGCGGATGAGGTGCACCGCGCGGTAGAGCGGCGTCACCTCCACCGCCCAGCGCAGCGCAGCCGGGTAGGCCTCGGCGGGGACGAACGTGCCGGAGAAGAGGAAGAGGGTGAACTGGGCCGCCGACATCAGGTCGAAGTCGTGCCAGCTGCGCATGAAGGTGGTGATCGCCATGCCCAGTGCGCCGAAGGCGAAGCCGACCAGCACGGCCGCCGGGAAGGCGACCAGCGCCCGCGCCGCGGTGGTCAGCTCCATCACCACCATCACCACCAGGAAGGCGGCCGAGTACGCGCTGCCGCGCAGCATCGCCCAGAGCAGCTCCCCCAGCGCGATCTCGAACGGCTGCACCGGGGTGGCGATCACCCCGTCGTACAGCTTCATCTGCTTCATCTTGCCGAAGAAGTTGAAGGTCGTCTCCGACAGCGCGCCGGACATGGCCGACGACGCGAGCATGGCCGGCGCGACGAACGCCGCGTAGGTGACGACCTCGCCGCCGGGCAGCGTGAGGTCGCCGACCAGCGTGCCGACCCCGACGCCGATGGAGAGCAGGTAGAGCAGCGGCTCCACGAACCCGGAGACGAGCAGCAGCCAGTAGACGGTCTTCAGGGCCGCGACGTTGCGCTCGGCCACGGAGACCGACCGGCGGGACGCGGCGGCCAGCCGGGGCAGGACGAGAGCGACCACTGCGACTCCTCCTAGACGACCAGCCTACGACGGAACGCGCGCCGGGCCAGCAGCCAGCCGCCGGCCGCCCAGGCCGCGAGGTAGAGCAGGTGACCGGCGACCGACCACTGCGGAGCGACGCCGAGCGCCGCCGCCCGGCACAGGTCCACGCCGTGCCAGAGCGGGGTCGCGTACGCCAGCCAGCGCAGCGCCAGGGGCAGCGACTCGACGGGGAAGAACACGCCGGCGAAGAGCGTCATCGGGATCACCGCGAAGCGGAGCAGCATCGCGAGCCAACTGTCGACGGAGACCACCGACGCGTACGCGAAGGTCGGCGCGGCGACCGCCAGCCCGAGCAACGCCGTCACCGGCAGCGCGGCGAGCGCCCACGGCGAGCGCAGCGCCCCGAACAGGGCCGTCACCAGCAGGAACGCCGCGACGGTGGTGACCACCCGGAACACCACGAAGGCCAGGTGCCCGCCGAGGATGTCGCCCACCCGCAGTGGCGCCGCGCTCTGCGCGAAGTAGGTCCTGACCCACTGGAAGTTGCCGAACACGGGCCACGTCGACTCGCTGACGGCCGTCTGCAACGCGGTCGACGCGATCAGGCCGGGCACGATCCAGTCGAGGTAGCTCACCCCGTCGATGCCCTGGTCGATGTAGGAGCCGACGCCGACGCCGAAGCCGAGGACGGTCAGCACCGGCAGCAGGAACGACGAGAAGATCCCCGCCCGCCAGGTGCGCCGGTAGCCGACGAGATGGTGCGCCAGCACCGCGAGCGCCGGCACCCGCGGCAACCTCGGGCGCGCGCGTTCCCGCGCCGACTGCGCCACGCTCACGCGACCACCCCCGTCTCGCTCCGCGTCCACCACGGCCTTACTACCTCGCGGGTACGACAGGCCGGCGACTCCGTCGCCCCGTCAGCGCTTACGGGCCGCGCGCAGCAGCGCCTGCACCGCGTAGGCGAGCAGCAGCAGCCCGGTGCCGGTGCCGACGACGAGCCCCGCCGGCACCGCCGAGACGAGCGCGGTGACCAGCCCGGCCACGGCGACGGCACACACCGCCACCCCGAGCGGCCACAGCAGCGGGTCGCGCAGCACCGGGACGAGGGGGAAGAAGTGCAGCCCCACCACGGCGCCGACCAGCACCGGGATGAACTCCGACCAGCCGACGAGGGCGAGCACGACGGCGCCGAGCCCGGCGGCGGCGAACTCGGCCAGGACGATCAGAAGGTAGCGGCGGTCGGCGGCGCGGTCGTGCGCGACGCCCCCGGCTCCCCGGCTGCGGGCCACGACGACGGCGCCGATCACCGCCGTGACCAGGGCCGCGCCGCTCGCGACCACCAGCAGGGCGCGCAGCGGCTGCTCGGCGGCCGGCACGCTGAACCAGATCGTCGCGAAGACGCCCAGATAGAGCGCGGCGAGCCCGGCCTGGCGGCGGGACTGGAACTCCAACTCCGACATGACACCCCCGTGTGCGTCGGCGGGCGGTCGACGTGCCGCCGGCCCGCCGATGCTACGTAACGGCCGACGCCGCCGCACCCACCCGGTCGCGCCGGACGACCGGCACCGGATCGACGACGAGCGACCGGACGCGCTGTCAGTCGACCAGGGTGCGGCCGGTGAGGTGGAGGAAGACGTCCTCCAGGCTGCTGCGCCGGACCAGCACGTTGGCCGGGTGCAGCCCCCGCTCGCCGACCTCGGCGACGGCCGCGTCGCCATCGGGCACGTAGAGCAGGATCCGGTCGGGCAGCACCTCGACGCGCTCCCCCAGCCCGTCGAGCTTGCCGGCGAACGCCTCCTGGGACTCGGCGGCGAACCGCAGCTCGACGACCTCCCGGGTGGAGTGCCGGTCGATCAGCGCCCGGGGCGAGCCCTCGGCGACGATCCGCCCGCCGTCCATCACCACCAGGCGGTCGCAGAGCTGCTCCGCCTCGTCCATGTAGTGCGTGGTGAGGACCAACGTGACGCCCTGCTGCTTGAGCCGGAACAGCCGCTCCCACACCAGGTGCCGGGCCTGCGGGTCCAGGCCGGTCGTCGGCTCGTCGAGCAGGACGATCTCGGGCTCGTTGACCAGCGCGCGGGCGATGGTCAGCCGCCGCTTCATGCCGCCGGAGAGCGGCTCCACCCTGCTGTCGGCCCGCTCGGTGAGCTGGACGAAGTCGAGCAGCTCGGCGGCCCGCGCCCGGGCCACCCGCCGGGAGATGCCGAAGTAGCGCGCGTAGGTGGTGAGGTTCTCCTGGACGGTCAGCTCGGGATCCAGGTTGTCGAGCTGCGGGCAGACGCCGAGGCGGGCCCGGATCGCCGGCCCGTCGCGCACCGGATCCATGCCGAGGATGCGCAGCTCGCCGCCGCTGGGCGGGGAGGTGCAGCCGATCATCCGCATGGTGGAGGACTTGCCGGCGCCATTGGGCCCGAGGAAGCCGAACGCCTCGCCGGCCCGCACCTCGACGTCGATGCCGTCGACGGCGGTGAAGTCGCCGAACCGCTTCACCAGCGCCCGCGCCTGGATGAGTGGTGGAGCCGTGGTCATCGCCCGACCCTAACCTCCGGATCCGACACCCCCCACCGGGCGTTCCGACACCCCCACCGGATCCGGTGGGGTGTGTCGCCGGGGTGATAGGGGCCGGGCGGTAGGGGTACAGGCACCCTGGTCAGGGCCCATCCGGCAACGGAGAGCGACGAAAACTACCCTGCGTCATCGCCCGGTGCGGTGCCGACGGCGCGGCGGCGGCCGCGCGGGGGTGGGCCGGAAACGCGCTGCTACCGGACCAGAGTGGACGCATCGGATGCGACTCGCTCCCGGCTTGCCGCATTCTTACCAATCAGGGCGCGCATCCTGCCGCATATCCGGACCCAATTACAGTCTCTCTGTGTAATCGCGAGTCCCAATTAATTACTGGCTGCAATCATGATCAGCAATGTTCCGCCCGGTATCTAATTCGCGTATCGTGCCCCCTCGTGCCACCAGTGCGTTCCTCCGGCGAACCCGCCCCGCAGCCGTCCACCGTGGGCCCCGAGTCCACCCCGGATGGCGGTCCGGTTCCGTTGCCGCGCGAGACGGACAATCGGTCCGATCCAGACGGTGCCGCGCCCGATCCACGGGAACTCGCCGCGCAGTTCGAGGACGAAAAGCCCGGGCGGGAACTCTCCGGGCCGATCGGCGTGCTGGTCACCGGAACGACGTTGGCGATCGCGCTGCTCGCCCTCTGGCAGGTGTTCTACCCGCTGCCGCAGGGGAGCAAGTTCTACCTGGTCATCTTCCTGGCCGGCATCCTGCCGATGGTCTTCCTGGCGTACCCGGCGGATCTGCGCCTGCCCCGGCGGCTGCGCCGCACGGACGCGACCGGGCCGGGCGACGCGGTCCCGGCGGAGCGCCCCAGGCGCCGGGGCCCCACCCTGCCGGACTGGATCCTGGCCGGCGCGGCGCTGGTCAGCTGCCTCTACCCGGTGCTGCCCGTCGACCTGGGCGACGGCGGCGGCGGGTACGACGCCTTCCTCGACCGGCAGGGCCTGCTCGTCGGCATGGACGTGGCGATGGGCACCGTCCTGCTGATCCTGCTGCTGGAGGCGTGCCGGCGCACCACCGGCTGGATCCTGCCGGCCGTCTGCGTGGTCTTCCTCGGCTACGGCTACTACGGCGGGCTGCTGCCCCAGTCCTGGCCGGTGGCCCACGCCGGCCTCGACTTCGGACAGATCGTCGACGGCCTCTACAACTCCGACAGCGGCTTCTACGGCACCCCGCTCGACGTCGCGGCGACGTACATCGTGCTGTTCACCATCTACGGCGCGGTGCTGGACCTCTCCGGGGCCGGCCGGTTCTTCGTGGAACTCTCCGCCGCCGCCTTCCGGCGCTCGCGTACGGCCGCCGGGCGCACCGCCGTCGCCTCCGGGTTCCTGCTCGGCACCGTCTCCGGCTCCGGCGCGGCGACGACCGTCAGCATCGGCGCGGTCACCTGGCCCGTGCTGCGCCGCGCCGGCTACCCGCCGGAGCGGGCGGGCGGCATGCTCGCCGCGGCCGGCGTCGGGGCGATCCTCTCCCCGCCCACCCTCGGCGCGGCGGCCTTCATCATCGCCGAGTACCTCGGCGTCTCGTACCTCCAGGTGCTCGGCTGGGCGACCGTCCCGACGGTGCTCTACTACCTCGGCATCCTCCTCGCGGTCGAGATCGACGCCCGGCGCTCGGGCGTGCGGCCGGTGGTGATCGACACGACCTCCGCCGGCCGGCTGCTGGCCCGGTTCGGCTACCACTTCCTCTCGCTCTTCGCGATCGTCGGGCTGCTCGCCGTCGGCTTCTCCGCGACGAAGGCCGTGGTGCTGGCCACCATCCTGGCCGCCGTGCTGTCCTTCCTCGACCGTCGGCACCGGCTCACCCCGGCCCGGCTGCTCGCCGCGCTCAGCGCCGGCGTGCGCGGCGTCCTCGCGGTCAGCGCGGTCTGTGCCGCCGCGGGCATCATCACCGCCACCACCACCAAGACCGGCCTCGGCCCCCAGGCGGCGGCGCTGCTGGTCAGCGGGGCCCAGGCCGTCAGCTCCGAGCCGGCCGTGGTGCTGGCGCTCACCGCGCTGCTCGCCGCCGTCGCCCTCACCCTGCTCGGCCTGGCCGTGCCGGTCACCGCGTCGTTCGTGATCGGCTGGGTGATCATCGGCCCGGCCCTGCTGGACCTGGGCGTCACCGCGCCCGCCGCGGCGATGTTCGTCTTCTACTTCGCGGTGCTGTCCGAGGCGTCCCCGCCGACCGCGCTCGCCGCGGTCGCCGCCGCCGCGGTGACCGGCGGCCGGCTGGTGCCGACCATGTGGCAGACCCTGCGGTACGCCCTGCCGGCCTACCTCATCCCGCTCGCCTTCGTGGTCACCCCGACCGGCCTCGGGCTGCTCGGCATCGGGGGCCCGCAGCGGATAGCCGTCGCCGCGACGGTCGCCGCCCTCAGCGTCGCCGTGCTCGCGGTGGCGGCGGGCGGCTGGCTGCCCGGCGTCGGCCCGGCCGGCGCGCCGGAGCGGATCGTCGGCGCGCTCGCCGGGCTCACGCTGCTCTGGCTCGAACCCGTGCCCGTCGCGATCGGCGCCGCCCTGGCCGCCGTCATGGTGGCGGGCGTGCTCGTCAGACGCGGATCCGCCGGCCGGAACGGCGGGCCGTCAGCAGTACCAACGGTGAACCATGGGGAGGAAAAACAGTGAGACGGATCAACATGCGGCTCGCCGCGGGGGTTGGCGCGCTGGCCCTCGTCGCCGCGGGCACCGCCGGCTGCGGAGGCCGTCAGGACGGCGCGACCAAGGACGACGCCGCCAGTGAGATCACCTGCAAGGTCACCGACAGCACCCGCGTCGGCATCGCCACCGGCAACGCCACCGGGGTCTACTACGTGGTCGGCAACGCGCTGGCCGGTCAGCTCTCCGGCGCGACCGAGGGCAAGCTGACCGGCACCGCCGCCGAGACCGGCGCCTCGGTGCAGAACATCGAACAGCTCGTCGGCGGGCAGTACGACGTCGCCTTCTCGCTGTTCGACACGGCGGTCAACGCGGTGCAGGGCAAGGGCAGCTTCACGGCCCCGCAGCCGGTCGAGGCGCTCGCCCGGATCTACGACAACTACACGCAGGTCGTCGTCCGGGCCGACTCGGGGATCAACTCGGTCGCCGACATGAAGGGCAAGAAGATCTCCACCGGCTCCCCGAAGTCCGGCACCGAGGTCATCGCCAACCGGCTGCTGGAGGCCGCCGGCCTCGACGCGGCCAAGGACGTCCAGGCGCAGCGGCTCGACCTGACCAAGAGCGTCGAGGGCGTCAAGGACGGCAGCGTCGACGGGCTGTTCTGGTCGGGCGGCGTGCCCACGGGCGGGCTGACCGACCTGTTCACCACCGCCGGGGACAAGGTGAAGTTCATCGACATCACCCCGCTGCTGCCCAAGATGACCGAGCTCAACCCGGCGTACCAGGCCGGGACCATCGGCGCGGACGTCTACAAGACCGCCGCGGACACCCCGACCATCGTGGTGCCGAACGTGCTGCTGGTCCGCAAGGACCTCAACGCGAACGTGGCCTGCGCGATCACCCGGACGGTGTTCGACAAGAAGGACGCCCTGGCCCAGGCCAACCCGGCCGCCAAGGGCATCAACCTGGACAACGCCCGCAAGACCGACCCCGTACCGCTGCACCGCGGCGCGGACAAGGCGTTGCAGGACCTCGGCGCACGCTGATCCCCGGCGCCGGGTCCGGGCCTCGCGCCCGGGCCCGGCGCCCCCGACCCTGACCCCGGAGGGCCCGAGTGTCGCTCCCCACCCCCGGCCGCGTACGCCGGCACCACCGGCCCGCCGACCACACCGACCGGCTGTGGTCGGTACGCACCCAGCTGCTCGCGCCCATCCTGGTGGCCACGGTCGGCCTGGTGGTGCTGGGGGCGGCCCAGACCGCCACCGCCCTGGACGCCTCCGACGACGCGGACCGCGCCCGGGTGCTGGCCGGCACCGCGACGGCCACCGTGCGCCTCGTGCACGAGCTGGAACGGGAACTCGGCGAGACGGCGGCCCTGCGCCAGCGGGGCGGCAGCAGCGGACGGCCCCTCGTCGACGCGCAGCGACGGCGGGTCGACGCGTCCGTCGAGCGCTACCGCGGCGCCAGCCGGGACGCCCGCCGCGCCGCCCCCGACCTGCGCCAGGTGCTCGACGGCGCCGACGCGCAGCTCGGCCAGCTCGAACCGGCCCGCGGGTCCGCGCTGGGCGGCACCACCGCCGACCCGGCCTACCTCTCGCTCGTCGAGTCGCTGCTCGCCGTCGCCGACGCGCTGCCGGCCCAGCTGCGCGACCGGGAGCTGGCCAACGGGGCCCGGGAGGTGGCGGCCGTGGCCGCCCAGGAACACCTCGCCGCCGTGGAACGCGACCTGCTCCGCGCCGTCTTCGTGCGGGGCACGCTGGTGAACGGGGAACTGGTCCGCCTCGGCCAGTTGCGGGGCGCGCAGGAGCAGCGTCAGGCCGAGTTCTCCCGCATCGCGGGCCGGCCGGCGGCGGACGCGTACACCCGGCTGGTGGCCGGGACCGACGTCTCCACCGCCCGCCGGATGCGCGACAGCGCGCTCAACGTGGAGTCCGAGCCCGCCGGGCTGAAAACCGACGGCGACGCCTGGTACGTGGCCCAGAGCGGGGCCATCCGGCGGTACAACCTGCTCGGCCGGGAACTCTCCGAGGAACTCGACCGCAAGGCCGCCGGGCTGGCCCGCGACGCCCAGCGGCGGGCCCTGGTCACCGGTGGCGCGACCACCGCCGTCGCGCTGGCGTCGTTGACCGCCGCCGTGCTGCTCGCCGTCCGCACCAGCCGTCGCCTGCGCCGGCTGCGGGTCGCGGCGCTCACCATGGCGCACCGCGAACTGCCGGACCGGATCACCGCCATCGCCTCCGGTGACGGCGCGCCGACCGACGGCGCGGCCACCCGGCTGACCGCCGGCATCGGGCAGGGCCGGGACGAGATCGCCCAGGTCGCCCAGGCCTTCGACACGGTGAACCGGGCCGCCCTGCGCCTGGCCGGCGAGCAGGCCGAGGTGCGGATGGACGTGACCCGGATGGCCGAGGCCCTGGCCCGGCGCATCCGTACCCTGATCACCCGGCAGCTGCGGCTGCTCGACGAGTTCGAACGCGAGGAGACCGACCCGGACGCGCTGGCCCGGCTCTTCGCGCTGGACCACCTCGCCGCCCGCATGCGGCGCAACGGCGAGAACCTGCTGGTCCTCGCCGGAGGGGAGCCCGGCCGTACGCACGACGGCGCCCACCTGCTCGCCGACGTGGTGCGGGCGGCCGCCTCCGAGATCGAGGACTACCCGCGGGTGGAGGTCGACGTGCCGACCGCCGCGGTGCACGGCGCCGCCGTGGGCAACCTGGTCCACCTCCTCGCCGAGCTGCTGGAGAACGCCACCGTCTACTCCCCGCCGAACTCGCCGGTGTACGTCGACGGCCGGCGGACGATCGACGGCCTCACGCTGCGCGTGCACGACCAGGGCATCGGCATCAGCGACAGCCGCCTCGCCGCGATCAACGAGCGGCTGCTCGCCCCCGCGATGCTCTCCAGCGCCTCCGCCGGCAGCATGGGCCTGCACGTGGTGGCCCACCTGGCGGCCCGGCACGGGGTGCGGGTGCAGCTGCGCAACAGCGGCGCGGGCACCGTCGCACAGGTGGAGATCCCGGAGTCGGCGCTGACCCGCGTCGAGGACGTCGCCCCGCGTACCGCCCCGGAGGTACGCGCCCCCGCGCAGGCCGCCCCGCAGGTGCGCGCGCCGGCGCCACCCGTCCGGACGGTGCCCGCGCAGGCGCCGCCGCCCGTGCGTACGCAGGCGCCGGTCGTCCCCGCCCAGACCGCCTGGTTCCGGCCCCGGACCGGGACCGGCGGGCCCGCCACCCTGCCCGACCTGACAAGCGTCCACCACGCGCCGACGATCACGCTCCCGGTGCTCGGCGCGCGCCCGACCGGGTCGGGTGGCGCTGCGGTGCCGCCGTCCCGTCCCGCGTCGGCCCCGCCCGCGCCGCCCCCGCTCACCGGGGCCGGGCTGCCGCGCCGCACCCGGGGCGGCCAGCTGCCGGCCGCGCTGCACGAGGCCCCGACGGCGCGGCCGGCGGGCGACCTGCTCGACCCCGAGGTCGTGCGGTCCCGGCTGTCCTCGCTCGCCGAGGGAGTGGCCGCGGCGACCCGACGTACCCAGACGACACCCCCCAGGAGAATTTCATGACATATCCCGAGAGCGCCGGCCTGGACTGGCTTCTGACCAACTTCGCCGAACAGGTGCCGGACGTGTCGCACGCCCTCGCGGTCTCCGGCGACGGGCTGCGGCTGGCGGCCTCGCCCCACCTCGCGCCCGACCAGGTGGACCAGCTCTCCGCCGTGATCAGCGGCCTGGCCAGCCTGACCGTCGGTGCGGCCCGGCTGATGTCGGCCGGCCGCGTACGCCAGCAGATCGTCGACATGGACGGCGGGGTGATGCTGGTGATGGCGGTCGGCGAGCGCGCGCTCGTCGGGGTGCTCGCCGCGCCCGGCTGCGACCTCGGCCAGATCGGCTACGAGACCGCCATGCTGGTCCAGCGGGTGGCGGAGGCCCTGGAGCCGGCGGTCCGGGCGTGATCGGACGGTCCTCCCGGTTGCTGGCGGCCCTGCTGGTGACCGTGCTCGCCGCCGGTTGCGGCGCGGCCGAGGCCGGGCCGCAGCCCTGGCACGGTGGCCGGATCTTCCTCGCCACCGGCAACACCACAGGCGTCTACTACCAGCTCGGCGGCGGCTACGCGGACGTGATCAGCCGGCACCTGCCCGGCTACGAGGCACGGGCCGAGCCGACCGGCGCGTCGGTGGAGAACATCAACCGCCTGGCCAGCGGCGACATGGAGGTCGCCTTCAGCCTCGCCGACACCGCGGCCGACGCCGCCGCTGGGCGCGGGGCCTTCGAGGGCCAGCCCCAGCCGGTACGGGCGTTGGCCCGGGTCTACAGCAACTACACCCACGTCATCGTCCGCGCCGACGCGAAGGTCACCAAGCTGTCGGGCCTGCGCGGGAAGCGGGTCTCCACCGGCTCGCCGAAGTCCGGCACGGACATCATCGCCGGGCGTCTGCTGACCGCCGCCGGCCTCGACCCGGACCGGGACGTCGTCCGGGCCACGCTCTCCCTGCCGGAGACCGTGAAGCGGATGCGGGCCGGCACGCTCGACGCGATGTTCTTCTCGGGCGGCCTGCCCACGCCGGGCATCGCCGACCTGCTGGCCAGCGCGCCCGGCGAGTACGCGCTGCTGCCGATCGTCGACCTGATGGAGCCGCTCACCGCGCGCCACGGCTCGGTCTACACCACGGCGGAGCTGCCGAAGGAGGTCTACAAGACGAGGAGCGGCACGCCCACGGTCACGGTGGCGAACGTCATCCTGGTCAGCGCCGACATGCCCGAGCAGCTGGCGTACGACCTGACCCGGCTGCTCTTCGCCTACCAGGCCGACCTGGTCAAGGTGCACCCCGAGGCCGGCAACTTCACCCAGCAGAGCGCCTCGGGCACCGACCCGATCCCGCTGCACCCCGGGGCCGCGCGGTTCTACCAGCGCGGGTGACCCGCGCCGGTCAGACGTCCGCCGGGGCGGTGGCGGCGCGGGCCTCCGCCACGAGGCGGTCGGTCTCGGCGAGCACCTCGGGGTCGTCGGTCGGGGTGCCGGGGTCGAGACGGACCGTCCACGTGAGGCCGTCCACCCCCGGCACCCGGCGCGCCGCGACCCGGCCGGCGCCGCCGGGCACCGGGCGGTGCTGCGTGTACGCCACCGACCGGGTGACCCGCTCCCGCACCTGGTGCGGCAGCTCCCCGGGGTCGAGCAGCAGGTGGCTCTCGGCCGGGCCGTCGGCCACCACCAGGTAGCCGTCGCGCTCGGCGGACACCTCGGCCGGGGTCACCGTGAGCTGCCGGCCGGACCAGACCGCCTTGAGGATGTCGTGCCAGCCCAGCCTCTCCGCCCGGCCGGGCAGCCAGAGGCCGAGGTTGCTGGCCACGACGACCCCGTCGCCCTGGCCGTCGCCGACGGCGGCCCAGGCGAGCACCCGCTCCTCGGCGGCGAGCGGCGGCCGCTGGGCCGCGGGCAGCTTCGGCTTGCGGCGGAACAGTCCCATCTACAGTCCTCCCGCGGCCTGCTCGCGCAACGCCCGGGCGTGCTGTTCCAGCGACAGCAGCTCCCCGAAGGCGGCGAAGTACTCGTCCTTGTTGTTGACCGGGTTGATCCGCTGGATCCGGGACTTGAGGTCCCTGATCCGGCTGGTCACCGAGCCCCACTGCAACCGGGCCATGGTGATCGAGACGTAGCGCGGGTCGGGCTCGCCGTCGATGCGCAGCGGCTCCACCGCCAGTTCGCCGACGAGCGCCCGGGCGGCCAGGTCCTCGCAGGCGTCGCGGACCGACTCGATCCAGACCGCGCCGCCGGTGGCCGTGGCGACCCCGCCGACCGCCGCGACGGCCGCCCGCACCGCCACGTGCACGGGGTGCCGGTACTCCGACGCCTCGACCGCGTCGAACATCGGCCCGGCCAGCACCGGCTCCTGGAGAGCGAGCTTCAGCGCCTCCCGCTCGACCATCGACTGCGGGTTGTCGACGATCGGCTCCGCCGGGGCGGGCCGGGGCGCGGGCGGGGCGTCCCGGCCGGGTGCGGCCGAGGCGGCGGCGAGCACGGCCCGCTGCACCGGCTCGATCTCCATGCCGAGGTCGCCGGCGAGCTTGCGCACGTACTCCGGGCGCTTCTCCCGGTCCTTGAGCTTGGCCACCAGCGGCGCGGCCCGGCGCATGGCCTCGACCCGGCCGTCGACGGTGTCGAGGTCGAAGCGGTTGATCACGTGCCGCAGCGCGAAGTCGACAAGCGGCTCGCGGCGGGCGACCAGGTCGCGGACGGCCAGGTCGCCCTTGGCCAGGCGCAGGTCGCAGGGATCCATGTTGTCGGGGCTGACCGCGATGAAGGTACGCCCGACGAAGCGCTGGTCGTCCTCGAAGGCGCGCAGGGCGGCCTTCTGGCCGGCAGCGTCCCCGTCGAAGGTGAAGATGATCTCGCCGGCCACGTCGTCGGTGTCCATCAGCAGCCGGCGCAGCACCCCGATGTGGTCCCCGCCGAACGACGTGCCGCAGGTCGCCACGGCCGTCGGGACCCCGGCCAGGTGGCAGGCCATCACGTCGGTGTAGCCCTCGACCACCACCACCTTGCCCTGCTTGGCGATCTCCCGCTTGGCCTGGTCGATCCCATAGAGGACGTGCGACTTCTTGTAGATCGGCGTCTCGGGGGTGTTCAGGTACTTCGGGCCGTCGTCGTCGTCGAAGAGCTTGCGGGCGCCGAAGCCGATCACGTCGCCGGTGAGGTCGCGGATCGGCCACATCAGCCGGCGGCGGAACCGGTCGATCAGCGTGCCCGAGCGCGACGGGCGGGACAGCCCGGCGGTGACCAGCTCGTCGTGGCTGAAGCCCTGCTGACGCAGGTGCTTGGTGAGCAGGTCCCAGGCGTCGGGTGCGAAGCCGCAGCCGTAGCGCTCGGCGGCGGCCCGGTCGAAGCCGCGTCGGGCCAGGAACTCCCGGGCCGGACGCGCGCCGGCGGTGGTGAGCTGGCCGCGGTAGAACTCCACGGCGGCGGCGTGCGCGGCGACGAGGCGCTGCCGCTGCCCCTGCTGCGGGCGCGTGCGCGGCGCGGCGGGGTCGTTCTCGACGTAGCGCAGCTGGAGGCCGGCGCGGTCGGCGAGCCGCTCGACCGACTCGACGAAGCTGAGGTGCTCGGCGTCCATCAGGAACTTGATCGCGTCGCCGCCGGCGCCGCAGCCGAAGCAGTACCAGACGTTGCGGGCGGGCGAGACGTTGAACGACGGGCTCTTCTCGTCGTGGAACGGGCACAGCCCCTTGAGGTTGCCGCCGCCGGCCGACCTCAGGGTCACCGTCTCGGAGATGACGTCGGCGATCGAGCTGCGTTCCCGGACCAGCGCGATGTCCTCGTCCCGGATCCGCCCAGCCATGTCCGCCACCCCCTCGGCGTACATCCTGCCCTGCCGCACCGACACCGCGCCGCCGGGGGACGCCGCGTGTGGCGCCCACCGCCGTCACCTCGGCGCTCGCGCCCGCGACGGCCACCCCGCCCGGCGCGGCGTCCGGGCGGTCACGCCGGGTCAGCGCGGGCGCCGCAGGTAGCGCCGCACCGGCGGCGGGTCCTCCTCGTCGTACGACCGGGCCGCCCGGACGGCTGCGGCCAGGCCGGAGCGGCGGACCCGCGGCGGTGGGTTGACCGCCGGGTCCCGGGCCATGTCCCGGACCAGCGCGACGGCCAGGCCGAGCATCACCACGACGAAGGGCAGGGCGACGAGGATGGTCGCCTGTTGCAGCGCGTCCAGCCCGCCCACCAGCAGCAGTACGGCGGCGACCGCGCCGATCAGCACGCCCCAGACCACCACCAGCACGCGGTGCGGGCGCAGCGCGCCCCGGGAGGTCAGCGAGCCGAGCACCAGGGACGCCGAGTCGGCGCTGGTGACGAAGTACAGCGCGATCAGCACCATGGCCAGCACGCTGGTCAGCGTCGCCAGCGGCAGCGCGTCCAGCAGGCCGAAGAGAGCCTGCTCGGTGCCCGCCCCGACGTCGGCGACCAGGTCCCGGGCTCCGGTGGCCTGCGCCCGCAGCCCGCTCCCGCCCATCACGGCGAACCAGACCGCGCTGGCCCCGCTCGGCACCAGCAGCACCCCGACGACGAACTGCCGGACCGTGCGGCCCCGGGAGATGCGGGCGATGAAGGTGCCCACGAAGGGCGCCCAGGAGATCCACCACGCCCAGTAGAAGATCGTCCAGGAGCCGAGCCAGGACGGATCGGAGAAGGCCCCGGTGCGGGTGGACATGAAGACCAGGTTGCTCAGGTAGTCGCCGACCGAGGCCGGCAGGACCTCCAGCGTGTAGATGGTCGGCCCGACCGCGAAGACGAAGAGCATCAGCAGCACCGCCAACAGCACGTTGGTGGTGGAGAGCCACTTGATGCCCCGGTGCAGCCCGGAGAAGGCGGAGATGACGAAGGCCAGGGTGAGCGCGCCGATCACCACCAGCTCCACCGCGGTCGTGTCCGGAATCCCCGCCACCAGGTCGAGGCCGGCGGCGACCTGGAGCGCGCCGAGGCCGAGGCTGGTCGCCGAGCCGAACACGGTGGCGAAGACGGCCAGCAGGTCGATCGCGCGTCCGGCCGCGCCGTCGGCACGATCCCCGAGCACGGGCCGGAAGGCCGCCGAGATCCGGTTCTCCCGGCCCCTGCGGAAGGTCGAGTACGCCAGCGCGAGCGCCACGACCGCGTAGATCCCCCAGGGGTGCAGCGTCCAGTGGAAGAGGGTGTACTGCATCGCCGTCGCGCCGGCCGCGCCGGTCTGCGGTGCGACGCCGGTGGCCGGCGGAGGTGCGGCGTAGTGCTGGATGGGCTCGGCCACGGCGAAGAAGACCAGGCCGATCCCCATGCCGGCGCTGAACATCATGGCGACCCAGGCCAGCGTGCTGAACTCCGGTTCGTCGTCGTCGGCGCCGAGCCGGATCCGGCCGAACTTCGTCGCCGCGATGATCACCGAGAGCACCAGGAAGGCGTCGGCGGCCACCACGAAGAACCAGCCGAAGGTGTCGATGACCCAGGCCAGCCCGGACTCGCCGAAGCCCGCCAGGGAGCCTCGGGCCAGCACACCCCACGCCACCACGGCCAGTACGCCGCCGACGCTGAGCGCCAGCACCGTGCGGTCGATCCGGCCCACGGCCTGGTCCCGTACCTGCCCGCTCATGCGCCACCCCCTGCCCATCCTGCTGGGCAGGAGGGCGGCACACGGCGATATCGGGCGAACCTGCCCGGCCGGGGTCGGTCAGGCAGGGACGGCGGCGGCCTCCTCGGCCTCCACCTGCCGCTTCCAGTCGGGCTTGCTGGCCCGCCAGCCCTCGTCGTCCATGCCCCGGCGCCAGTAGCCGGAGATGGAGAGCCGCTCGCGGGGAACGGCGCGTTCGACGCGGAGCAGGCGGCGCAGATCCTTGACGAAGGTGGCCTCGCCGTGCACGAAGGCCTGCACGTCGCCGGGCGGGAACTCCAGGGCGCGGACGGCCGTGACCAGGGCCTCCCCGACCGGGCGGTCGCCCCGGTGCAGCCAGGTCAGGCGCACCGCGCCCGGGCTGGCCAGCGGCTGCTCCTCGGTCGGGTCGGCGACCTCGACGAAGACGGTGGCCGGGGCGCCGGCGGGCAGCCGCTCCAGGGCGGCGGCGATGGCCGGCAGCGCGCTCTCGTCGCCCACCAGGAGGTGCCAGTCGGCGTCGGGGCTGGGGGCGTACTCCCCGCCGGGGCCTACGAAGGGCACCGGGTCGCCGGGGCGCAGCGCGGCCGCCCACGGCCCGCCCAGCCCCACGTCACCGTGGTGCACGATGTCGACGGTCAGCTCGCCGGCCGACGCGTCCCAGGCCCGCACCGTGTACGCGCGCAGCCGGGGCCACTGCTCCCGGGGCAGGTCACGGCGGAGCGCGTTGAGATCCGCCGGGATCGGGTACCGCGTCCCCGGCGCCGGGAAGACGATCTTGATGTAGTGGTCGGTGAACTCGCCCACCGGCAGGCCGGCCAGCTCCTCACCCCCGAGCACCAGCCGGACGACGTGGGGGGTGGGCCGCTCGGTGCGCAGTACCCGGGCGGTGGTGACCTTGATGGGGCGCTCCGTCATGCCGGTTAGGCTAGCCTAAGTCCGCTCGCCTGCCCATCCCCGATCCGCCGTCGGCGGATGCCCACGCCCACCGCGCACCACCCGCGCGTGCCAGGCGACAGCCGCCGGGTCGGTCAGCGAGGCCACCTGGTCGATCACCACCCGGAGCCGGGCCGCGTCGTCCGGCGCGGCCGACCAGAGCGGGGCGAAGACGGGATCCAGCCCGTCCGGCGCCCGGTCGGCCAGGGCGTGCACCAACTCCGCCAGCACCTCCCGCTGCCGCCGGTAGCGGTCCCCCGCGCCGGGGCGACGCATCACGTACCGCAGGGCGATGCCCTTGAGCAGCGCGCACTGCGCCCCGATCCGCCGGGGCACCACCAGGTCGGCGGCGTAGCGGCGGTGCGGGCCCGGGCCGTACCGCTCCTGCGTGGCCGCCACCACCGTCGAGACGAAGCGGCCGGTAAGCACGCTGGTGGTGGCCTTCAGCACCGCCTGCGCGCGGTGACTGCCGTCGTAACCGGCCAGCGGGGCGAGCACCGGGTCGTCGAGCAGTTCCAGCAGCACGTCGCCGAGGTCGGCCGGGGACTCGCCGGAGTAGGTGGCGGCGACGTCGGCGCAGAGCGCGGCCCGCTCGTCGGGGTCGCGCAGCAGCGCACGCAGCGTCACGTACCCGCCGTGGATGCCGTCCTCGACGTCGTGCACCGAGTACGCGACGTCGTCGGCCCAGTCCATCACCTGCGCCTCCAGGCAGCGCCGGTCGTCACCCGGGCCGCCCGTACGCAGCCAGGCGAAGAGGGGGAGGTCGTCGTCGTACACCCCGAACTTGCGCTGCTCCCGGCGGCGGGGCCACGGGTACTTGCTGACCGCGTCGAGCGAGGCCCGGGTCAGGTTGAGGCCGGCGGACCTCCCGTCCGGGGCCACCACCTTGGCCTCCAGGCGGGTCAACACCCGCAGCGTCTGCGCGTTGCCCTCGAAGCCGCCGCAGCCGGCCGCGAGGTCGTCCAGCGCATCCTCGCCGTTGTGGCCGAACGGCGGGTGACCGAGATCGTGGGCGAGCCCCGCGGTGTCGACCACGTCCGGGTCGCAGCCCAGCCGGGCCCCCATCTCGCGGGCGATCTGCGCGACCTCCAGCGAGTGGGTCAGCCGGGTACGCAGGAAGTCGTCGGTGCCGGCCGTGTGCACCTGGGTCTTCGCGGCCAGCCGCCGGAACGCCGCCGAGTGCAGCACCCGGGCGCGGTCCCGCTCGTACGCCGACCGCCCGTGACCGGTGTCCTTCGGCGGCTCGTCGACCCAGCGGGCGACGTCCGGGTCGTCCGGCCCGGGAGGCTCAGTCCTCACGCTGCCGCAGCACGCAGAACTCGTTGCCCTCCGGATCGGCCAGCACGGTCCACCCGCTGTCGCCCTGCCCCACGTCGACGTGCCGGGCGCCCATGTCGACCAGCCGCTCGACCTCGGCCTCCCGGTCGTCGGGACGAAGGTCGATGTGCAGCCGGTTCTTGGTCGTCTTGTCGTCGGTCACCGGCACGAAGACGATGCCCGGCAGCCGGTCGGCGGACCGGCGGATCTCCACCTCGTCCGGCTGCTCGGTGACCACCTGGTAGCCCAGCGCCTCGGCCCACCAGCGGGCGAGCCGGGCGGGGTCCCGGGCGTCGACGGTCAGGCTCTCCCAGGCGCTGCTCATGCCGATCAGGTTACGCCCGCGCGCCGCGAACGGCGCGCCGCCGGCGCGCGCCCGACGGCTACGCAACCTCCGAACAGTCGAGAGTTGTCGACCGATCGCCGACGGTTACGGGATCGCGGTCCGGCATGGCCGCCGGTAGCGTTCCCAGCGCGGAACGTGACCAGACTGAGGGCCCGACGGTGGGGAGACGCCCGTGAACGCGGACACGATGATGGGAACGGAACTGTCGGAGTTGCGCCGGCGCCGCCCGGAGGTGGCGGGCACGGTGCTGGCCGGCACCGACGGCCTGCTGATCTCCAGCGACCTGCCGACGACGGACGCCACCCACCTGGCCGCGCTCGCGGCGGCCAGCTTCGGCCTCGGCCACCGGGTGGCCGACACCGTGCGGCACGGCGAGTTCCGGGAATCGGTGGTCCGCACCTCGACCGGCGCCGTCGTCACCTATCCTGCCGGGCGCAACGCCCTGTTGACGCTGGTCGCCGACGCCAGCGTCGACCTGGACGAGCTGCACGCCGACGCGCGGGCGGTGGCCCGGCGCACCGGCTCGGTGCTGGACACCAGCCGCCTGATCGGGGCGGCGACGGTGCCCGAGGCGCACGCCCGGCTCTCGGCCCGCACCTCGGGCGGCAGGCTGCCCCGGCGCGTCACCCCCCACACCTGGCGCCGCCCGCCGGTCTGAGCAACCCCCGGGAGCCGGTGCGCGACCGGCTCCCGACCCACGGTGCGGTCGCGCCGGCACGGGCCGCCCGCACGGCAGCGGCGGCGGATTCCGCTCCCCCGGGTCCGCCGCCGGCCTGTCGTCCTCGCGCGTCAGCGGCTGTCGGAGCCGTCCGTCTCCACCGCCGCGCGGCCGGCCTCCAACCGGGCGACGGGCACCCGGAAGGGCGAGCAGGACACGTAGTCCAGGCCGACCTCGTGGAAGAAGTGCACCGACTCCGGGTCGCCGCCGTGCTCGCCGCAGACGCCGAGCTTCAGCTCCGGCCGGGCCGCCCGGCCCTCCTCCGCGGCGATGCGCACCAGCCGGCCCACGCCGTCGCGGTCGATCGACTCGAACGGCGAGATGCCGAAGATGCCCAGCTCCAGGTAGCGCCAGAAGAACGCGCCCTCGACGTCGTCGCGGGAGAACCCCCAGCCCATCTGGGTCAGGTCGTTGGTGCCGAAGGAGAAGAACTGCGCCGCCTCGGCGATCTGGCCGGCGGTCAGCGCCGCCCGGGGCACCTCGATCATCGTGCCGATCAGCACCTCGACGCCGCTGTCCCCGACCACCTCGGCGATGATCTTCTCGGCCTCGGCGCGGACCGTCTCCAGCTCCTGCACCGCGCCGACCAGGGGGACCATGATCTCCGGCCGGGCCACCGCGCCGCTGCGGGTTACGGTGACCGCGGCCTCCGCGATCGCCCGGACCTGCATGGCGAACAGACCGGGGATGACCAGGCCGAGGCGGACGCCGCGCAGGCCCAGCATCGGGTTCTCCTCGTGCATCCGCCGCACGGCGGCGAGCAGCGCCTCCTCCTGCGCCACGTCCTCGCCGCGCTCCTGGGCGACCGCCACGTTGACCGCGAGCTGCTCCAGCGGGGGCAGGAACTCGTGCAGCGGCGGGTCGATCAGCCGGACGGTGACGGGCATTCCGTCCATCTCCCGGAAGATCTCCTCGAAGTCGGCGCGCTGCAACGGGAGCAGCGCGGCCAGCGCGGCCTCCCGCTCGGTGTTGTCGCGGGCCAGGATCAGCCGCTCGACCAGCTCGCGCCGGTCGCCGAGGAACATGTGCTCGGTGCGGCAGAGACCGATGCCCTCCGCGCCGAAGCGCCGGGCCCGGGCGGCGTCCGCGCCGGTGTCGGCGTTCGTGCGGACGGCCAGCCGCCGCCTGCCGTCGGCGTGCGACATGATCCGGTGTACGGCCCGGACCAGCGGATTGTCGACGTGCTCGGGGTCGAGGCTGCCCTCGAAGTACTGCACCACCTCCGACGGCATGACCGGCACCTCGCCGAGGTAGACCTTGCCGGTGGTGCCGTCGATGGAGACGACGTCGCCCTCGACGACGGTCTGCCCGCCGACGACGAACCGGCGCTGCGGGACGTTGACCTCGATCTCGTCGGCGCCGGAGACGCAGGTCTTGCCCATGCCCCGCGCCACCACCGCGGCGTGGCTGGTCTTGCCGCCGCGCGACGTGAGGATGCCCTGGGCCGCGATCATGCCGTTGAGGTCGTCGGGGTTGGTCTCGCGCCGGACCAGGATCACCGACTCCCCCTCGGCGGCCAGTTCGACCGCGCGGGCGGAGGTGAAGACCACCTTGCCCGACGCCGCGCCCGGCGACGCCCCGATGCCCTTCGCCACCGGCTGGAACTCGTGGTCGAGCCGGAACCGGGGGAACATCAGCTGGGCGAGCTGCGCGCCGTTGACCCGGTGCAGCGCCTCGTCGAGGTCGATCAGGCCCTCGTCGACGAGCTGCCCGGCGATGACGAACGCCGCGGCGGCGGTGCGCTTGCCGACGCGGGTCTGGAGCATCCAGAGCTTGCCGCGCTCGATGGTGAACTCGATGTCGCAGAGGTCCCTGTAGTGGCCCTCCAGCCGGGCCATGATGCCGAGCAGCTCGTCGTAGGACTTCTTGTCCAGGCGCTCCAGCTCCTGCAACGGCACGGTGTTGCGGATGCCCGCGACCACGTCCTCGCCCTGGGCGTTGGCCAGGTAGTCGCCGTAGATGCCCTGGGCGCCGCTGGCGGGGTCGCGGGTGAACGCGACGCCGGTGCCGGAGTCCGGGCCGAGGTTGCCGAAGACCATCGCCACCACGTTGACCGCCGTGCCCAGGTCGGCCGGGATCCGCTCCTGGCGGCGGTAGAGCACCGCGCGCTCGGCGTTCCACGACTCGAAGACCGCGCGGATGGCCAGGTCGAGCTGCTCGCGCGGCTCCTGCGGAAACTCCCGGCCGGTGTGCTTGAAGAAGATCTTCTTGTACGCGTCGACCAGCCCCCGCAGGTCGTCGGCGTCGAGGTCGAGGTCGTCGTGGGTGCCCTTGGCCCGCTTGGCGTCGTCGAGCGCGTGCTCGAACTCCTCGCCCGGCACCTCGCACACCGTCTTGCCGAACATCTGGATCAGGCGGCGGTAGGAGTCCCAGGCGAACCGGTCCGCGCCGCCGGAGGTCTGCGCGTCCGCGCCGCTGGCCTGTCGCGCGAGCCCCTGGACGCTGCGGTCGTTGAGGCCGACGTTGAGGACGGTCTCCATCATGCCGGGCATGGAGAACTTGGCACCGGAGCGGACGGACACCAGCAGCGGGTCCTCCGGGTCACCGAGGCGCTTGCCCATCGCCTGCTCCAGCGACGCGAGGTGCGCGGCGATCTGATCGGCCAGGCCGTCCGGCTCCTCCCCGGTGACGAGGTACGCCTTGCAGGCCTCCGTGGTGATCGTGAAGCCCGGTGGGACCGGCAGGCCGAGATTGGTCATCTCGGCCAGGTTGGCCCCCTTGCCACCGAGCAGTTCCTTGAGATCCTTGTTGCCCTCGGCGAAGGCGTACACGTACTTGTGTTCCACCGTCTCCTGCTTTGCCACCAGAGCCCTCCCACGCGCGCCGGTCCGACACTTAACGAAGGTTCAGTCGCTCTCATACCCCGGGACGGGCCACCGGCAATCCCGGTGCCAAGCCGGCCGGTGGGCGAAGGCTAAGCGAACATCGAGGGGCTCGGGACCGTTCGGTGACAATAGGCACAGCCATCCCGACTATCCGCGTTCGTACCGGTTTTTGGGAACGCTTCCACGCGCACGATCACGCATTTACGGCTCCGCCTCGTATCCTTGGCCGCACGCTTTTCGGTGAACCTCACCTTTGCCATAACCGCCGCAAATACACCCCTCGGAGCCGACGCCGTGCCAGCCGTCCCCACCGCCGCCCCGGAGCCGCTCGACCCGTCCCGCGCCGCCGGGGTGGACGAGCGGGAGCCCGGCCACCACACCCTGCCGGTCCACGAACCGGCCGCCGCCGAGCTGGCCCGGGCGGCGACCCGGGCCGCCGACGACCTGCTCGCCCCGCCACCGGGGGCCGCCGACGACCTGCCCGTCACGCCGGCCCGGGTCCGGCTGGGCGACGTCGTGCCCGCGCCGGAGCGGGTCACGCCGGTCCCGGGCGCGGACTTCGTCCTCACTCCCGACGCGGCGATCCGGGTGAACGGCGACGACGCCCGCGCCGTCGCCGGACAGCTGGCCGCCCTGCTCCGGCCGGCCACCGGCTACCCGCTGCCGGTGACCGACGCCACCCGACCGGAGCCGGCCGGCGGCATCACCCTGACGCTGGCCGCCTCCGCCGACCTCGGCCCGGAGGGCTACCGGCTCGACGTGACGCCCGACGGCGTACGGATCGAGGCCGCCACCCCGGCTGGGCTCTTCCACGGCGTGCAGACGCTGCGGCAGCTCCTGCCCGCCGCCATCGAGAGCCCGGTGCCGGTAGCCGAGCACTGGGCGCTGCCCGGCGGCTCGATCACCGACCGGCCCCGCTTCCCCTACCGGGGGGCGATGCTCGACGTGGCCCGGCACTTCTTCGGCGTACCGGACGTGCTGCGGGTGATCGACCACCTGGCCCGCTACAAGCTCAACCACCTGCACCTGCACCTCACCGACGACCAGGGCTGGCGGATCGCGATCGACTCCTGGCCCCGGCTCGCGGAGGTCGGCGGGGCGGTCGAGGTGGGCGGCGGCCCGGGCGGGCACTACACGCGCGACGACTACCGGCGGATCGTCGCCTACGCCGCCGAGCGGCACGTCACCGTGGTGCCGGAAATCGACCTGCCGGGGCACACCAACGCCGCGCTGACCGCGTACGGCGAGCTGGCTCCGGACGGCACCGCGCCGCCGCCGTACACCGGCACCGAGGTCGGCTTCAGCTACGTCGACCCCACAAACGAGCGGACGTACGAGTTCGTCGCCGACGTGCTGGGCGAGATCGCGGCCCTTACCCCCGGGCCGTGGCTGCACATCGGGGGCGACGAGGCGTTCAAGGTACGTCCCGACGCGTACGCGGCCTTCGTCGAGCGGACCCAGCGCATCGTCGCCGCAACCGGCAGGACGGTTGTGGGCTGGCACCAGATCGCGCCCGTCGCGCACGCCGAGGGGCGGGTGCTCCAGTGGTGGGGCACCAAGGGCGAGGACCCGGTCACGGCGGACGCCGTCCACCGGGGCGCCCGACTCCTCCTCTCCCCTGGTAACCACGCCTACCTCGACATGAAGTACGCCCCGGACACCCCCATCGGGCACGACTGGGCCGGCCTGATCGACGTGCGGCGGGCGTACGACTGGGATCCCGGCACCCACGTCGCCGGCGTGCCGGCCGACGCGGTGCTGGGCGTGGAGGCGCCGCTGTGGACCGAGTCGGTCACCTCGCGGGCCGAGGTCGAGTTCATGCTCTTCCCGCGCCTGCCCGCGATCGCCGAGTTGGGCTGGTCGCCCCGCGCGACGCACGACTGGGCCGGGTTCCGCGACCGGCTGGCCGGCCACGGCCCGCGCTGGACCGCGGCCGGCATGGCCTTCCACCGCTCGCCGGAGATCCCCTGGCCCGCTGAGCGGCCAGCTCCCACAAGGCGGCAGGCGACGATCCCCACCCAGGCCGGCCACCCGACTCCCAGCGCGCCGCAAACGGCCATCGCCACTCAAACCGGCCACCCGACTCACAGCGCGCCGCAAACGGCCATCCCCACCCAGACCGGCCCCGAGGAAGCCCCCGCGCCAGGCCCGTCCGCCTGACGCCCCACGCCCAACGCCCCCATCCCCGCCGCGGTGGCGGTCGCCGCCGCCATCGCGGTCGTCACCGGGTCACCTGGCTCACCCGGTTACTGGGTCACCCGGCTCACGGGTCCACCGGATCACCGGATCACCGGATCACCGGATCACCGGATCACCGGATCACCGGTGGAGATCTTGGTAGGAGATGGCCCCTGGAGGGGCGGTTTCTCACCAAGATCTCCGGTAGGAGCCCAGCGGACGGACGCGAGAGTGGGCACCGCCGGGGTGTGGCCCACCGTGCTCGGCGCAGGGACGGGGCGGTGGCGGTCGCCGCTGCCGTCGCGGTCGCGGTCACTGTGGCGGTCACGGGTGCCGTGACGGTCACAGGTGCCGTGGACGGTCACGGGTCGTCGCCATCGCCGTCGCGGATGCCTCTCGATCTCGGGACAGGGCGGTTCCACCTGACGCGTCACGCAGGGCACGTACCGCCAGTTGCCGTGGTGCCCATTGCTGGCGGGCACGCGGACAGGCGGCACGGATGCGCTCCTCGGGCGCTGTCGAGCTGATGTCGTAGACGATTCAGCGGTGCCCGTCCGTCCCAGGCCGGAGAGGCGTGGGATTGGCGCGGAAAGAAGTCGCGGTTCGTGCCGTCAGGGCAGCGTGAGTCGTCTACGACATCAGCTCGACAGCGCGCCCGCCGCCCCATGCTGCACCCGACGACCGACGGCGGCGGACTGCGGCGGGCTGCGGCGGGGTGCGGAGCCGTGGGAGCTTTGTCCGCTTCGCGGTGTCCGAGTCCGTGCCTGGATGTCGCCGCTGTCCGGTGCGTCCCGTGGCCGACGCCACCTCGGCGGCGGAATCGTGGGCCGGTGCGGGTCGTTGAACATGGCATACCCACGGCGCTCCCCCGCGCCACGATGGCCCGAGCGGCCGGCGGAATGACTGGCCGACCCGGGTCGTTGAGACATCCCGGACGCCCGAGCAGGCCCCCCACCGCCGGAGTGATCCGTTCTGACTTCCCCCCTCGCGGCACGCCGCTCCCCCGCGCGTCCGCGTACCCCCGATCGAAAGGTGCTGCCATCATGCGTACCGACATCCTGCGTAAGACCGCTCTGACCGCTGCCGGGCTCGCCTTCACCGGCGGCGCCATCGCCGGCCCCGTCACCACCGCCCTCGCCGCCCCCACCACCCCCGCGTCCGCCACGGTCACCCAGGACCGCAAGGGCGGCGAGCGCGAACTCGGCGTGCGCTACGAAGCACAGCCCAACTTCTACTACTGCGGCCCCGCCGCCGCCCGCAACGCCCTCAGCGTCCAGGGCAAGAACATCGACGTCGACGGCATGGCCCAGCGCATGGGCACCACCGAAGCCGGCACCAACTCCATCAACGACATCACCCCCGTCCTCAACAAGGAAACCGGCAAGGACGCCTACCAGTCCGTCGAGATCCCCGGCGCCAAGGCCGACGACAAGCAGACCGACAAGCTACGCGGCGACATCGTCACCGCCATCGACGAAGGCCACGCCATCGTCGCCAACATCGCCGGCACCGCCACCGACACCGACGGCACCACCCACTCCTTCGAAGGCGGGCACTACATCAGCGTCGTCGGCTACCGCGACAACGGCAACACCGTCACCATCGCCGACTCCGCGGACCCCAACCAGGCCTCCTACCGGATGAGCGTCGACAACCTCGCCGACTGGATCGCCACCCGCGGCTACACCGCCTGACACACACCCGCGACACGCACCACCCAGCGATACCCAACGAAAGGGCCGGCCCCACAAGGGGCCGGCCCTTTCGTCGTCTCTCACCTTCACCCCAGCGTCCGTAGCCGGGTAGGCCGGGGCCGAGCCGAAGCCGAGGCCCAGGGCGGCAGCCGGGGCCGAGCCGCAGCCAGAGCCCGGGGCAGCTGAGTCTTCACCTTCATCCGGCGTCCGCAGCAGAGCAGGCCGGACCGCGTCGCAGCCGAGGCCCGGGGCGGGAGCCGGGAGCCGAGGCGGGAGCCGGGAGCCGAGCCGGGAGCCGGGAGCCGAGCCGGGAGCCGAGCCGGGAGCCGGGAGCCGAGCCGGGAGCCGAGCCGGGAGCCGGGAGCCGAGCCGGGAGCCGAGGCCCAGGGTGACGGCCGGGGGCTCAGCCGCCCGAGTCTGCCAGTTCGGCGCCCTCCGGGACGGTGTCGTCGTCGCGGCTGGCCAGCCAGCCGTCCGGCAGGAAGACCTTCCCGGGCGAGTTGGTGCGGCCGCGCGGCTGGCCCAAGGTGGACACGGGGAAGGGCTCGGTCGGGTCCAGCTTGGCGAGCAGGTCGTCGAGCTGGGCCAGGCTCTCGATCATGGCCAGCTCGCGGCGCAGCTCGCTGCCGACCGGGAAGCCCTTGAGGTACCAGGCGACGTGCTTGCGGAAGTCGGTGCAGCCGTCCCGCTCGCCCCGGGCGGGGGTACGGGAGCCGGCGGTGAACTGGTCGACCAGCAGTTCGGCGTGGCGGCGCATCGTCAGCGCCACCTCGCCGAGGGTGGGCAGGCGGCGTTCCGGGCGGCCGTCGAACGCGGCCTCCAGGTCGGCGAAGAGCCACGGACGGCCCAGGCAGCCCCGGCCGATCACCACCCCGTCGACGCCCGTGTGCGCCACCATCCGCAGCGCGTCGTCGGCCTCCCAGATGTCGCCGTTGCCGAGCACCGGCACGTCGAGGGCCTGCTTGAGCGTCGCGATGGCGTCCCAGTCCGCCGTGCCGGAGTAGCGCTGCGCGGCCGTACGCCCGTGCAGGGCGACCGACGCCACGCCCGCGTCCTGGGCGGCGAGGCCCGCTTCGACGTACGTCAGGTGGTCGTCGTCGATGCCCTTGCGCATCTTGACCGTGACCGGCACCCCGGCGGGTGACGCGGCGTCCACCGCGGCCCTGACCAGCCGCGCGAAGAGCCGGCGGCGCCACGGCAGCGCCGAGCCGCCGCCCTTGCGGGTGACCTTGGGGACCGGGCAGCCGAAGTTGAGGTCGATGTGGTCGGCGAGGTCCTTCTCCACCACGATCCGCACGGCGGCGGCGGTGATCTCGGGGTCGGTGCCGTAGAGCTGGAGGCTGCGGGGTCGCTCGTCGTCGCCGAACGCGATCATGCGCAGCGTCTTCGGGTTCCGCTCGACAAGCGCGACGGTGGTGATCATCTCGCAGACGTAGATGCCGCCGCCCTGTTCCCGGCAGAGCTGCCGGAAGCCGACGTTGGTGATGCCGGCCATCGGCGCGAGCACCACCGGCGGCCACACCTCGTGCCGCCCGATGGACAACGGGCGCAGCGCGGGCGCAGTCACAGCAGTCACCGGACAAGTGTAAGGGGCCCCGGCCGGCGCGTTTCCGCGCTGGCCCGGGCCCCTTGGACAGCTCAGCAGCCGGGGAGGCGCTCGATCAGGTAGCGCTCGACCTGGTCCAGCGCGATGCGCTCCTGGGCCATGGTGTCCCGGTTCCGGACGGTCACCGCGTTGTCGTCCAGGGTGTCGAAGTCGACAGTCACGCAGAACGGGGTGCCGATCTCGTCCTGGCGGCGGTAGCGGCGGCCGATCGCCTGCGAGTCGTCGAACTCCACCACCCAGCGCTTGCGCAGGTCGGCGGCGAGGCCCTTCGCCTTCGGCGAGAGCGCCTCGTTGCGCGACAGCGGCAGCACGGCCACCTTGACCGGGGCCAGCCGCGGGTCGAAGCGCATCACCGTGCGCTTGTCCACGCCGCCCTTGGTGTTCGGCGCCTCGTCCTCGTCGTACGCCTCCAGCAGGAACGCGAGCACCGCGCGGGTGAGGCCGGCGGCCGGCTCGATGACGTACGGCATCCAGCGCTCGCCCCTGGCCTGGTCGAAGTAGGACAGGTCGACGCCGGAGTGCTTGCTGTGCGTGGTGAGGTCGAAGTCGGTGCGGTTGGCGATGCCCTCCAGCTCCGCGAACTCGGTCCCGCCGAACTGGAAGCGGTACTCGATGTCGACGGTGCGCTTCGAGTAGTGGGAGAGCTTCTCCTTCGGGTGCTCGTAGAAGCGCAGGTTGCTCTCCGACAGGCCCAGGTCGAGGTACCAGTTCCAGCGCTCGGAGAGCCAGTACTCGTGCCACTGCTCGTCCGAGCCCGGCTCGACGAAGAACTCCATCTCCATCTGCTCGAACTCGCGGGTACGGAAGATGAAGTTGCCCGGGGTGATCTCGTTGCGGAACGACTTGCCGGTCTGGGCGATGCCGAACGGCGGCTTCTTGCGGGCGACCGTCTCGACGTTCTTGTAGTTGACGAAGATGCCCTGGGCGGTCTCGGGCCGCAGGTAGTGCATGCCCTCCTCGCTCTCGACCGGGCCGAGGAAGGTCTTCATCAGGCCGTTGAACATCTTCGGCTCGGTGAAGGTGCCCTTGTTGCCGCAGTTCGGGCAGTTCAGCTCGGTCAGCGAGGCCGGCGGCTTGCCGTGCTTGGCCTCGTACGCCTCCTCGAGGTGGTCGGCCCGGAACCGCTTGTGGCACGACTGGCACTCGGTCAGCGGGTCGACGAAGGCGTCCAGGTGGCCGGAGGCGGCCCAGACGTCGCGGGCCAGGATCACGGCGGAGTCGAGGCCGACCACGTCGTCTCGCTGCTGGACCATCGTCTTCCACCACTGCCGGCGGACGTTCTCCTTCAGCTCCACGCCGAGCGGACCGTAGTCCCACGCCGACCGGGTGCCTCCGTAGATCTCGCTGGAGGGGAAGACGAAGCCTCGGCGCTTGGCGAGGCTGACGACGGCGTCGATACGGTCGGCTGGCATGTTTCCTCCTACGCCGACTGGCGGTCGGCGGGGACGCGGTAAGGACGGAAGGAACAGTTCGGGACAACGGTACGACCCGTGCCGTCCCGGGCCCAGCAGAATACCGGGGGCGGGTCAGCTCACCCCGCACACCTCCATGCCGCCGGTCTGCTGGTCCTGCCCGAGGGTGACCTCCTGCCGGTCCTGTCGGCCGCCCGTGTAGGTGACGTCGACGGGCACGGTGAGGGAGACGGCGTCCACGTCGCCCACCCGGAAGGTCGCGATCTGCGGCTCGGCGGCCACCCGGCGCTCGAACTCGCGGCGTGACTCGCGCCGCTGCGCGTCGTCGCAGAGCTGGTCGTACGCCGCGCCGTACTTCCGCTCGACGAGCGCGCGGTAGTAGTCGGTGGAGACGGTGCGGCCCTGCTCGCGCACGGCCTGCACGCCGGTCACGGCCAGACCCACCACGGCCGCGCCGCCACCGCCGCAGCAGAGCAGCACGGCGAGCGCCCCGGCGCCCAGCCCGAGCCAGAGCCGGGTGTTGCGCCCCTCGGTGGGAGGCGCCGCGAACGGCGGGGTGACCCCCGGCCCGGCCGGCGGGGCGGGCACGCCCGGGTCCGCCGGCGGGCCGGGCACGGCGGGCGGCTGCGCCCCCTGCTGGCCGGGCGACGGAGGGTACGCCGGCGGGGTCGCCGGTCCGGGAGCGGTCATGCAAGCAATGTAGTGCCCACGGGCTCAGCGGTAAGGACCAGCGGCCCGATCGCTGGCGGCCGCGACGACGTCCCCGCCCGGGGCGGCGGTGGCGAGCGCCTCGTACGCCGACGGTTCGTCGAGCGACTCGGCGAGCAGCGGCACAGCGGTGATCTTGACGTCGAAGCCGCCCAGGGCCCGCCGGTAGGTGCCGACCGACTCCCACTCGGTGACCAGGCACCAGTGCCGGGGGTCGTCCAGCGCCCGGACCAGTTGGCCGCGCAGGTAACCGGGGCGGGCCGCGAGGGCGGCGAGGGCGGCGTGCGCCCGCTCGGTGAACTCGTCGGCGACATCGACGTCCACCACGAACCGGTTCGTCACCAGCACGGGGTTCCTCCTCGTAGAGTCTGTGGGATGCAGCGTACGCAGAGCCGGATGCCGGCCCGGTTGGCCCGGGCGAACCCGACGACGGTGTTCCTGGTCACCCTCGTGCTGGTGCTTGTCGCGTTCTTCACCCCCGGCGTGGTCGGCGGGCTGTTGACCCTGCTGCTCGCCGCGGCCGTGGCCGCGCTGCTGGTCACCACCTGGTCGGTGCAGACGGCGCCGACCCGGGTGATCCGGCTGGTGGCGCTCACCCTGCTGGTCACCGCGGGCCTGGTGAAGCTGCTCTGACATGCAAGCATGCGTTTTTGACAATCATTATCGTTGTCGCGGAGAGTTCATGACATGAACCTCCGCTCCGCCCCGCGCACCCTGGCCGTCGCCACCACCGCCCTGCTCGCCCTGGGTGGTGTCACGGCCTGTTCCGACGACGGCACGACCGGCGCCGACCCGCAGCGGGTCGACGTGGTGGCCGCCTTCTACCCGCTGCAGTTCCTCGCCGAGCGCATCGGCGGCGACGCGGTCAAGGTGAGCAACCTGGTCAAGCCCGGGGCGGAGCCGCACGACCTGGAGCTGAACCCGGGCCAGGTCGGCCAGGTTGCCGAGGCGGAGCTGGTCGTGCTCCTCAAGGGCTTCCAGCCGGCGCTGGACGAGGCCGTCGAGCAGAACGCCAAGGAGCGCGCGTTCGACGTGTCGACCGTGCAGCCGCTGCTGGACGCCGCCGCGGGCGGCCACGACCACGACCACGAGGGCGGCGAGCACGCCCACCCCGAGGAGTCGGGCAAGGCCGAGGAGCCCGGCCACGAGGAGGGCGGTGCCAAGGACCCGCACCTCTGGCTGGACCCGACCCGCCTCGCCACGGTCGGCGACAAGCTCGCCGAGCGGCTCGGCCGGGCCGACCCGGACCGCGCCGCCGACTACACGGCCCGCGCCAAGGCGCTGCGCGTCGAGCTGGAGAAGCTGGACGCCGAGTTCACGGCCGGGCTGAAGACCTGCCAGCGGCGGGAGATCGTGGTGAGCCACACCGCCTTCGGCTACCTGACCGGGCGCTACCAGCTGGAGCAGATCGGCATCACCGGGCTGAGCCCCGACAACGAGCCGTCCCCGCAGCGCCTGGCCCAGGTCGCCCAGGAGGCCCGGGAGCACAAGGCCACCACGATCTTCTTCGAGACGCTGGTCAGCCCGAAGGTGGCCGAGACCATCGCCGCCGAGGTCGGCGCGAAGACCGCGGTGCTGGACCCCCTGGAGGGGCTGTCGTCCGGCGGCGGCGACTACCTTTCGGTGATGCGTACCAACCTTGCGACCCTGAGGACGGCGTTGAGCTGCCAGTGACAACCCCAGTCATCACCGTCGCGCACGGGGTGGTCGGCTACGACGGCCGCCCCGTGCTACGCGACGTCTCGCTGACCGTGACCGCCGGCGAGGTGGTCGCGGTGCTCGGCGCCAACGGCTCCGGCAAGTCCACCCTGATCCGCGCCGCGCTCGGCCTGGTGCCGCTCAGCTCCGGGTCGGTCACCCTCTTCGACCGCCCGTTGCGCCGCTTCCGGCAGTGGCACCGCATCGGGTACGTCCCGCAGCGCCTCGGCGCCGGCAGCGGCGTACCGGCCACCGTCCGCGAGGTGGTGGCCTCCGGCCGGCTCGCCCGACGCGGGGTGCTGCGCCCGGCTGGCGCGGCGGACCGGGCGGCGGTGACCGCCGCGCTGGAGGCGGTCGGGCTGGCCGACCGGGCCCGCGATCCCGTGGCCACCCTCTCCGGCGGGCAGCAGCAGCGCACCCTGATCGCCCGGGCGCTGGCCGGCCAGCCGGAGCTGCTCGTCCTCGACGAGCCGACCGCCGGGGTCGACGCCGCCAGCCAGGAGGCGTTCGCCGGCGCGCTGCACGCCTTCGTCGCCGGTGGCGGCACGGTGCTGCTGGTGGCCCACGAGCTCGGGCCGCTGCGGCCGCTGATCAGCCGGGCGGTCGTCGTACACCAGGGTGGGATCTGCCACGACGGCGCGGTGCCCGAGCCCGCCGGCCACCACGCGGAGCCCGACCACGACCACGTGCACCCGCACGGTCCCGACGAGCCCGCCGGGCTGTGGAGCAGCTGAGATGGAACTCTTCCAGTACCCCTACATGCAGCGGGCCCTGATCGGCGCGCTGATCATCGGCCTGGCCGCCCCGGCGCTCGGCATCTACCTGGTGCAGCGGAAGCTCGCCCTGATCGGCGACGGGGTCGGGCACGTGGCGCTCACCGGCGTCGGCGCGGGCCTGCTGCTCAACCGCTCCCCCGTGCTGGTCGCGGTGGCCGTGGCGACCGCCGGCGCGATCACCATCGAGCTGGTCCGCGCCCGCGGGCGCACCTCCGGCGACCTGGCTCTGGCCCTGCTCTTCTACGGCGGCATCGCCGGCGGCGTGACGCTGGTCGGGCTCTCCGACAGCACCAGCGCCAACCTCAACGCCTACCTGTTCGGGTCGCTGACCACGATCTCCCCGCAGGACCTGACCACCATCGCGGTGCTCGGCGTCGCGATCGGAGTGACCATGCTGGCGCTGCGCCCGGCCCTCTTCGCGGTCTGCCACGACGAGGAGTACGCCCGCGTCTCAGGCCTGCCGGTGCGCACGCTCAACCTGCTGCTCGCCGTGGCCACCGCCGTCACGGTGACGATCGCCATGCGGGCCGTCGGGGTGCTGCTGATCAGCGCGCTGATGGTGGTGCCGGTGGCCACCGCGCAGCAGGTGACCAGGGGGTTCCGCAGCACGATGGCGGCGGCGATGGCGCTCGGGCTCTTCGCCGCCGGCTCCGGCGTCTGGGTGGCCGCAAACGCCGACACCGCCCCCGGCGCCTCGGTGGTGCTGATGGCGATCGCCTCGTTCGGGGTGGTCGCGGTCCTCGGCGCGGCGTGGCGGATGCTGCGCCGGCGGCGCACCCCCGCCGCCGCGCCCGCGCCGGAGCCGCACGAGGTCGTGCTCCACTGATCCTGGTCAGCGCCGTGTCGGTGGGATTGGTTACCGTTACAGGGTGACCGACGGATCAGGCTACGACGCCTTCGAGGGCGCGAGCGAGCTGTTGCGTGCCCTCTCGGCACCGATCCGGCTGGCCATCGTCAGCGAGCTCGCCGAGGGCGAGCGCTGCGTGCACGAGCTGGTCGACAAGCTCGGCGCCGCCCAGCCGCTGGTCTCCCAGCACCTGCGGGTGCTGCGGGGCGCCGGCGTGGTGCGCGGCTCCCGGCGGGGTCGCGAGATCGCGTACGCGCTGGTCGACGAGCACGTCGCACACATCGTGGCCGACGCGGTGAGCCACGCCGGGGAGGGATCATGATCATGGCGGGTTCCACTGTCCGCAACACCCGGCAGCGCTCGGCGGTGAGCGCGCTGCTCGGCGAGCTGGAGGGCTTCCACAGCGCGCAGGAGCTGCACGCGATGCTGCGCGAGCGCGGCGAGCGGGTCGGGCTGACCACCGTCTACCGCACGCTCCAGGGGCTCGCCGACACGGGCGAGATCGACGTGATGCGCCCGCCGGGCGGCGAGCACCTCTACCGCCGGTGCAGCGAGGGCCACCACCACCACCTGGTCTGCCGCACCTGCGGCCGCACCGTGGAGGTGGCGGGGCCGACGGTGGAGAGCTGGGCCGAGCGGGTGGCGGCGAAGCACGGCTACGCCGACGTCAGCCACACCCTGGAGATCTTCGGCACCTGCCCGGCCTGCGCGAGCTGACCCCGCCCGTAGCGCCGTGCGCCGGGTCCCGTTGCGTCGGCGCCCGCCGTTCGCCGGGCTGAGTGCCGTCGTTCGCGCCGTGCCAGGGGCCCGCGCACGTGGCACGCTGTCCGGCGTGAAGATCTACGCCGATCGTTTCCCGACCGCCGTCCGACAGTTGATCACCGACCTGCTCGTCGTCGCCTGGGTGTACGGCGCGATCCGTGGCGCGCTGTGGCTGCACGACCTGGTCCAGAAGCTCGCCGTACCCGGACAGAAGCTGGAGGGCGCCGGCGGCGGCCTGGCCGACAACCTGGCCGACGCCGGCGGCAAGGTCGGCCGGGTGCCGCTGGTCGGCGACGAGCTGACCGCGCCGTTCGAGCGGGCCGCCACCGCCGCCCGGGGGCTGGCCGAGGCGGGACGCGACCAGCAGGAACTGGTCGACCAGCTCGCCCTCGCGCTGGCCGTCGCCGTGCTGGTCTTCCCGCTCGGCCTGGTGCTCTTCGGCTGGCTGCCGCTGCGGGTGCGCTGGATGCGCCGCGCCGGCTCGGCCGCGAAGCTGGCCGCCGCGCCCGCCGGCCGGGACCTGCTCGCCCTGCGCGCGCTGGCCACCCAGCCCCTGGGGCGACTGACCCGGATCGCCCCCGACGTGGCCGAGTCGTGGCGGCGCGGCGACGACGCCACCGTCGACGCCCTCGCCGCCCTGGAACTACGCCACCTCGGCCTACGCCCAAGCCGCTGACCCCCTGCCCCACCCTGCCCCGGCTCGCCCCGGCCCGCCCCTGGCTCGCCCCAGCTCGGCCCGGCTCGCCCCGGCCCGCCCCGGCCCGGCTCGCCCCAGCTCGGCCCGCCCCGGCCCGGCTCGGCCCGGCTCGGCCCGGCTCGGCTCGGCCCGACTCGGCCCGACTCGGCCCGACTCGGCCGGGCGATCATGCAGTTGTGGTGCCTGGAACGGCCGCTTTCGCGCCTTTCGTGGGGCGCCACAACTGCATGATCGACGCCTGGGTACGGGGGCGGGGAGGGCTGGTCAGGAGGAGGGTGGGGGCGGGGGTGGGATGCGGCGGCGGGTGTCGTCGGCGGTGGACGGGCCCGGCGACCAGGGGGCCACCCAGGGCAGGTCGTCGGCGGGGGTGAGCACGCCGTCCTCCAGGGCGGCGTAGCGCCCCGCCAGGATCCGCTTCGCGGCGGCCGTGTCGACGGAGTCGGTGTTGTCCCACAGGGCGGCGAAGAGCGCGTCGACGCGCACCCGGGCCTGCCGGCAGAACAGGTCGGCCAGCTCGACGTTCTCGGGGCGGGTGTCCCGCTCGGCGTAGGCGCGCACGCAGACCGCGGACATCGCGAACAGCTCCGCGCCGATGTCCACCACCCGGCCGAGGAACGCCTGCTTGCGCTCCATCTTGCCCTGCCAGCGGGACATCGCGTAGAACGTCGAGCGGGCCAGCTTGCGCGAGGCGCGCTCCACCTGCCGCAGGTGGCCGGCGAGCGGGCCGAACTCGGCGTACGCCGACGGGCGCTGTCCCCTGCCGACGGCGAGGGTGGGCAGCCACTTCGCGTAGAAGGCGCCGGCCCGCGCCCCGGCCTTCGCCTTGCGGCCGAGCCCGGCGTCCGGGTCGATGATGTCGCCGGCGACCGACAGGTGCGCGTCGACCGCCTCCCGGGCGATGAGCAGGTGCATGATCTCGGTGGAGCCCTCGAAGATGCGGTTGATCCGCAGGTCGCGCAGCAGCTGCTCGACGGCGGCCGGCCGCTCGCCCCGCGCGGCGAGGGAGTCGGCCGTCTCGTAGCCGCGACCGCCCCGGATCTGCACCAGCTCGTCGGCGATCTTCCAGGCCATCTCGCTGGCGTAGAGCTTGACCAGCGCCGCCTCGATCCGGATGTCGTTACGGTCGTCGTCGGCGAGCAGGCAGCAGAGGTCCAGCATGGTCTCCATGCCGTACGTCGTCGCGGCGATGAAGGACAGCTTCTGGGCCACCGCCTCGTGCTCGCCCACGGGCCGGCCCCACTGCACCCGGTCGGCGGCCCACTCCCGGGCCACGTTCAGCGCCCACTTGCCGGCGCCGACACACATCGCCGGCAGCGACAGCCGCCCGGTGTTCAGGGTGGTCAGCGCGATCTTCAGGCCCTTGCCCTCGCCACCGATGACGTTCTCCTTCGGCACGAGGACGTCGTGGAAGCGGGTCAGGCTGTTCTCCAGGCCGCGCAGGCCGATGAAGGCGTTGCGCCGTTCGACCGTGATGCCCTCGCTGTCGCCCTCGACGACGAAGGCGGTGATCCCGCCGCGCCGCCCCTCGGCGGCGGGCACCCGGGCCATCACCACGAGCAGGGAGGCGACGGTGCCGTTGGTGGCCCACAGCTTCACGCCGTTGAGGCGGTAGCCGGTGCCGTCGGGCGTGGGCTCGGCGGTGGTGGCCAGCCGGGCCGGGTCGGAGCCGACGTCCGGTTCGGTGAGCAGGAACGCGGAGACCTCACCGGCGGCGAGCCGGGGCAGGAAGCGCTGCTTCTGCTCGGCGGTGCCGAACATCTTCAGCGGCTGCGGCACCCCGATCGACTGGTGCGCCGAGAGCAGCGCGCCGATCGCCGGGCTGACCGAGCCGGCCAGCATGAGCGCCCGGCAGTAGTGCAGGTTGCTGAGCCCGAGCCCGCCGTACGACCGGTCGATCTTCATGCCGAACGCGCCGAGCCGGGCCATTCCCTGGAACACCTCGTCCGGGATGGACGCGTCCCGTTCGATCGCGGCACCGTCCACGTCGGAGGCGAGGAACTCGCGGAACCGGCCGAGGAACTCGTCGGCGCGGGCGACGTCCGCCGGGTCGGAGCGCGGCCAGGGGTTGATCAGGTCGAGCCGGAACCGGCCGAGGAAGAGTTCCTTGCCGAAGCTGGGACGGTCCCAGGAGGACTCCCGGGCCGCCTCGGCGACCTGGCGGGCCTCCTTCTCGGAGACCTGGCCGGCCTCCGTCGGCAGCGGTCCGGCGGCACCGGCCGGCGGTCGGTCGTCGCCTGATCCGTCGGGTGCGGGTCGGCTGTTGTGTGTCGTGGTCACGGCGGCCCCCTCGAACCTCGGTCCGGATGCGTCAACGTGCGCGACAAGAAGCACGCTACCCCCGGGTGTTACCCAGGGGTAGCGTTCGGTAAATATCGAGTCGTGTCGACGTCAGTCAGTCGCTCAGGGACCGGGGATCATCGTCGTCGTCATCGTCGTCGTCCTCGCCCCAGTTGCGCCGGGAGAACGGCAGGAACACCCAGAAGGTGAGGAACCAGAGGCCGGTGAGGCCGCTGAGCACCAGGGCGATGCTCCGGTCCAGCACGAAGTCGGTGATCAGCAGCACCGCGCTGACCATCGAGATCAGCATGAAGGCGAGCCCGCCGCTGGCCATCCGGTGGGCGAAGCGGACCAGCTCCGGCTTGCGGCCCTGCCGGAACAGCGCACGGTGGAACGCCACCGGAGAGATGATCATCGCGGTGGCGGCGGCAGCAGCCAGCAACGCGACGATGTAGACGTCCTTCTGGAAGCCACTCGTACGGGTGAAGCCGTTGCTGAACGGCAGGGTGAGCAGGAACGCGAAGAGGATCTGCACGCCGGTCTGGGCGACCCGAAGCTCCTGGAGCAGGTCGGCGAAGTTGCGCTGCCAGCGCTGCTTCTCGGTTTCCTTGGACACGCGCTACCTCCGGTCAGACGGTACTGCCGGCGGGGGCGGCCGGCGGCAGCATCGCTGATGCCCCACCCGTCGACGCGCGAAACCGACTCACGTCACTGTCTGACGCGCCGGTTCCCTGTCGATCGTCAGGCGGCCGACCGTAGCCACGAGGCGTCAGGAGCCGCGGCGGATCCGGCCCGCGTACCGGGCCTCGAGGGCGTTGTTGTGCTCGTCGCCCCCGGCGATGTTGGCCGACAGGTAGACCGGGGGCCGCTCCCCCGCCGCCAGCAGCCGCGCCACCACCTCGACCGTGATCTGCTGCGCCAGCAGCGCCGCGGTGATCGACGAGACCGCGCCGACCGCGCCCCCGCCGGGCAGTGGCAGCGTCGCGTCGCCGTACGGGGCGCCGTTGTCGAGCACCACGTCGGCGAAGTCGGCGAGCTTGCGTCCCGACGGATGGCGCGAGGTCATCTGCCCGGAGTGCTGCGCCGAGGTGATCGCAACGAGCCCGTGGCCCTTCTCCCTGACCAGCGACGCGAACTCCACCATCGCGCCGTTCACGCCCGAGTTGGAGGCGAGCACGAAGACGTCCCGGGGGCCGACCGGGGCCAGCTCGTAGAGGCGGTGCGCCACCGCCGGGTCCCGCTCCAGCAGCGGCCCGAGCACGTCGACCGGGGCGCCGCCGAGCAGCACCAGGTCCCGCAGGGCGATGCGGTTCGTCGGGACCAGCCCGCCGGCCCGCCCGGCGATCTCCATGGCCAGCGCCTCGGAGTGACCGGTGCCGAACGCGTGGACCACGCCGTCGGCGCGTACCGCCTCGGCGATCAGGTCGGCGGCCCGCCCCACCGCCTCGCGCTGGCTCTCGGCGACCCGGTGCATCGTGTCGGTCACCACGGCCAGGAAGTCCTCGGCCTTCACCGTCGTGTCTGCTCGGTCCATGTCGTACCTCCGTGAGGGGTGGGCCCGGCGTCCGCCGGCCCGGTGTCGTCGCGGGGGAAGGTCAGACCGGGTCGTGCACCCGGGCCAGGATCGCCTCGGCCAGCGCGGCGGGCGCCTCGTCGGGGATCCAGTGGCTCACCCGGGGCAGCTCGACGAAGCGGTAGTCGGCGGTCACGTGCTCGGCGCACGCCTCGGCGGCGGTCCGGCCGATCGCGATGTCGCGACCGCTCCACACGTACGTGGTCGGCACCGCCACCGGCCCGATGGCGGCCAGGTCCCGGCGGGACATCGCGCGGTACCAGTTCAGGGCGGCGGTCAGCGCGCCCGGCTCGCGCATCGGGTCCGCGTACGCGGCCACCCGCGCGTCGTCGCCGACCCCGTGCAGCATCCGGCGCAGCCCGGTCGCGCCCAGCACCAGCAGCGCCTTCTCCGCCGTGCCCGGCTTGCGGAACACCGTCATGTACGCCGAGCGCGCCTTCTGCCCCGCGTCCTCGGTCAGCGCCCACGCCATGGCGGCGGGGTGCGGCACGGAGACCGCGGTCAGCGTGCGGACCCACTCGGGATGGTGGGCCGCGACGGCCCAGGCCACGACCGCGCCCCAGTCGTGCCCCACCAGGTGCGCCGCGTCGACGCCCAGCGCGTCGAGTAGGCCCACCGCGTCGGCGACCAGCTCCGGCAGCCGGTACGCCTCGACCGCCTCGGGCCGCGCGCCCGGCGAGTAGCCGCGCTGGTCCGGCGCGTACGTGCGCAGGCCCGCGGCGTGCAGCGCGGGCACCACGTCGTCGAACTCCCCGCCGTGCTGGGGGAAGCCGTGCAGCAGCAGGACGGGCGTGCCGCCCTCCGGTCCGCCGACGCGGACGTCGAACGTGAACCCCCGGGCCTCGATCCGCATGATCGTGAGCCTACCCAGCGCCGCACCTGGCCGCCCGGGACTGCCGGGCCCACCTGTCACTCGTACTGTTGCCGGGGGACGGGCACCTGCCGCCAGGACTCCACGTCCAGGTAGGGAATCTCGGCGTCGTTGACCGGGTCGCGGGCGATGCGGTCGCTGTAGCGGCCCGTCACCTCGATCCAGGTGTCGTCGGCGAGCCCGTCGGGGGCCGCGCCGGTCAGGCCCAGCTTGACCGGCCGCCCGTCGGCGGCACAGCAGGAGAGCACCATCCGGGCCAGCAGCGGCCGGCCGTCGGGGCCGGTGGTGACGAAGCCGGTCAGCTGGACCCGGCGCTCGCCGATCGAGGTGCCCCGGTCGAACAGGGCCCGGGAGGCGTAGTCGAGCACGGTCACCCGCACGGGGTCGCCGGCGGGCAGCGGCGGATAGTCGGACGGCTGCTGCCGGGTGGTGACGGCGGTGCCGGCCTGACCGGCCGCGTACGAGCCCAGGGCCGGCGGGGCGACCAGCAGCAGGCCCAGCACGGGCAGGATCAGCAGCCAGCCGACCCGCGGCTCGCGGTGCCCGTGCCCGTCATGCCCGTCGTCGTCGCCGTGCCCGCCGTCGCCCTCGTGCCCGTCGTCGCCATCGCCGGGAGCGTCGGGGCCGGGTGCGCGCCGGGGCCGCCATCCACCGGCCGGGCCGTCGTGGTCGCCGGCGGGCGTGCGTCGCAGGAGCGGGCGCAGCTCGTAGAAGAGGGTCATGACCGCGGCGGCCACCAGCAGCAGGCCGGCGGCGATCAGGAAGGGCCGCAGACCCTCCTTGACGTAGCGCAGGTGCAGGTCGGTGAGGCTGGCGCGGACCACCGCGCCGCCGAGCAGCAGCAGGACGACCGCCTGCGCCTGCCGGTTCACAGCAGCACCGCCCCGGTCGCGGCGGCCACGGTGACGGCCACCGCGAAGGTGGTCGGGGCGAACCGCAGCGCGAACCGCCGGCCGAAGACGCCGGCCTGCATCGAGATGAGCTTGAGGTCGACCATCGGCCCCACCACCAGGAAGACCAGTCGGGAGGTCAGCGAGAACTGCGACAGCGAGGCGGCGACGAAGGCGTCCGCCTCGGAGCAGAGGGAGAGCAGCACGGCGAGCACGGCCAGCGCGAGCACCGACAGCACCGGCTCGTCGGCGAGCGTCTGCAACCAGCGCTCCGGCACCACGACGTTGATCGTGGCGGCGGCCGCCGCGCCGATGACCAGGAAGCCGCCGGCGTGCGTGACGTCGTGCCGGACCGCCCCCCAGAACGCCCGCCCGCGCGGGCCGCCGTCCAGCTCCGGCCGGCGCGGCAGCCGGATCCAGTCGGCCCGGCCGAGGCGCAGCCACAGCCAGCCCATGACCATCGCCACGAGCAGGCTCGCGACGGCCCGCCCGAGGACCATCGCCGGGTCGTCGGGGAAGGCCACGGCGGTGGCGGTCAGCACGATCGGGTTGATCGCCGGGGCGGCGAGCAGGAACGCCAACGCGGCGGCCGGGGTGACCCCGCGCCGGATCAGCGACCCGGCGATCGGCACCGCCCCACACTCGCAGCCGGGCAGCACCACGCCGGCCGCGCTGGCCACCGGCACCGCGAGCGCGGGGTGCCGCGGCAGCGCCCGGGCCCAGAACGACCGGGGCACGAAGACGGCGATCACCGCGGAGAGCAGCACCCCGAAGACCAGGAACGGCACCGCCTGCACCATGACCGAGACGAAGACGGTGGTCCAGGTCTGCAACCGGGGCGCGGAGAGGGCCCGGGCGAGCGGCTCGCGGAAGACGACCAGCAGGATCAGCAGGCCGGCGAGGACCTCCACCGACCCGACCCGCCGGTCCGGGCCGCGGGGCGCCGCCGGCTTCTCCTCGCGTACGCCTGGAGCGGCCACGCCCACCGCGCCCGGGTGCGACCCGTCCGGCGCGCGGCGGTCAGCCTCGGATGTCACGTACGTGTCCCTCTGCCGGATTCCCAGTGGCCGCCCGAGAGTACCGGGCCGGAATCGACGCCGTCGATCGACTGCGCTGGTGAGCTGCGGAAAGATCACTTTGCCCGATGATCTTCAAAGGTGTTAGCGTCGGGCCACAACTTCACATCCGACAGGGGAGCGCACAGCGCTGAGAGTGCGGGCACCGCCCGCAGACCCTCGAACCTGATCTGGGTAATGCCAGCGCAGGGAGTTCGGTCGACCTCCAGCCGCGTCGACGTCCGGCACGTTCCGGGCGCGGCGTGCGTCTTCTCCTGGTTCTCGTTCGGGACTGGGAGCAATCATGCGAGACAACAACACCGCCACCCGCTGGCGTACCGTCGACGTCGTCGTCGCGGCCGTGATCGCGGTGGCCTTCGGCGTCATCTTCTGGGCCTGGGGCCTGCTGTGGCGGGCCGTCGACCCGGCGTTCGCGTTCTTCCCCGCCAGCCAGGCGATCATGTACGGCGTCTGGCTGGTCCCGGCCGTCCTCGGCGGTCTGGTGATCCGCAAGCCCGGCGCGGCGCTCTTCTGCGAGGCGGTGGCGGCGACGGTCTCCGCGCTGCTCGGCTCGGAGTGGGGCGGCGTCACCATCGTCCAGGGCCTGATCCAGGGGCTCGGCGCCGAGTTGGCCTTCGCCGCGTTCCGGTACCGCTCGTTCCGGCTGCCCACCGCGCTGATCGCGGGCGCGCTGACCGGCCTCGGCGCGGCCCTGTTCGACTTCTTCGTCTGGAACAGCGAGTACGCCCTGGGCAGCTACCGGATCCCCTACGCCCTGCTCACCATCGTCAGCGCCACGATCGTCGCGGGCGCCGGCGGCTGGGCCCTGACCCGCGCCCTGGCCACCACGGGCGCCCTGGACCGCTTCCCCGCCGCCCGAGACCGCACCCCAATCTGACCCCCACCCCCACGCACCCACCCCACCCACCCACGACCCGGCCGCGTTGATCATGAAGTTGTTGCCACGACACGCCGTGCCGAACGACAACAACCTCATGATCAACGCCCGCGGGCAGGCAGGAAGGAAGGGGGCGGCGTGGGGGCGGTGACGTTGCGGGGGTTCGGGTGGCGGCACGCCGGGCGGCGGGCCTGGGCCGTGCGCGGGGTGGACCTGCGCGTGGAAGCCGGGGAGCGGGTGCTGCTGCTGGGGCCCTCCGGGGCCGGCAAGAGCACGCTGCTCGCCGCGCTGGCCGGGCTGCTGCCCGAGGACTCGGGCGAGCAGGAGGGCACCGTCGAGATCGACGGGCTCGACCCCCGCAAGGGCCGGGAGCGGGTGGGCATCGTCTTCCAGGACCCGGAAACCCAGCTCGTGATGGCCCGCAGCGGCGACGACGTGGCGTTCGGGCTGGAGAACCGCGGCACACCCGCCGGGGAGATCTGGCCCCGCGTCGACGAGGCGCTGACCCGGGTCGGCTTCCCGTACCCCCGGGACCGCCCCACCGCCGCGCTCTCCGGCGGCGAGCAGCAGCGGCTCGCCCTGGCCGGGGTGCTGGCCCTGCGCCCCGGCCTGCTGCTGCTCGACGAGCCGACCGCCAACCTCGACCCGACCGGCGCGGCGCTGATCCGGGCGGCGGTGGCCGGCGCGCTCGACGCCGACACCACGCTGATCCTGGTCGAACACCGCGTCGCCGAGGCGTTGCCCCTGGTCGACCGCGTGGTCGTGCTCGAACCCGGCGGCGGCGTCCGCGCCGACGGCACGCCCGAGTCCGTTTTCGGTATGCACGGCGACGCGCTCGCCGACGAGGGCGTCTGGGTGCCCGGCCGCCCGGTACCGCCCCGCCACGCGACTGCGCCGCCCGGCGACGTGTTGCTCACCGCCGACCGACTCGGCCTGCCGCCCCGGCTGGCCCCCGTCGACCTGGCGGTACGCGCCGGCGAGGCGCTCGCCGTCGTCGGGCCCAACGGGGCCGGCAAGTCGACCCTCGCCCTGCTGCTGGGCGGGCTGCTCAAGCCCGGGGCCGGCCGGATCGCGGCGACGACGGCACTGGCCGGTGACGACGCCCGCACGCCCCCACACCGCTGGCGCGCCCCGGCGCTGGCCCGCCGGATCGGCTCGGTCTTCCAGGACCCGGAGCACCAGTTCGTCACCAACACCGTCTTCGACGAGCTGGCGCTCGGCCCGCGCCGCACCGGCCAGCCCGAGGCGGCGGTCCACGCCACCGTCGACACCCTGCTGTCCCGGCTGCGGTTGACGAAACTCGCCGCCGCCAACCCGTACACCCTCTCCGGCGGGGAGGCGCGGCGGCTGAGCGTGGCGACCGCCCTGGCCACCGCGCCCCGCCTGCTCATCTGCGACGAACCGACCTTCGGTCAGGACCGGCGGACCTGGCTGGAGCTGGTGGACCTCTTCGCCGAGCTGCGCGACGCCGGGCACGGCCTGGTCGCCGTCACCCACGACCCGGAGTTCGTCGCCGCCCTGGCAGATCGCCGCCTCACCCTGGAGCGCCCGTGACCGGCCCGAACGCCGCACCGGTCACCCACCCGGATCGCCGCCTCACCCTGGAGCGACCGTGACCAGCCCGAACGCCGCACCGGTCACCCACCCGGACCGCCGCCCCACCCTGGAGCGGGCGTGATCAGTTTCGAGCCGGTCGCCGCGCCGGAGGCGTTGCTGGCCCGGCGCAACCCGGTGGCCAAGCTCGCTGCGGCGCTGGTGTTCTCGTTCATCCTGATCGCCACCCTGGACCCGGTGGCCCCGGCCATCGCGATCGCCGTCGAGTTGGCCCTGCTGCCGCTGTTCGGGGTCCGTTTCCGGGTGTTGGCGCGGCGGGCCTGGCCACTGCTCGTCGGCGCGGTCGGCGTGGTGGTGACGCTGGTGCTCTTCGCCGCCGAGCGCTCCGGCCGGGTGCTGGTCGAGGCCGGCCCGGTGGTGGTCACCTCCGGGGTGCTGCTCACCGCGCTCGGCCTGGTGCTGCGCATGTTCGCGGTGGCGCTGCCCGGCGTGATCGTCTTCGCCACCACCGACCCGACCGACCTGGCGGACGCGCTGATCCAGAACGCGAAGGCGCCGGCCCGGTTCGCCATCGGGGCGCTGGCCGCGTTCCGGCTCGTGCCGCTGCTCGGGCAGGAGTGGCAGATGATCTCCATGGCGCGTCGCGCCCGGGGGGTCGAGGCCGGCCGTAATCCCCTGGCGAAGCTGCGGCTGTTCGTGTCGACGGCCTTCGCGCTGCTCGTCGGGGCGATCCGCCGGGGCACCCGGCTGGCCGTGGCGATGGACGCCCGGGGCTTCGACGCCGGGGTCCCGCGCACCGTCGCCCGGCGACAGCGCTTCGTCGCCGCCGACGGCCTGCTGATCGCCGGCGCGGCGGTGCTCGCCGGGGCCGCGCTGACCGTCAGCGTGCTGCTCGGCACCTTCCGCCCGCTGATCGGCTGACGCCGCCCGCTGGTCGGCGGGCGGGCCGGGTGGAGTCGCCGTGACGACGACTCCACCCGACCGGCACCGTCAGCTGCGCCGGAAGGCGTACCGGCGGGCCTGCCCGGCCTTCTGGCCGCGCAGCGCGCCGGAGCGGCCGGCGCCGGAGACCGGCGGACCGGCCTTCGGCGCCGCTGGCCGGTCGACCGGCAGCGCCGGCACGACCGGCGCGACCGCCACCTCGTCGAGGTTGACGGGCGTCAGGTCCGCGACGGACGGCGTGGGGACGGTGGTACGGGACTTCTTCGGGTTGCGCCTGGCGGGCATCCGGTGCCTCCTCGGTCTGCGGGCCCTGCCGCACCGGAGCGACGTCCGGTGACCGGGGCCCGTCTCGTTCGGCGACCGTCACGCGACGGTCGGGCGGGATCGGGACAGCTGCCCGGGATCGACCACGAGGAACACCGCCGTTCGACGGCAGGTGCGGAATGCGGACGCCCGGGAGCACGCGGACCCGCGGCGATGCGGCGGGTCGGCTCGGAAGTGGGGCGTCAGTTGCGCATGCCCACACGCTAGCCGCCCGACCGGTCCGCGCGCAGCCGAATTACCGGCGGGGTCCGGGACCGGCCGGCCGCGTCCCCACGGAGGCAGCCCGGCGGGTCGGCCGGTCGCGCCTCGCGGAGGCCCTCCGGCGCAGGATCTCGGCTGGCCGGTCACGGCCCGGGGAGGCCGCCCGGCGCGGGATCGTCGGCAGGCCCTCGCGCCCTTCGGGGCGACCGCCACGTGGCGGTGACGGGGTGCCCGACATGCCTCCGGGACCCCCCGCCCGGCGATACGGTCGCACCGGCGGGTGTCGACGGCGGAGGGCGGACGGATGGCCGGGCGGGCGACGGCACGGATCGGTGTGACCGGGCTGGCGGTGATGGGCCGGAACCTGGCCCGCAACCTGGCCCGCAACGGTCTCGCCGTGGCGGTGCACAACCGGTCGCCGGAGCGCACCCGCAGCCTCGTCGCGGAGCACGGGGACGAGGGGACGTTCCTGCCCGCCGAGTCGATGGCCGACTTCGTCGCGTCGCTGGAGCGGCCCCGCGCGGTCATCGTGATGGTCAAGGCGGGCGGCCCCACCGACGCCGTGGTCGACGAGCTGGTCCCGCTGCTCGACGCGGGCGACATCGTCGTGGACTGCGGCAACGCGCACTTCGCCGACACCCGCCGGCGGGAGGAGGCGCTACGGGCCCACGGCCTGCACTTCGTCGGCACCGGCGTCTCCGGTGGCGAGGAGGGCGCCCTGCGCGGCCCGAGCATCATGCCGGGCGGATCCGCGGAGTCGTACCGCACGCTCGGGCCGATCTTCGAGCGGATCGCCGCCCAGGTGGACGGGGTGCCGTGCTGCCGGCACATCGGGCCGGACGGCGCCGGGCACTTCGTCAAGATGGTGCACAACGGCATCGAGTACGCCGACATGCAGCTCATCGCGGAGGCGTACGACCTGCTGCGGGCCGGACTGGGCGCGCAGCCGGCGGAGATCGCGGAGATCTTCCGTGGCTGGAACTCCGGCGAGCTGGAGTCCTTCCTGATCGAGATCACCGCCGACGTGCTGGCGCACACCGACGCGGCCACCGGGCGGGCGTTCGTGGACGTCGTGCTGGACCGCGCCGAGCAGAAGGGCACCGGTCGCTGGACGGTGCAGAGCGCGCTCGACCTGGGCATCCCCATCACCGGCATCGCCGAGGCGACCTTCGCCCGCTCGCTGTCCGGGCACGCCGACCAGCGCGAGGCGGCCCGGCAGGCGTTTCCGGAGGCGGGCGCGACCGGGCGGGTCGAGGACCCCGACGCCTTCGTCGAGGACGTCCGCCGCGCCCTGCTCGCCTCGAAGATCGTCGCGTACGCGCAGGGCTTCGACCACATCCGCGCCGGCTCCCGCGAGTACGACTGGGGCATCGACCTGGGCGGCACCGCGACGATCTGGCGGGGCGGCTGCATCATCCGGGCCCGCTTCCTCGACCGCATCCGCCAGGCGTACGACGAGCGGCCCGACCTGCCGACGCTGCTGGTGGCGCCGTGGTTCGCGGACACCGTGAACGACGGCGTGCCGAGCTGGCGGCGGGTGGTCGCCAACGCGGCGCGGGCGGGCGTGCCGGCCCCGGCGTTCGCCTCGTCGCTGGCGTACTTCGACGCGCTGCGCGCCCAGCGGCTGCCGGCCGCCCTGATCCAGGCGCTGCGGGACAACTTCGGGGCGCACACCTACCAGCGCGTGGACCGCGAGGGCACCTTCCACACGAACTGGCCCACCGACCGCACCGAAACGAGAACCTGACCCAAACCCCCGACCCGCGAGTCGATCATGCACTTCCGGTGGGCGGAACGCCCCGGTGTGGGGCTTTCACGGAGCACCACGACTGCATGAGCGACGAACGGGTCGGGGGTGGGGTCAGGTCACGGGTTGGCGGGTGCGTGGTCAGAAGAAGCGGCGGCGCTTCGCCTTCTGCGGGCGGAGCATGTCGGCGCCCTTGGTGAGCAGGCGGCTCACCCCGGTCGGGCCGCGGCGGGCCTCCAGCGTGTGGCTGAGCCGGCGCGCGCCCGCCGCCGCCAACGGCACGGCGACGGCCATCATCGCCCACTGGGCAATACGCTTCTGGATCATGTGGGTTCACCTCCGTCGGTGGCTGCTGACCACCGTGGTACCCCGTACGAGCGGGCGGTAAGCCTCAGGCGGGCGGCGGGGCGACCGGGTTGGGCAGCGCGCCGCCGAAGCGACGGTCCCGCTGCGCGTAGAGCTCGCAGGCGTACCAGAGGTGGCGGCGGTCGAAGTCGGGCCAGAGCGTGTCGAGGAAGATCAGCTCGGCGTACGCGGTCTGCCAGAGCAGGAAGTTCGAGATCCGCTCCTCGCCGGAGGGACGCAGGAACAGGTCCACCTCGGGGATCTCCGGGTGGTAGAGGTACTTCGCGACGGTCTTCTCGTTGACCTTCTCAGGGTCCAGCCGGCCCGCCGCCACGTCGCGGGCGATGGCGGCGGCGGCGTCGGCGATCTCGGCCTGACCGCCGTAGTTGACGCAGAACTGGAGGGTCAGCGTCGAGTTGCCCCGGGACATCTCCTCCGCCGTCTGCAGCTCGGAGATGACGCTCTTCCAGAGCCGGCCGGCCCGGCCGGACCAGACCACCCGCACCCCCAGGTCGACCAGCTGGTCGCGGCGGCGGCGGATGACGTCGCGGTTGAAGCCCATCAGGAACCGGACCTCGTCCGGCGAGCGCCGCCAGTTCTCCGTGGAGAAGGCGTACGCCGACAGGTAGGGGATGCCCATCTCGATGGCGCCCTCGACCGTGTCGAAGAGGGAGAACTCCCCCGCCTCGTGGCCCTTGGTGCGGGGCAGCCCGCGATCCTTGGCCCACCGGCCGTTGCCGTCCATCACCACGGCGACGTGCTTCGGCACCGCGTCGGCGGGCAGCGCCGGCGGCCGGGCGCCCGACGGGTGCGGAGTCGGCGGCACCGGCTCGCGACGCCCGGCCCTCATCGATCGGATCACTCGGTTCTCCCCCTGTTCACACCGTCCGCACCGGACCCGACGCCGGGCGGCGGCGGGACCGGGCCGGCCCCCGGGGCGCCCCGGTCGACCAGCGGCAGCGAGCGTAGCGCGCGCTCCAGGTGCCACTGCAGGTGTGCCGCGACCAGGCCGCTGCACTCCCGGCGTACGCCGGTCTCGGTGGCGTCGGCGACCCGCCAGTCGCCGCTGGTCAGCGCGGACATCAGGTCGATGGTGGCCGGGGCCGGATGGGCCGCGCCGGGCGGCCGGCAGTCCGGGCAGACCGCGCCCCCGGCCGGTACGGAGAACGCCCGGTGCCGCCCCGGCGTGCCGCAGACGGCGCAGGCGGTCAGCGCCGGCGCCCAGCCGGCGAGCGTCATGCCCCGCAGCAGGTACGCGTCGAGCACCAGGGTGGTGGCGTGGCTGCCCTCGGCGAGCGCCCGCAGCGCGCCCAGGGTGAGCTGGAACAGCCGCAGCGACGGCTCCCGTTCGACGGGGGTGAGTCGCTCGGCGGTCTCGGCGATCGCGCTGGCCGCCGTGTAGCGGGGATAGTCGCCGAGGAACCGCTTGCCGTAGAGGTCGATGCCCTCGACCTGGCTGACCGTGTGCAGCGAGCTGCCCAGGTTGCCCTTCGGGTCGCCGGCGAGCTGGAGGTCGACGTGACCGAACGGCTCCAGCCGGGCACCGAACTTGCTGGTGGTGCGGCGGATCCCCCGGGCCACTGCGCGGAGCCGGCCGTGCCGGCGGGTGAGCAGGGTGATGATCCGGTCGGACTCGCCGAGCTTCTGCACGCGCAGGACCACCGCGTCGTCGCGGTAGAGCTGTCGGCGGTACCCGGCCATCGGACCATTCTCTCTCGGGGTGCGGAATCAGGGTCAGCTCGGGGTGTCCGCGCGCGGAACCCCGATGCGCGGGGGCCGTCACGCCTCGTAGCGTGCTCGCATGGCTCTGCACCGCACCGCCGCCGCGCTCGCTGCGGCCACCACCCTGATCGTCGCCGCCGGGTGCGACAACCTGTCCTTCCGCCGGCTCGACTACGACAACACCGAGGCGGTCCGGATCAACAGCATCCGGGTGCTCCCGGGGGCCGGCGACGTGACCGTCCGCGCCATCGGCGCGCAGGACGAGGTGCGGATCAAGCGGGTGGTGCGCTACCAGGGCGGTCAGCCCGACGCGACGTACGAGGTCAAGGGCGGCGAGCTGGTGCTGGACACCGACTGCGGTTCCCGGTGCAGCATCTCCTACGAGGTCACCGCCCCGGACGGGGTGAGCGTGAAGGGCGAGACCGGCTCCGGTGACGTCGACCTGAGCAGGGTGGGCCCGGTGGAGATGCGGCTCGGCTCGGGCAACATCCGGGTGACCGCCTCCAGCGGCCCCGTACGCGCCGAGACCGGCTCCGGCAACATCCAGGTGGCCGGCGCTGGCGGGCCCGTACGCGCCCAGACCGGCTCCGGCAACGTCGAGGTCGACGAGGTCGCGGCCGCGGCCACGCTGCGTACCTCGTCGGGCGACATCACCGGGCACCGCCTCGGCGGCGGGGTGGACGCGGAGACGGGCTCCGGGGACATCACCGTCGACCTCACGACGCCGGCCTCGGCGCGGGTGCACGCTTCCAGCGGGAGCGTCGATCTGGTCGTGCCGGCGGGCCGCTACCGGGTCCGCTCCACCACCGACGGCGGCGACGCCGAGCTGGGCGTCACCGACGACCCGTCCGCCACGCTGGTGCTCGACCTCTCCACCGGCAGCGGCGACATCACGCTCACCCAGCGTTGATCTCGACGGTCTCCGGCTCGCGCGCGGCCCGGGGCGCCGGCACCACCGCCCGCACGCTGACCGGTCCGCCGGCCCTGCCGTCGCCCCCGTGCCGGGTGGCCGGTCCGCCGGCCCTGCCGTCGGCGGGCGCGCCGATGGTGGCCGGGCCGGGGCGGGCCCGGCCGGGGACCAGCTCCGGCGGCCTGCGGGCGGCCACGTCCTCCACCCAGCCGACGAGGGCGGTCACCGCCGCGACCAGCGCGAAGACCAGCGCCACCCGGATCGCCAGGCCGAGCGGGTCCTGGTGCGACCAGCCCACCACGTCGACCAGCGGGGTGAGCGCCACCACGAACGGCATGTGCCACAGGTAGACGGTGAGCGCCCGCCGGTTGAAGATGGTCACCACCCGGCCGAACGCGGCGCTGCGGTCCACCCAGGGTGCGCTCGCCGGCCCCCGACCGAGCAGCACGAGAACGAAGGCCGCCGACCAGAGGGCGTTGCCCAGGGGGTTGTCGTTCAGGTCGTACCCGCGCGGTCCGGGGTGGGTGACGATCCAGGCGGCCCCGGCGGCGGCGAGGGCCAGCGCGACCGGGACCAGCACCCGGTTGGCGAGGCGGCGCAGCATGCCGGCCTGGTGGGCGAAGCCGAGCAGCCAGGCCCCGAAGTAGAGCCCGAACTGGTGCAGCGCCACCGGCAGCGCCGGGAGCAGGCCCAGTTCGGCCGCCGCGAGCAGGGCGTACGGGGCGATCAGGGTCGGCACCGGGGCGCGCCGGAACAGCCAGAGGGCCACCGGCGAGGCGAGCACGAACCAGAGGTAGTCGCGCAGGTACCAGATCACGCTGAGCGCGATCGCGCCCCAGCCGTTGGCCGGCGGGTCGGCGATGGGAAAGAGCCAGAGCAGCACCTTCGGGCTCAGCGGCAACCCGGTGAGCAGCATGGCCGGCACGAAGACGGCGGCGAGCACCCACAGCGACGGCAGCAGGCGCCGCAGCCGGCGCACGACCGCCCCCGGCCCCCACCGGTGCAGTGAGGCCGCCATCAGCGAGCCGGCGAGCGCGAACATCACCGACATCGCCGGGAAGACGAGGGTCAGCGTGGCCCAACCTGTGACGTGGTAGACGACGACTCGAACGATGGCCAGGAAGCGGAGCAGGTCCAGGTATCGGTTTCGCATCAGCCTGCATCTATGTCCGGGGATACGGGGGCTCTCCTACCCCCTACCCTCCGGGCCGAGCATGCCAAACAGAAGAGAACCCACCAGAAGGTGACATCTTCCATACGTCCGACCGATACCGATCATGCGTCGGACGGGCTCTGGGCCGGGACGCGGCGCGCCCCGGCCCCTGGCGTCAGAAGCCCAGCTTGCGTAGCTGCTTCGGATCCCGCTGCCAGTCCTTCGCCACCCGGACGTGCAGGTCGAGGTAGACCCGGGTGCCGAGCAGCTCCTCGATCTGCCGGCGGGCGGTGGTGCCGACGTGCTTGAGCCGGCTCGCCCGGTGGCCGATCACGATCGCCTTCTGGCTGGGGCGCTCGACGTAGACATCGGCATAGATCTTCATGAGCCGGCCCTCGGGGACCATCTCCTCGACGACCACCGCGATGGAGTGCGGCAGCTCGTCGCGGACGCCCTCCAGGGCGGCCTCCCGGATCAGCTCGGCGACCAGCACCTGCTCCGGGTCGTCGGTGAGCATGTCGTCGGGATAGAGCTGCGGCGACTCGGGAAGGTAGCCGGTCATCACGTCGACCAGGGTGTCCACCTGGTGCCCGGAGACCGCGCTGACCGGCACCACCTCGGCGAACTCACCCAGCTCGCTGACCGCGAGCAGTTGCTCGGCCAGCCGCTTGCGGTCCACCAGGTCGGTCTTCGTGACCACCGCCAGCACCGTGGCCTTCAACTCGGCCAGCTCGCCGGTGATGAACCGGTCGCCCCGCCCGATCGGCTCGTCCGCCGGGATGCAGAGGCCGATCACGTCGACCTCGCTCCAGGTCTGCCGGACCAGGTCGTTGAGGCGCTCGCCGAGCAGCGTACGGGGGCGGTGCAGGCCCGGGGTGTCGACCAGCACGAGCTGGGACTCCGGGCGGTGCAGGACGGCCCGGATGATGTGCCTGGTCGTCTGCGGCTTGTTCGAGGTGATGGCGATCTTCTGCCCGACGATCGCGTTGGTCAGCGTCGACTTGCCGGCGTTCGGCCGGCCGACGAAACAGGCGAACCCGGCCCGGTAGGGGCGCGGCTGGAGATCGCTCACTCGACCACCGTGCCGAGGACGGACCCGTCCGGGGCGGCCACGTGGATCGGCGCGTCCGCGGCGAGGTCGCGTACCGCCGCGTGCCCCGCGCCGTCCAGCGTCGACGCCTCGGTGACCACCACGGCGGCCTCCAGCCGGGTCGCGCCGGCCGCCACCGCGGACGCCACCGCGAGCTGGAGCGCGGTGATCGTCAACGAGGGCAGCGACACGCTTGCCGCCGCGTACGTCCGACCGTCCTGGTCGCGGACCGCCGCGCCCTCCACGGCGCCCACCCGGCCACGCGCGCCCCGCGCCAGGACGACCAGCTTGCCGTCCTCGGCGCTCAGCTCGACCGGGTCGGACGGGGTGGGCCGGGCGGCCGGTACGGCGGGTGACTCAGGCATCGGCGGGTTGCCTCTCCTCGGATCGGTTCGTGTCGTCCCGGGGCTCGGCGTGCTCGCCACGCCCCGGGCCGTTCTGCGTGTCGGTCGACTCCGCCCGGCTCACCAGCACGGTGTCGATCCGGTTGCGTCGGCCGGTGGTGCCCTCGGCGACCAACTGGAGCCCGGCGACCTCGACCTGCGCCCCGGGGATCGGGACCCGGCCCAGGGACTGGGCGAGCAGGCCGCCGACGGTCTCCACCTCGTCGGTGGGGAGGTCGGTGTCGAACAGCTCGCCCAGATCCTCCACCGGGAGCCGCGCGGTGACCCGCACCGCCCCGTCGTCGAGGTGCTCGACCGGCGGGCGCTCGACATCGTACTCGTCGGTGATCTCACCGACGATCTCCTCCAGGATGTCCTCGATGGTGACCAGCCCGCCGGTGCCGCCGTACTCGTCGACGACGATGACCAGGTGGTTGCGGGCGGCCTGCATCTCGGAGAGCAGGTCGTCGACCGGCTTGGACTCGGGCACGAAGGTGGCGGGGCGCATCAGCTCGGCGACCGGGAGCTGCCGGTCCTCCGGGGCACCGCCCTGGGTCCGCCGGATCAGGTCCTTGAGGTAGAGCACGCCGAGCACGTCGTCGACGCTCTCGCCGATGACCGGGATCCGGGAGAAACCGGAGCGCAGGAAGAGCGCCAACGCCTGGGAGAGCGTCTTGCGTTCCTCTATCCACACCATCTCGGTACGCGGCACCATCACCTCCCGGGCGATGGTGTCGCCGAGCGCGAAGACCGAGTGGATCATCTGCCGCTCGCCGTGCTCCACGACACCGCGCTGCTCGGCCAGGTCGACCAGCTCGCGCAGCTCCACCTGGGTGGCGAACGGCCCCTCCCGGAAGCCCCGGCCCGGCGTGACCGCGTTGCCGATCAGGATCAGCAGCGAGGCGAGCGGGTTGAGCGCCCGGCCCAGCCAGCGGACGAGCGGGGCGACGGACCGCCCGACCACGTACGCGTGCTGCCGGCCGATGGTCCGGGGGCCGACCCCGACCACCACGAAGCTGATCACGGTCATCGCGCCGGCGGTGACCAGCGCCGCACGCCAGCCCGCGCCGAAGGTGTCGACCGCGACCAGCGCCACCAGGGTGGTGGCGGTCAGCTCGGCGAGCAGCCGCAGCAGGAGCAGGAGGTTGAGGTGGCGGACCACGTCCCCGGCGACGGCCTGGAGCGTCCGTGCGCCCCGCGCGCCGTCGCGGGCCAGCTCGGCGGCGCGGGCGGGCGAGACCGCGGCGAGGGCCGCTTCGGTCATGGCGATGAGGCCGGCCAGCACCACCAGGCCGGCCGCGAAGACCAGCAGTTGCAGGTCGGGCAGGCCGGTGGCGGCGGCCGCCAGTGTCGGGGTGGTCATCACCGGGACCGGGTCGACCGCCAGCTCGCCAGCAGCCGGGCCTGGAGGGCGAACATCTCCCGTTCCTCCTCCGGCTCGGCGTGGTCGTAGCCGAGCAGGTGCAGCACCCCGTGCACGGTGAGCAGGTGCAGCTCGTCGGCGGCGGCGTGACCGGCGGTGGCCGCCTGCTTGGCCGCCACCTCCGGGCAGAGCACGATGTCGCCGAGCAGTGCGGGCTCGCCGCCGGCGGCGGACGTCTCACCGGGCCCGTGGTCGACGCTGCCCTCGTCCATGGGGAAGGCGAGCACGTCGGTCGGGCCGTCGCCGCCCATCCACCGGTGGTTGAGCTCGGTCATGTAGTCGATGTCGACCAGCAGCACGGACAGCTCGGCGAGGGGGTTGACCCCCATCTCGTCGAGGGCGTGCCGGGCCACGGCGAGCACGGCGTCGGTGTCGACGTCGACACCCGACTCGTTGGCGATCTCGATGGACAACAGTCTTCCCTCGGTCTAGCGGCGCCGGCCGGCCCGGCCGCCCTGGGCGGACCGCCCCGGCACGGCGTGCACGCTCTGCGCCTGCTGGTTCTCCCGCTCGTCCCAGCGGGCGTACGCGTCGACGATCTCCCCGACCAGCCGGTGGCGGACCACGTCGGAGCTGGAGAGCTCGGCGAAGTGCACGTCCTCCACGTTCTCCAGGATCTCCCGGACCACCCGCAGGCCGCTGGTCGTGCCGCCGGGAAGGTCCACCTGGGTGACGTCACCGGTGACGACGATCTTGGAATTGAAGCCGAGCCGGGTGAGGAACATCTTCATCTGCTCGGGCGTGGTGTTCTGCGCCTCGTCGAGGATGATGAAGGCGTCATTCAAAGTTCTTCCCCGCATATATGCCAGCGGCGCGACCTCGATCGTGCCCGCCGCCATCAGCTTGGGGATGGAATCCGGGTCGAGCATGTCGTGCAGCGCGTCGTAGAGCGGGCGCAGGTAGGGGTCGATCTTCTCGTTGAGCGTGCCGGGCAGGAACCCGAGCCGCTCCCCCGCCTCGACCGCCGGCCGGGTCAGGATGATCCGGTTGACCTGCTTGGCCTGCAACGCCTGGACGGCCTTCGCCATCGCCAGGTAGGTCTTGCCGGTGCCGGCGGGGCCGATGCCGAAGACGATGGTGTGCGCGTCGATCGCGTCGACGTAGCGCTTCTGCCCCAGCGTCTTGGGACGGATGGTGCGGCCGCGCCGGGAGAGGATGTTGAGCGTCAGGACCTCGGCGGGCCGCTCGGCGCCGCCCTGCTCGAGCATGCCGACGGTACGCCGCACGGCGTCAGTGGTCAGGGTCTCGCCTTTCTCGATGAGTTCCAGCAGCTCGCTGAAGATCCGCTCGGCGAGGGCGTTGTCGGCGGGGGCGCCGGTGATGGTGATCTCGTTGCCCCGGACGTGCACGTCGCTGTCGACCGAGCGCTCGACCAGTCGCAGGATCTCGTCACCCGCGCCGAGCAGGTTGACCATGATCTTGGAATCCGGGACGGTGATCCTGGTCTGCACCCGGGGCGGGCCGGGAGGTGGGGTGCCGGTCATAGGTCGGGCCGAGGGGCCCTGCGCACCTGCTCTCGATCTCGGCGCCGGCCTGCTGGCGCGGCGCGCTGACGTTACTGCCATCTTATCTTTCCAACAGCGGCGGCACCCTGCCCATTTCCGCGCGTGGGGCACGGGCGGACCGGTCACCTCGTCCGCGGCCCGGACGGATCCGGCCGGGGCTGGTCCGTCCGGGCCGTCCGGTCGCGCACGTCAGGAGCCGGCTCGGAAGTCGTACCGCTCGAAGGTCTCCTGGTGCCGGGTGAACCGGTAGGTCGCCCAGTGCATCCGCACCACCGTGCCGCGCTCGTCCCGGGTCAGCCGGAGCAGCTCCCCCGCCTCCCGGCCGGAGACCGTGCGGAACACGTCCGGCCGGTCCGGCAGCGCGACGAAGACCGACGGCGGCTTTCCGGCCGGATCGTCGGCGCCCCGGGCCCGCAGCTCGCCGTCGTGCCAGGAGAAGACGTACTCGAAACCCTCCCCCCACCAGCGGCCGAGCAGCCCGCGTACGCCCTCGGGGGCGGGCGGGCCCGGCTGCCACGGCGTGACGTCGGCGGGGTCGTGCTCGACCGCGGCGGCCAGCAGCCGGTGCGGCAGGTCGAGGACCTCGCCGGCGGTGCCGGAGGAGCCGAGCACCGCGACCCCCATGGCGCCGGGAGTGCCCTCCCCGCCGCGCCGGCCGTAGACGCCGGCCAGGAAGCCGGGCATCGCGCCGTCGTGGCCGACGTGCATGATCCGCTTGCCCTGCGGCACCAGGATCAGCCCCAGCCCGAAGCCGCCGGCCCAGAGCGTCTCGTCGGTGACCGTCGCCGGCCAGCGCATCTCGTCCAGCGTGGCCGGGGCGAGCACGGCGCCGGCCGGGTCCAGCGCCGCCGGGTCGGCGAGGAAGGCCGCCCAGCGGGCCATGTCGGAGGCGGTGCTCCAGAGCTGCGCCGCCGGACCGACCGCCCTGAAGTCGGTCGGCGGCTCGGGGCGCGCCTCGTCGGAGTAGGCGTCGACCAGGAACCCCGTCGCGGCGTGCGGCCCGGGTTCCGTCGAGGTCGCGGCCAGTCCCAGCGGGGTCAGCACCCGCTCGGCGAGCGCCTCCGCCCAGGTGCCGCCCCGCAGGTGGCCGACGAGCCGGCCGAGCAGCGCCATGCCGAGGTTCGAGTAGTGGTAGCGGCGGCCCGGGGGCAGCACCCGCTCGGCCCGGGCCAGGTCGGCGACCAGCCCGTCGGCGTCCGGCGTGCGCAGGGTGTCCCAGACGTCGCCGTACGGCTCGCGTTGCAGGCCGGCGGTGTGCGACAGCAGCCGGCGCACCGTCAGCTCGCCGTGGGCCGGCAGGTCCAGGTGCCGGCCCAGCGGATCGTCGAGGTCCAGCAGGCCGTCGTCGCGGCACTGGAGGGTCAGCACGGCGGTGAACGTCTTCGTGACCGACCCGATCCGGAACCGGGTGCCCGGCCCCAGCTCGGTGTCGTTGCCGGTCCCGCCGACGGCGCACGTCCAGAGCGGGCGGTCCGCCCGGTGCAGGGCCGCCGACACCGCCGGCACCCGGGCCTGCGCCTGGACCGTCCGGACCATCCGCGACAGGCGGTCGTCGACCGCCGTCATGCGAGGTTCCGGGCCAGCATCGGGCCCAGTGGCGCCCCGCCGAGCACGTGCGCGTGCACGTGGAAGACCTCCTGGCCGCCGTACGCGCCGGTGTTGAACATCAGCCGGAAGCCGTCACCGAGCAGTCCCTCGTCCTCGGCCACGGTGGCGGCCGTGGCGAGCACCTCCCCGGCCAGCGCAGGATCGCCCTGGGCGAGGGCCGCCACGTCGGCGTAGTGCTCCTTCGGGATGACCAGCACGTGCACCGGCGCCTTCGGGTCGATGTCACGGAAGGCGAGCGTGGTGGCGGTTTCCCGGACGATCGTGGCCGGGATCTCGCCGGCGACGATGCGGCAGAAGAGGCAGTCGGTTCCCATGCGGGGCAGTGTAAGGAAGGGCACCTTGTCAACGCCTTCGGTAGCGGAAGGGTCCCTTCCTTGCACCCGGGCGGGCCGGGCATGATGGCCGGCGTGACTTCACGGGCGGTACTGGTGACGGGGGCCTCGCGCGGCATCGGGCGGGCGGTGGCGACCGCGTTCGCGGCAGGCGGCGACCGGGTGGCGATCCACCACCGGGACTCGGCGGAGCTGGCCGAGCGGCTGCGCGCCGAACTGCCCGGCGAGGGGCACGTCGTGGTCCGCGCCGATCTCACCGACCCGGACGCCGTACGGGCCATGGTCGACGAGGCGGCCGGCCTGCTCGGCGGGCTCGACGTGCTGGTCAACAACGCCGGGGTGTACGGCGAGCGGGACGCCCCGCACCCGGTCTTCGGCGCCTCCTACGAGCAGTGGCGCGCGCAGTGGCGGCAGGTGCTGGAGACCAACCTGACCGGCGCGGGCAACGTCATCTGGTGCGCCGCGCAGCACATGCGCGACCGGGGCGGCCGGATCGTCAACGTCTCCTCCCGCGGGGCGTTCCGGGGCGAGCCGGAGCAGCCGGCGTACGGGGCGAGCAAGGCGGGGCTGAACGCGCTGGGGCAGTCGCTGGCGGTGGCCCTCGCCCCGTACGGCATCACGGTCGCCACGGTGGCTCCCGGCTTCGTGGAGACCGACATGACCACCGGACACCTGAGCGGGGAGCGGGGCGCCGCGATCCGGGCGCAGAGCCCGTTCAACCGGGTGGCCCGCCCCGAGGAGATCGCCGCCGCCGTGCACTGGCTCGCCTCCCCGCAGGCGGAGTGGGCCTCCGGCACCATCGTCGACCTCAACGGCGCCTCCTACCTGCGCAGCTGACCGGCCCGGTCCTCAGCGAACTCCCAGCGTGGCGGGGGTGACGGTGGGCACTGCCGGGGTAAGGGTTGCCGGCATGACGGACAGCGTGCTGGACCTCACCGACGACTACCAGGTGGTCGACGGTCACGACGACGATCCCGTACTGCTGCGCCCGGACGGCAGCCCGGTGGACACCTGGCGGGAGGACTACCCGTACGACGAGCGCATGGAGCGCACGGAGTACGACCACCACAAGCGGCTGCTCCAGATCGAGCTGCTGAAGCTCCAGGACTGGATCCGGGAGTCCGGTGAGCGGCTCGTGATCCTCTTCGAGGGGCGCGACGCGGCCGGCAAGGGCGGGACGATCAAGCGCTTCATGGAGCACCTCAATCCGCGCGGCGCGTCGGTGGTTGCCCTCGCCAAGCCGAACGAGCGGGAGTCCACCCAGTGGTACTTCCAGCGGTGGCTCGGGCACCTGCCGGCGGCCGGCGAGATCGTGCTGTTCGACCGGTCCTGGTACAACCGCGCCGGGGTGGAGCGGGTGATGGGTTTCTGCACCCGCAAGGAGTACCTCGAGTTCCTCCGCCAGGCCCCCGAACTGGAGAGGATGCTGGTGCGCTCGGGCATCCGCCTGGTCAAATTCTGGTTCTCGGTGTCCCAGAACGAACAGCGCACCCGGTTCGCCGTCCGCCAGGTGGACCCGGTGCGGCAGTGGAAGCTCTCCGACATGGACATCGCCTCGCTCGACAAGTGGGACGAGTACACCGAGGCCAAGGAGGCGATGTTCTTCTACACCGACACCGCCGACGCACCGTGGACGGTGCTGAAGAGCAACGACAAGAAGCGGGCCCGGATCGAGGCGATGCGCCACGTGCTGAGCCGCTTCGACTACTACGACAAGGACCACGAGGTGGTCGGCGTACCGGACCCGCTGATCATCGGCCCGGCCGGGCTGGACCTGGACCCGGAGGAGCAGACGGTGCACGTCTTTCCCAGGCTCTGACCCCCGCCGGACGCGCGCCCCGACCATCCCGGACGAGATGCCGTGGCCGGCGACGGTCAAGGACGAGGCCCGCACCGCTGGTGACCGACCCGTCGGCTGCGGCATCCGGGCCGGAGTCACCGTCGTCGCGGTCAACCCGCAGCGGGGTACGAAAGGGTCTGTCCTGGATCGAATGGAGGCTGGCTCACGATCAGTGCAGCCGCAGCGTCCGGCGCACCGTGACGACGAGCAGGACGACGGCGCCGCCGACCAGCAGGAGGGCCTGGAGCGACTGGAACAACCAGAATCGGCTGGCCGGATGGACGTCGAAGGCCGCCTGGTATCCCTTGGCGAGCAGGCAGTCTTGTTCGGCGAGTTCGGCCCGGCTCGACGACGGGTCGACGCCGGCGGCGGGTGGGCACACGCTGGACAGCGAGCCGTCCGACACCCGGCCGTCCGGGGCCACCCGCATCTCGGCGACGATGACGTCCCCGTTGGCGATGAGAGCGTCCCGGCTGACGCCGACCTGCCGGTCCGGCTTGGCGTAGAGGTCGTGACTGACGATGACCGCAGGGATGGCAACGGCGATCACCGCCACGGTGACCGCCATGGCCGGCACGGTGCGGCGCAGGATGGCGCTGGTGGCGGCGCCGACTGCGAATGCGAAGAGCCACCACGCGGCAGGCGCGAGGCCGACGATGTTGAACTTGCCGGGGTTGGTGAAGGAGGAGTCAGGGAAGGCACCCTCGAACACCGCGTTCCACCGACCGACCATCACCGCCAGGGCTGCCCCGGCGACGACGACGGCCACGCAGAGCAGGCCGAGCTTGGCGAGGATCCAGCGTAGCGTCGTCACGGACTGGGTCCAGGCCATGCGGAACGTGCCGCGCTCCATCTCCCGGGCCACGAGGGGCGCACCCCAGAACGCACCGATCAGTGCCGGTCCCACCAAGGGCAGGTAGCCGAAGACCTGGTAGACGGCGTGGTAACGGTCGAACATCCCGCGGTTGAAGTCGTGACACACCGGCGACGATCCCGGGCAACCGTCGGGAGCGTGGCCTGCCGCCCACGAGGTGGCTTCGAGGGCGGAGACCAGGAGTGTCCCGCCGAGCAGAATCAGTGCCCCGAACGTGACCAGCAGCTGGGCGCGGTGCTGACGGTAGGTCAGCCAGACCATCTTGCTCTCCTTCTCAGTTCGCCCGGACGACGTTGGGGCGGGGCAGCGCTGCGGCGTCGGGGTCACGCAGGTAGGTCAGGACGAGGTCCTCGAGGGACAGGGGACGTTCGGTCCACCGCTGGTCCGGAACGGCACCGGCGCCGCGGACCAGCATCGTGGCCTGCCGGCCGGTGCTGCTACGGGCGACGACGGGCAACTGGGCGGCCACCGCCTCGGCGCTGTCCGCCGGACCGGTCAGGAGCCGGTGCTCGGAGAGCAGGTCCTCGATGTCCCCGCTGACCTGCACACGGCCGCCGTTGAGAACGACCAACCAGTCGCAGGTGCCCTCGAGGTCGGGCACCACGTGCGAGGAGAGCAGGACGGTCATGCCCGTCTCCGCCACGGCGGCCATCAGGCTGCTCGTCACGTCGTGTCGGGCCAAAGGGTCCAGGTCGGCGAGCGGTTCGTCCAGCACCAGCAGGTCGGGCCGCTTGGCGAGCGCCAGGGTGAGCGCCACCTGGGTCTGCTGGCCGCCGGAGAGCCTTGCCACCCGCCGGTCGAGCGGGATCCTCAACTCGTCGAGCCTGCCGCGGGCCAGGTCGTCGTCCCAGTTCGGATTCATCACCCGCCCGAACCGCATCATCTCCGCGACGGTGAAGCCATCGTAGAGGGGCTTTTCCTGGGCCAGGAACGCGATCCGGGACAGCGCGGCGCCGTCGCGTCCCACCGTCGTGCCGAAGACGCGGACCGACCCCCGAGTGGGTTGCAGCAATCCGACGATCATGTGGAGGAAGGTCGTCTTGCCCGCTCCGTTGGGGCCGACCAGCGCGGCGACCCGACCGGCCGGTACGGCCACCGAACACTCGCGCAGCGCCCAGGTACGGCGGTAGCGCTTGCCGAGCCCGGTCGCCTCCAGCGCATTTCCCTCCCGTCGTTCACGGGCCGGGTGCTCCTCCGGAGACCTGCCCAGTCCTGGCATGTTCACGACCACCGCATCCTCACTCGTCCTCACGCCGACCTCCGGAACGAATCCATCAACACCGACGCGAACAGCGCCTCCACGTCCTCCTGGTCCAGGCCGGCGCGGCGGGCCTGGCCTACCCAGGCGGACAGCTGGGCGGCGAGTCGGGCCTGCTCGGCCGCGTCGGCGGTCCGCAGCGACCGGCGGACGAACGTGCCCTGCCCCGGGCGGCCGATGGCGAGGCCCTCCCGCTCGAGCTCCCGGTATGCCTTGAGCACCGTGTTGGGGTTGATCGCCAACCGCGCCACCACCTCCTTGGCGGTGGGCAGCTTGTCGCCGGGCTGAAGAACCCCTAGCCGGAGCGCGTGTTTCACCTGGTGGACGAGCTGCAGATAGGTGGAGACCCCGGACCCACGATCCAGGTGGAACTCGATCAACTCCGCACCCTTTCACTATTTCAATAGTGAAAGGGTGAAGGCGCGGGAGGGCCCTGTCAAGCCACTCAGGCGGATCGGCAGTGACTCGCCGCGATCACGCGGGCATGACGCCTCCGCCGATCACCGGGATGCGCGACAGCTCTGGCGCGATGGCGGTGCTGCGACGCTGAGCCCTCGAGGCGTTCACGTCGCCGCCGAGTGCGGCCCGGTGCACGGGGATGAGCGCATGTCCGAGAGAAGATGGGGCCGGTGCCCCGACGCGGCTACGGCGTGCCGGCGGTCACCAGTGGCCGAGGCGGGTGGCCAGGACGCTGAGGGCAGCCACCCCGGCGGTCGACGTACGCAGCACCGAGGGCCCCAGCCGCACCGGCCGGGCGCCGGCCTCGGTGAAGGCGGTCAGCTCGGCCGGGGCGATGCCGCCCTCCGGGCCGACGACCAGCACGATCTCACCGGCGGCGGGCAGCTCGACGACGGTCAGCCGCTCCCGCGCCTCCTCGTGCAGGACGAACGTCGCGGCGGCGCCCGCGATCCGGCGGGCCACCGTCGCGGTGGACTCGTCGGGGGCGCCGGCCACCACCGGCAGCCACGACCGGCGGGCCTGCTTCGCCGCCTCCCGGGCCGTCGCCACCCACTTCTCCCGGGCCCGGGCGCCCCGGTCGCCGCGCCACTGCGCCACCGAGCGGGACGCCGCCCAGGGCACGATCTCGTCCACCCCGACCTCGGTCATCGCCTGCACGGCCAGCTCGCCCCGGTCGCCCTTGGCGATGCCCTGCACCACGACGAGCCGGGGAACGGCCGCGTCCACGTACCCCCGGGAGATGACGTCGAGTTCGAGGCTGCCCCGGCCGACGGTCGTGACCACCGCGGACGCGGTGCCGCCCCGGCCGTCGGCGAGCAGGAGTTCCTCGCCGACGCGCAGTCGTTGCACCGTGGCGGCGTGGTGCCCCTCGGGGCCGCCCAGGGTGAGCTGGTCGGCGGTGGGCAGCGACTCGACCAGGAACAGCGGCGCGGACACGACGATCAGGCTAGCCGCCCCGGCGGACGCCGGGGCGGTCAGGCCGCTCAGGCGTGGCCGTTGAAGGCGTCGCGCATCCGGGAGAAGAAGCCGCCCTGCTTGGTGAGCTCGGCGACCTCCTCGCCCCGAGTCTTGGCGAAGTCGCGCAGCATCTTCTCCTGGTCGGCGTCGAGCTTGGTGGGGGTGCGCACGTCGAGGTGGACGTAGAGGTCACCCCGGCCGGTGCCACGCAGGTGCGGCACGCCCCGGGCGCGCAGCCGCAGCGTGCTGCCCGGCTGGGTGCCGGCCTTGACGTCGACCGTCTCCTCGCTGTCCAGCGTCTTGATGGTCAGCCGGGTGCCGAGGGCCGCCGCGGTCATCGGCACCGTGACCCGGCAGTGCAGGTCGTCGCCCTTGCGGGAGTAGACGTCGTGGGGCCGCTCGTGGATCTCCACGTAGAGGTCGCCGGCCGTGCCGCCGCCCGGGCCGACCTCACCCTGCTGGGCGAGGCGGATGCGCATGCCGTCCTCGACGCCGGCCGGGATCTTGACGGTCAGCGAACGGCGGGTGCGGACGCGGCCGTCGCCGGCGCAGGTCGGGCACGGGTGCGGGATGGTGGTGCCGTAGCCCTGGCAGACCGTGCACGGCCGGGCGGAGACCACCTGGCCGAGGAAGGTGCGCTGCACGGACTGCACCTCGCCCCGGCCGGCGCACGCCTCACAGGTGGCCAGGTGGGTGCCGGCCGCCGTGCCGGCGCCGGAGCAGGTGGTGCAGAGCACGGCGGTGTCGACGGTGATCGGCGCCTCGACGCCGAACGCGGTCTCGTGCAGGTCCAGCTCCAGCCGCAGGATCGCGTCGGCGCCGGGCCGGGTACGCGGTCGCGGACCCCGCGAACCGCCGGCCGCGCCGCCGAAGAACGCGTCCATGATGTCCTGGAAGCCGACGAACGGCCCGGCGCCGCCGGGGCCGCCCGGGCCACCCGCGCCCCCGCCCCCGGGGGCGAGCGGGTCACCGCCCAGGTCGACGATCTGCCGTTTCCGGTCGTCCGAGAGGACCTCGTACGCGGCGTTGATGTCCTTGAACTTCTCCTGGGCCTCCGGATCCGGATTCACGTCCGGGTGGAACTGCCGCGCCAGCTTGCGGTAGGCGCGCTTGATCTCGTCGTCGGAGGCTTCCCGGCTCACGCCGAGAATGCCGTAGTAGTCCCTGGCCACTGCGTTCCGTGTCCTCATGTTCGTCTCGCGTTGCGCCGGTCGGCGGCTGGAGCCGGCCGTCGGCCCTGACTGGTCAGTTCTGGGCCAGCAGCTCGCCCACGTAGCGTGCCACGGCCCGCACCGTGGCGATGGTGCCGGGGTAGTCCATCCGGGTCGGCCCCAGCACGCCGAGGCCGCCGACGCTGGTCGCGCCCGGCCCGTAGCCGGTGCTGACCACCGAGGCGGCGCGCAGGTTGTCGATCTCGTTCTCGTCGCCGATCAGCACCCGCGTCGTGCTCGGCTCCGCCTCGCCGATGAGCTTGAGCATGACGACCTCCTCCTCCAGCGCCTCCAGGATGGGGCGCAGGGAGCCCTGGAAGTCGAGCAGGCCGCCGCGGGTGAGGTTGGCCGTCCCGGCCAGCGCGATCCGCTCCTCGTGCCGCTCGATCAGCGTCTCCAGCAGCACGGTGGAGAGGGTGGTCATGGCCGGGCGCAGGTGCGGCACCGACTCCTCGACGAGCGCCTGCACCAGCGGCGGCGTCTCCGACAGCCGGGTGCCGACCAGCTTCTCGTTGACCAGCCGGCGCAGGTCCGTGACGTCGTCGGCGGGGATCGGCGCGGGCAGCTCGACCAGCCGCTGCTCGACCCGGCCGGTGTCGGCGATCATGACCAGCATCAGCCGGGTGGTGGAGATCGGCACCAGCTCCAGATGACGCACCGAGGAACGGGCCAGGCTCGGGTACTGCACGACGGCGACCTGCCGGGTGAGTTGCGCCAGCAGCCGGACGGTGCGGTGCACCACGTCGTCGAGGTCGACGGCGCCGACCAGGAAACGCTCGATCGCCCGGCGCTCGGCCGGGCTGAGCGGCTTCACCCGGGACAGCCGGTCCACGAAGAGCCGGTAGCCCCGGTCGGTGGGCACCCGGCCGGCGCTGGTGTGCGGCTGGCGGATGTAGCCCTCCTCCTCCAGCACGGCCATGTCGTTGCGGACGGTCGCCGGTGAGACCCCCAGCTGGTGCCGCTCGACAAGCGCCTTGCTGCCGACGGGCTCCTGCGTGGCGACGTAGTCCTCGACGATCGCGCGCAGCACGGCGAGCTTGCGGTCGTCGAGACCCATCCTCCCCACCTCCTGTCGCACGTCGGCCCCGGCACGCGGGGGGCCGGGGTGGGCTGCTGGCACTCGACTGTAGCGAGTGCCAGTCTACGTCGGCGGGGCCGCCCGCGCGATGATCGACCTGGGGTGATCAGTCCGATCGGCGACCGCGCGGGCCCGCCCGACGCCCCCGTGGGGCCGGTGTTCCGGGCGTCCCGGCCGGTGTCGCGCTGGTGCCGCCTTGCCGGCTGCCCCTACCGTGACCTTCATGACTGAACCACCTCGCCCTCCCGGAGCGGGGGACCCCGGCTTCCCGCCGGACCCGACCGCCCCGTCGGGGGTTCCCGGCCCCGCCGGCTACGGCGACCCCACCGCACCACTGTCCGGGGCACCGGGCCCGGGCAGCCATCCTCCACCCGGTGGCTATCCGCCGCCCACCGGTGACCAGCCGCCGTCGGGCGGCTACCCGCCGCCCGGCGACTACCCACCGCCTGGTGGCTATCCCCCGCCCGGCGACTACGGACCGCCCGGCGGCTACGGAGCGCCCGGCGGCTACGGAGCGCCGGGGGCCGGCTATCCGGCCGGTGGCGGCTACGGACCGCCGACGGGCGGCTACGCCAGCAACGAGGACAAGAACTGGGCCCTGATCGCCCACTTCGGCGGCGCGGCCGGCGTGATCGTCGGCGGCGGCATGCTCGGCTGGCTGGCGCCGCTCATCGCGCTGATGGTCCGGGGGCAGCAGTCGCCGACCGCCCGGGCGCACGCCGCCGCGGCGCTGAACTTCCAGCTCACCTGGACGATCGTCGGGGTGCTGAGCTGGGTGGTCACGCTGATCACCTGCGGGGTGCTGTTCTTCGTTCCCATGCTCGTCTGGCTGGTGCCGCTGATCTTCGGCATCATCGGCGGGCTCAAGGCCAACGAAGGCGTGCTCTACCGCTACCCGTTGACCTACACCTTCACCAAGTGACCCGGGTCGGCCGCTCCCCCGGCCGGCCCCGGCACGCGGTTCAGGGCAGCAGGTCGCGGACGACCGCGTCGGCGAGCAGCCGGCCCCGCAGGGTCAGCACGGCCCGGCCGGCCGCGTGCTCGTCGGCGGCCAGCAGCCCGTCGGCGAGGGCCCGCGCGGCGCCGGCCCGACCGGCGTCGTCGAGGGCGTCCAGGGGCAGCCCGGAGGCGAGGCGCAGCCGGAGCATGACGTCCTCCATGTGCGCCTCGTCGGCCGTGAGCACCTCGCGGGCCAGGCCGGGCGAGCCGCCCGCCGCCAGCCGCTTCGCGTACGTCGTGGGGTGCTTGACGTTCCACCAGCGCACGCCGCCGACGTGGCTGTGCGCCCCCGGGCCGAGGCCCCACCAGTCGGCGCCGGTCCAGTAGAGCAGGTTGTGCCGGCACCGGGCCGCCTCGTCGCGGGCCCAGTTGGACACCTCGTACCAGGAGAGGCCGGCCGCGCCGAGGGCGGCGTCCGCGGCGAGGTAGCGGTCCGCGGCGACGTCGTCGGAGGGGTACGGCAGCTCGCCGCGCCGCATCCGGGCGGCCAGCCGCGTGCCGTCCTCCACGATCAGGGCGTACGCGCTGACGTGGTCCACCCCGGCGGCGACGACCTGGTCGAGGGAGGCGGCGAAGTCCGCCTCGGTCTCCCCCGGCGTGCCGTAGATCAGGTCCAGGTTGACGTGGTCGAACCCGGCGTCGCGGGCCTCGCGGGCGGCGGCGACGGCCCGGCCGGCGCTGTGCGTGCGGTCGAGGATCGCCAGCACCCCCGGCGCGGCGGACTGCATGCCCAGCGAGATCCGGGTGTAGCCGGCGGCCCGCAGCGCCTTCAGCGACTCGGGCGTGACCGACTCCGGATTGGCCTCGGTGGTCACCTCGGCGCCGGGCGCGAGCCCCCAGGTGCGGTCGATGCCGTCGAGGATCCGGGCCAGGTCGTCGGCGGGGAGCAGGGTCGGGGTGCCGCCGCCGACGAAGACCGTGTCGACCCGGGGCGGCGGTGCGTCGCCAAGCACCCGGCGGGCGAGCGCCAGCTCGGCCAGCACGGTGTCGGCGTACCCCTCCCGGCTAGCCCCGCCGCCCAGCTCGGCGGCCGTGTACGTGTTGAAGTCGCAGTAGCCGCAGCGGCTGGCGCAGAACGGCACGTGCACGTACACGCCGAAGCCGCGCGCGCCGACGGCTCGGGTGGCGGTGGCGGGCAGCGAGCCGTCGACGGGGACGGTTTCGCCTTCTGGAAGGACGCCGGGCATGGCCACTAGTGTGCCCTTCCATGACCTCTCCCGACGCGCTCGTACGGGTCGCCACGGCCCGTGGGGTGACCACGCTCACCCTGGACAGCCCGCACAACCGCAACGCGCTCTCCACGCCGCTGATGACCCAGCTGCTGGCCGGCCTCGCCGAGGCGGTCGCCGACGACGCCGTACGCGTGATCGTGCTCGACCACGCGGGCCCGGTCTTCTGCTCCGGCGCGGACCTGAAGGAGACGGCCGCCGCGTACGCCAGCGGGACCGTGCCGGCCGGGATGCTCGGCGACGTGCTCGCGGCGGTCTGGGAGTGCCCGAAGCCGGTGGTGGCGAAGGTGGCCGGCCCGGCCCGGGCGGGCGGCCTCGGTCTCATCGCGGCGGCCGACCTGGCGGTGTGCGCGCGGGAGGCGACGTTCGCCTTCACCGAGGTACGGATCGGCGTGGTGCCGGCGGTCATCTCCGCGACCGTGCTGCCCCGCCTGCACCCCCGCGCGGCTGCCGAGCTCTACCTGACCGGCGACACCTTCGACGGCCGGCGGGCGGCCGAGATCGGCCTGGTCACCGCCGCCGTGCCGGCGGACGGACTGGACGCGGCGGTTGCGGGGTACTGCGACTCTCTGGTGCGGGGGGCACCGGGCGCGCTGGCCGGGGCGAAGCAGTTGCTGCGCCGGCCGCCCGCCGCGGACCTGCGGGCGGAGATCGCCGACCTGTCCACCCTCTCGACCGGGTACTTCCTGTCGGAGGAGGGACGCGAGGGCGTCCTGGCGTTCCGGGAGAAGCGGCCGGCGCGCTGGGTGCCCGCCGACGGCGACGCGGGCGCCGAGCGGTGACACCGGGCTGCGGCGGGGGTGTGGCCGCGCGGTGAGCGGGGACTGCGGGTTGCGTCCCGGCGGCCCGCCGGGGCGTCCGCCCGGCGGGCCGGGGCCACGCCCGGCGCTCGTGGAGAACCGGTCGGACGACCCGGAAGGCACCACGAGGGACGTACGCTTGTCGGACTGTCGATCAGGGGGTGTGGGTGCGTACTCGGGCAGTCGTGGCGGGCGGTGTCGTCCTCGTCGTCCTCGCCGCGGTCGGGATCTGGATCGTCATCCGGCAGATGGGCGGGCAGCTGCGCCTCCCCCTGGCCAGCCGGACCTGCACGGTGCAGGCGGACGGCCGGGTGGCGCTGGACCCCGACCAGATGGCCAACGCGGCGACGATCGCGGCCATCGGCATCCAGCGGAAGATGCCCGAGCGGGCCGTCGTCGTGGCGCTGGCCACCGCCTACCAGGAGTCCGGCCTGCGCAACCTCGCTGGCGGCGACCGCGACTCGGTCGGGCTGTTCCAGCAGCGCCCCAGCCAGGGGTGGGGCACCCCGGAGCAGATCCGTGACCCCCGCTACGCGGCCAGGAAGTTCTACGCCGGGCTGAAGAAGGTGCGCGGCTGGGAGCAGATGCGGGTCACCGACGCGGCGCAGAAGGTGCAGCGCTCGGCCTTCCCGGAGGCGTACGAGAAGTGGGCCGACGAGTCCGAGGTGCTGACGCGGGCCCTGCTCGGGCACGCCACCGGCGCGGTCGCCTGCACGGTGGGCCGCGACCCGGCGATGCGCGGCGAGGCCGCGGCGACCGCGCTGACCCGCGGCCTGTCGTTGGACTGGGGCCTGGCCGGCGCGACCACCGCGGCGGACCTGACGGGCCTGACGGTCCCGGCCGCCGACGAGCTGCGGGGCTGGCGGTACGCGCACTGGCTGGTCTCGCACGCTCAGGACCACGGCGTGAAGCGGGTGCGCTTCGGCGACCTGGAGTGGACGGCCCGCGACGGCACCTGGAACCGGACCGACGACACGCCGGCCACCGGGCGGGTCGTCGCGGAGGTCTTCGCCGAGGCGTAGTGGCCCCGATCTCCTTACCGGCAGTCACCGCGCAAACCGGCATTACCGGTGATAAGTCCCGTCTCGCCACCCGACTGTGACTTTTCGTCACCGCGCCGCTCCCCACAGTCCGGACAACGGTCGCATATCGTGCTGGGCAGTACCCCGCCTCGGAACCAGCGGGTTACGATCGGCGGCCTGTGCCAGCAATGGTTTCGCCTCATGGGGAGGGGTACGTCGAAGTGTTCGACTACGGCGACCGGACCGGTTACGAACCGATCAGTGACACCGACCGCAAGGAATTCCACGAGCAGGGCTTCCTCCTGCTGCGCAACGTCCTGACGGAGGACCACCGGGCGGCGCTGGAGGCGGCGGTCGACCGCGTCTACGCCGAGGAGAAGGCGAAGGGCACCACCACCAAGGACGGCACCCTGCACCTGCTGGGCTTCCTGGAGCGCGACGAGCTCTTCGGCGACCTGCTGACCCACCCGATCGCCTTCCCGTACATGTGGGGCCTGGCCGGCTGGAACATCTACACCCACCACAACCACCTGGACGTCACCCCGCCGGCTGCGGAGCCGGAGAAGCCCTACTGGGGGTGGCACCAGGACGGCTACCGGCAGAACTCCGACCCGGAGACGATGGACCCGAACCTGCCCCGGCCGATGTTCTCGCTGAAGGTGGCCTACGTCCTCTCCGACCTGTCGGAGAACGGCCGGGGCGCCACCAAGGTGATCCCGGGCAGCCACCTGTGGAACTCGCTGCCCCGCCCGGCGGACACCTCCGTGCACAACCCGGACCCGGAGGGCACGGTGGAGATCACCGCCAACCCCGGTGACGCCTTCATCTTCGACCGCCGCCAGTGGCACTCGCGGTCCACCAACCTGTCGACCATCACCCGCAAGATGCTCTTCGTCGGCTACACCTACCGGTGGATCCGGCCGCTGGACGAGCTGCACATCGACAAGGACGGCGAGTGGTGGGCCAACCGCACGCCGGTGCAGCGCCAGCTCTGCGGTGAGGGCACCCACACCGCCAACTACTGGGGCATCAACTGGGACGGCTACATCGACGACGAGATCCCGCTGCGCAAGGAGCTCAAGCAGCGCGGCCTGCTCGACCGCAACGTGCCCTGGCTGCGCTGAGCCGGTCACCCGGCGCGCGCCGAGCCGACGTCGGACGGGCCCCCTCCCCCACGGGACGGGGCCCGTTCCCGTTCACCCGCCCGCCGTCAGCTCCGGCCGGCGAGCCGGCGGCGCACCTTCTCCCGGACCCCGTCCGGCAGGTCGGGCGCGTCGAGCAGCCGGGGCAGCAGCTCAGGCTCCAGGCTCAGGGCCCGGAACACCTCGCCGATCGTCACCCCGTGCGCGGGCCGGTCCACCACCTCGACCGGGCCCCCCGCGCCGACCTCCCCCTCGTGCAGCACCCGCAGGTACGCCCCGGGCGTCGCCCGTACCGTGAACCGTTTGATCAGGTCGGGTACGCCCCAGAAGCCGGCGAAGGTGGTGCACGGCGTGCGCGGCTTGGTCACCTGGAGCAGCGCCGACCCGACCGCCCACTGCTCGCCGATGACGGCGCCCGTCACGTCCACCGCGTACGTGGTCAGGTTCTCCCCGAAGCCGCCGGGGCGGATGCTGCGGCCCAGCTCCCCCGCCCACCAGGACGCGTCCTCCTCGGCGTACGCGTAGACCGCCTGCTCCGGACCGCCGTGGTGGGCGCGTTCGCCGATGAAGTCGCCGGCCACCCCGTCCACGCGCAGCAGCACCGGGCCGCCGACCGGCCGCTTGTCGATGCCGCTGCGACCGCTCGCGTCGCCCGCCCATTCCGCCTCGGTCACGCCGCCGAGGTTCACCGAAGCCAGCCTGCCCGTCATGGCGGCCAGCCTAGCCCGCCCCGCAGACCGCCCCGACGCGTGTAAGGGTCAGCCCTTGACGGCGCCGGCCACCAGCCCGGAGACCATCCGCCGCTGCACCAGCAGGAAGAAGATGATCACCGGCAGGGTGAACAGCGTGGACGCGGCCATCACCGGGCCCCAGGCGGTGTCGTCGCGACCGAAGAAGAACGTCATCGCGACCGGCAGGGTGTAGCTCTCCTGGTCGTTGATGAAGGTCAGCGCGAAGATCAGCTCGTTCCAGGCGGTGATGAACGAGAAGATGCTCGTGGCCACCAGCCCGGGCGCCACCAGCGGGAAGAGGACCTTGCGGAAGATCTGCGCCCGGCTGGCCCCGTCGATGGCGGCGGCCTCCTCCAGTTCCTTGGGCACCGCGGCGACGAAGCCGCGCAGCATCCACACCGCGAACGGCAGCGAGAAGCCGAGGTAGGTGAGGATCAGGCTCGGCAGGGTGTTGTAGAGCCCGAGCCGCTGGATCATCAGGAACAGCGGGATGACCAGCGCCTCCAGCGGGATCATCTGCACTATCAGCAGCATGATCAGGAAGGTCGTCCGCAGCTTGAACCGGAACCGGGCCACGGCGGTGGCGGCCAGCAGCGCCACCAGCCCGCTGAGCACCACGGTGCAGACCGCGACAAGCGCGCTGTTGAGGAAGAAGTCGCCGAAGGTGACGCCCGGGATCAGGTTCCCGGTGAGGATCTGCCGGTAGTGCTCCAGGGTCGGCTCGGTGGGCACCGGCCGGGGGGTGGACGAGAAGATCTCCGAACTCGGCTTCAGCGAGGTCGCGATCATCCAGTAGACCGGGAACGCGGCGAAGAGCGCCACCAGCAGCCCCGCGCCGTTGAGCGCGAGTCGCTTCGCGCCCCCGCCGCCTCCGCGTCGCGTCACGCGTCCTCCTCCTGCTTGAGCACCATGCGGACGTAGAGGCCGGTCACCACCAGCAGGATCAGGGTGAGGATCACCGCGATCGCGGCGCCGAGACCGTACTTCGGCGGGGGTGAGAACGCCTCCGCGTACGAGTAGATGGAGAGCATGAACGTCGGCCGGTCCTGCGTGCCGCCGGCCAGCACGAACTGCTGGGTGAAGACCTTGAAGTCCCAGATCGTGGAGAGCACGATCAGGATCCCGAAGACCGGCCGCAGCAGCGGGAAGGTGATCTTCCAGAACACCTTCCACGGTCCGGCCCCGTCGACCCGGGCCGCCTCGTGCAGCTCGCTCGGCACGCTCTTCAAGCCGGCGAGCACGCTGACCGCGATGAACGGGAACGAGTGCCAGACCACCACCAGCGTCAGGATCGAGAAGAACAGCAGCGGCGAGTTGAACCAGCCGTAGCCCGTCCAGTCGCTGCGCCCGAAGAGGCCCTGCGACAGCCCGTCGGGCAGCGCGTTGAACAACCAGGTGACCAGGCCGCTGGTGTCGTCGAAGATCCATTTCCAGACGATCGTGCCGGTCAGCGCGGGGGTGGCCCAGGCGAGCATCACGCAGCTGGCCACGAAGGCGGCCATCTTCTTGCCGAGCCGGTTGAGCAGCAGCCCGACCAGGGTGCCCAGGACCATCGTGAGCACGACGTTGGCCACCGCGAAGAGCACGGTGTTGCGCAGCACCGTCAGGAAGAACGGATCGCTGAGGATCTCGGCGTAGTTGCCGAAGCCCACCCACGGCCACTCACGGTCGCCGCGCAACTGTCGGACGTTGTTGAGCTGGTGGAAGGACATCACCACCACCTGGCCGAGCGGCCAGAGCAGCAGCACGCCGATGATCACCAGGCAGGGCAGGAGCAGCAGGTAGGGCAGGCGGTCCACCCGGCGACGCCGCCGCGCGGGGGTCTCCCGCGCGGCGGCCGTCTCCGGCGCCTCGGTCAGCGTGGTCACTTGGCGTTGAGGATGCTTTCCATCTCCGCGGCCGCGTCGGCGGTAGCCTTCTCGACCGTCTTCTGACCCTTCATGACCGAGCTGTTCATCGCCTGGGTCACCGTCTTGGTCCGGCTGACCTCCACCCACTTCGGGGTGAGCGGCGTGAGCTTGGTGTTCTGCATCGTGGTGGCGAACGCCGACATGATCTTGTCGTTGGCGTACTTGTCGCCGCCGACCAGGTCCTTGTAGACCGGGAAGAAGCCGAGGCTGTCGGCGAAGGCCTGGTCGTTCTTCTTGTTCACCAGCACGGTCAGGTAGTCCCAGGCGAGGTCCTGCCGCTCGCTGTCCTTCCAGATCGCGACGTCGGAGCCGCCGGCGAAGCCGGGTGCCGCCTTGCCGTCGGGGCCGGGAATCGGGAACGTACCCCAGACCTTCTCGATCTCCGGGTTGTCCTTCTTGATGGCGCCCTGCTGCCAGCTGCCGCCGAAGGCCATCGCCGCCTTGCCGGTGGCGAACTGGGTCCGGGCGTCGATCTCGTTCCAGCCCGCGGCGGCCGGCGGGGCCACCTTGTGCACGGTCACCAGGTCGGTCCAGAACTTGACGGCCTTCTGCGCCTCGGGCGTGTTGTAGCCCGACTTCCAGGAGTCGCCCTGCTGCGTGGCGATCTCCGCGCCGGCGCCCCACAGGAACGAGTAGAAGGGCAGTTCGGAGTTGCCCGGCAGCGCGATGCCGTAGGTGCCCGGCTTCTTGGCCTGCACGGTCTTGGCGGCGGCGACCAGCTCGTCCCAGTTGGTCGGCGGCTTCACGCCCGCCTCGGCGAACCAGTCGGCGCGGTAGTACATCCCACGGACGCCGGCGTACCACGGAACGCCGTACTGCTTGCCGTCGAGCTGGGCGTTCTTGACCAGGTCGGGGAGGAGGTCCTTGCCCTCGGTCCAGCCGTTCATCCGGTCGGTCACGTCGGCCAGCGCCTCCTGCGCCGCCCAGCCCTGGGTCTCGGTGTTGCCCAGCTCGGTGATGTCCGGCCCCTCGCCACCGGCGAGCGCGGCCTGGAACTTCTTCGGCGCCTCGAGCCAGGGGATGTACTGGACCACCACGTCCGTGTCCGGGTGCTTCTGCCGGAACTCGGTCTCGACGCCGTCGAGGAACTTGGTCTGCGCCTCGCTGCCCTCGCCCATCATCCAGACCGTCAGCTTGCTGTTGTCGGCGGCCTTGTCGTCATCCGAGCCACCGCAACCGGCCAGGACCATCGCGGCCGAGGCCACGACGGCGGTGACCGGAGCCAGCCGCTTCCACCTGTTCACGCCACATCTCCCTCGCGCCGCTTGGCACTAACCTTCTCCGCCGCACCTTAGTAGGAAAAATTCCTTTACGACAGTGGGCGGTTGGCGAAAGAGAGGCGACGGTACCGCAGCGGGTCGATCACGCGCGGCCGGGCGCGGGGGCGAAACCGGGCGCACCCAGACGATCGGGGCGTACGCGAAACGGGCGCCCGACCTGTGCGGTCGGACGCCCGTCGAGCGGTACGGGGATTACCGGTGGGTGACGCTGCGGCGACGACCCACACCGGCGACCAGCGCCACGGCGATCGCAGCCAGCACCACCTGGACCAGCAGCTCGCCCCAGTCGATACCGGCGGTCTCCGTGGCGATACCCATCGCCCGGGCCAGCACGGTGCCCAGCAGCGCGGCGCCGACACCGATCAGCATGTGCAGCCACATCGGCATGTTCTGGCGGCCCGGCACGAGCAGGCGACCCAGAGCGCCGACAATGAGACCGACGATGAGCGCAGTGACGATGCCCCAAACGGTGAGCTCCATGTCGCCCTCCTCCTTGAGAAAGTCAGTTCCACGATCTGTGGTGTTCCTGTCGTGACCGCTAAGTTCCCGACCCGCCGAAATTCCAAACCGCTTTTCTGGGGCACCGGTTCGGCACGCTCCAGACCGGACTTCCGGCACCGCCGCAGCGCCGCCGGGTCCGCCGGGACCGGGCGGACAGACGCCCCGGACTGCCCGCGAAGGGCCCCGGGGCGTACGCGAAACGGGCGCCCGACCTGTGCGGTCGGACGCCCGTCGAGCGGTACGGGGATTACCGGTGGGTGACGCTGCGGCGACGACCCACACCGGCGACCAGCGCCACGGCGATCGCAGCCAGCACCACCTGGACCAGCAGCTCGCCCCAGTCGATACCGGCGGTCTCCGTGGCGATACCCATCGCCCGGGCCAGCACGGTGCCCAGCAGCGCGGCGCCGACACCGATCAGCATGTGCAGCCACATCGGCATGTTCTGGCGGCCCGGCACGAGCAGGCGACCCAGAGCGCCGATGATAAGACCAACGATGAGCGCAGTGACGATGCCCCAAACGGTGAGCTCCACGTCGCCCTCCTCCTTCAAAAAGAATCAGTTCCACTGTCTGTGGTGTTCCTGTCGTGACCGCTAAGTTCCCGACCCGCAGAAAACCCAAACCGGTTCGACCGACGAAGACGACGTCGTACATCAATGGCGCACAGGCGGCGACCACACCCGCGCGATCATTCGCGCAGGTGGCGCCCTTCTGCCCGGCGAGCGGAGCGCGGGGCCACGGGGCCGAAAAATTCCTCCGACGCGAACGGCCGGCGCCCCGGGGCGGGCGGGACCACCGAGGGTCCGCAGCCCGGCCGGGGCGCCGGCCGTCGTACGTCGTCATCCGCCGGACGCACCGGCGGCGGGTCACTTCTTGCCGGGGGCCTTCCCGTCGCCGGAGTCGGAGGAGAGCGCGGCGATGAAGGCCTCCTGGGGGACCTCCACCCGGCCCACCATCTTCATCCGCTTCTTGCCCTCCTTCTGCTTCTCCAGCAGCTTGCGCTTGCGGCTGATGTCACCGCCGTAGCACTTGGCGAGCACGTCCTTGCGGATCGCCCGGATGGTCTCCCGGGCGATCACCCGGCTGCCGATCGCCGCCTGGATCGGCACCTCGAACTGCTGGCGCGGGATCAGGTTGCGCAGCTTGGCCGCGATCGTGACGCCGTAGTTGTACGCCTTGTCCTTGTGCACGATCGCGCTGAACGCGTCCACCGGCTCACCGTGCAGCAGGATGTCGACCTTCACCAGGTCGGACGCCTGCTCGGTGGAGGGCTCGTAGTCCAGCGAGGCGTAGCCCTTGGTGCGGCTCTTCAACTGGTCGAAGAAGTCGAAGATGATCTCCGCGAGGGGCAGCGTGTAACGGAGTTCGACCCGGTCGGCGGAGAGGTAGTCCATGCCGAGCAGGCTGCCCCGGCGGCCCTGGCAGAGCTCCATCACCGCGCCGACGTAGTCGTTCGGGGTGAGCACCGTGGCGCGCACGACCGGCTCGTACACCTCGGCGATCTTGCCCGTGGGGTACTCGCTCGGGTTCGTCACGACGATCTCCTCGCCGTCCTCCGTGATGGCCCGGTAGACCACGTTCGGCGCGGTGGAGATGAGGTCGAGGTTGTACTCGCGCTCCAGCCGCTCCCGGATGATCTCCAGGTGCAGCAGGCCGAGGAAGCCGCACCGGAAGCCGAAGCCGAGCGCGCCCGACGTCTCCGGCTCGTAGTCGAGCGCGGCGTCGTTGAGCTTGAGCTTGTCCAGCGCCTCGCGCAGGTTGGGGTAGTCGGAGCCGTCGATCGGGTAGAGGCCCGAGTAGACCATCGGCTTCGGGTCCTTGTAGCCGCCGAGGGCCTCCTTCGCCGGCCGCGAGTTGATGGTGATCGTGTCACCCACCCGGGACTGGCGGACGTCCTTCACGCCGGTGATCAGGTAACCCACCTCGCCGACGCCGAGCGCGTCGGCCTTCACCATCTCGGGCGAGATGACGCCGATCTCCAGCAGCTCGTGCACGGCGGCGGTGGACATCATCTTGATCCGGTCGCGGGCGCTGATCCGCCCGTCGATGACCCGGACGTAGGTGACCACGCCCCGGTAGACGTCGTAGACCGAGTCGAAGATCATGGCGCGGGCGGACGCCTCCGCGTCGCCGACCGGTGGCTTGAACTGCCGGACGATCTCGTCGAGCAGGTACGGCACGCCCTCGCCGGTCTTGCCGGAGACCTTGATGCAGTCCGCCGGGTCGCCGCCGATGAGGTGCGCCAACTCCTCCGCGTACTTCTCCGGCTGGGCGGCCGGCAGGTCGATCTTGTTGAGCACCGGGATGACGTGCAGGTCGTTCTCGAGCGCCAGGTAGAGGTTCGCCAGGGTCTGCGCCTCGATGCCCTGCGCGGCGTCGACAAGCAGGACCGCGCCCTCGCAGGCGGCCAGCGACCGGGACACCTCGTAGGTGAAGTCGACGTGGCCCGGGGTGTCGATCATGTTGAGCACGGCGGTCTCGCCGGTCCGGTCGCCCTCCCGGATGGTCCAGGGCATCCGGACGGCCTGGCTCTTGATCGTGATGCCGCGCTCGCGCTCGATGTCCATCCGGTCGAGGTACTGCGCACGCATCTGCCGGGGGTCGACCACGCCGGTGAGCTGCAACATCCGGTCGGCCAGGGTCGACTTCCCGTGGTCGATGTGGGCGATGATGCAGAAGTTCCGGATGCGCGCCGGGTCGGTGGCACCAGGAGCGTTCGCGCCGGAATCGAGCGTCGGTGGCACAGCGGTCCGTTCTGATCGGCTGACGTGAGCGGGCCGGCACGTCGCCGGCCCCCTCTATGCTCCCACGTCGCCGCCGCGCGTCCGCTGCGCGGGCGATCCCCGCCGCCGGGACCACCCCGCGAGCGCCGCCTCGCCCAGCGTCGCCTGGCGCACCGCGCCCGGTGTCGCGCCGAGCGGCGGAGGGCCGAGCGGGGTCACTCGGCGGGGGGCTCGACGAAGAGGGCGGCGAGCCTGGGCAGCCGCCGCTTCGCCTCCTCCTCGTCGTCGAAGTCCCAGAAGTCGTTGAGGTCGGGCACCGGCGCCGGCTCCGGGTCCGCCGGCAGCTCGGCGGCGGTGACCCGGCGGTACGCGTCCCACGGCGCCGCCAGCATCCCGGCGGCTGAGAACTCCTCACCGCTGAGCGAGGCCGCCCGCACCTGGGACAGCCCGGCCAGCGAGTCCGGGTCGGCGACGGCACGTGCGAACACCTCGCGCCCCTGGGTCATCAGCCAGCCCCGGAAGTGGTGGAAGCCCTCGTCGGACACGCCACCGTTGATCAGGTAGGCGGCGCCCCAGAGGTCGACCTTGTGCGAGGCGGACAGCACCCGCGCCTGGTGGCGGGCGTACCCGACGATGTCCTCCGGGTCGCGCTCGGCGAGCAGGGCGACGGCCCGCGCGGCGACCGCGTGCGGCTCTCCCCCGCCGCCGGCCCGGGCCCGGTCGATCAACTGCCAGAAGTCGTCGGTCCTCATGGCCTGGCAGTCTGGCAGACCGCGCGCCGCTCCCGCCCCGCCACGGCAGGCACGGCGGGTCGCGGGCGCCGGGCGCAGAGGCGGTGCGGGCCGGCCCGCCACCCGGCAGCATGGTGGCGTGACCCCGACGTCCCCGCCGCCCGTGCCGTACCACGCGACCGCCCGTCGGCCGGAGTGGGCGACGCTGCCGGCGGCGCTGCGTACCGCCATCGGCGACCGACTCGGCGCGCCCGTGGTCGCGGCCCGGGTCGCCGGCGCCGGCTTCACCCGCGGCTTCGCCGCCGTGCTCCGCACCGCCGCCGGGGGCCGGGCCTTCGTCAAGGCCGCGGCCACCGCCGCGCAACCGCGGCTGGTCGACTGGTACGCCCGGGAGGCCGCGATCCTCGACCGGCTCCCGGCCGGACTGCCGGCGCCCCGCCCCCGGTGGACCCTGTACGAGGCCGGCTGGTTCGCGCTCTGCCTGGACGCCGTCGACGGGCACACGCCCCGGCTGCCCTGGGACCCCACCGAGCTGACCGCGACCCTGACCGGGTACGCCGACGTCGCCGCCGCGCTGGCCGGTGCGCCGGCCGGGCTGCGCGAACTCGGGCTGCCCCACCTCGCCGACCTGGCCCGCGACGACATCCTCTGGTGGGGCGAGGTGGCCGCCGGCCGGGAGCCGGCACCGCCGCTGCCCACGCCGCTCCGGGACCGCCTGCCCGAGCTGGTCGCGCTGGAGTCCCGTCTCCCCGCGTACGCCGCCGGCGCCACCGGCCTGATCCACGGCGACCTGCGGCTGGACAACGTGCTGATCGACGGGGCGGGGCGGGCCTGGTTCTGCGACTGGACGTGGCTCTGCCAGGGGCCGCCCTGGTTCGACCTGGTGACCCTCCTGCTCACCGCGTACGCCGACGGCCTGGACGCCGACGCGCTCTTCGCCCGGCACCCGGCATCGGCCGGCGCACCTCCCGACGCGCTGGACGCCAGCCTCGCCGCCCTGTCCGGCTACTTCCTCACCACCGCCGCCTCGGCGCCCGGTACCGCGTCGCCGCACCTGCCGGCGCACCAGCGGTGGAGCGGCGAGCAGTCACTCGGCTGGCTCGCCCGCCGGCAGGGCTGGACCTGACCGGACCGCTCGCCGCGTTGTGGCATGCCCACGACCGCTCGCCGTGGTGCCATGCCCGCGGCGCCGACCAGGGCGGGGACCGAGCCGTTTTGGCTCGTCCCGGGCGACCTGGTAACCTGGCTCTTCGCGCAGCGATGACGCATGCTCGTCGCGCGCGGAATGCAGACCAACCCGAGCTATCAAGACGAGGCTGTCGCGTGGCGAACATCAAGTCCCAGATCAAGCGCAACCGGCAGAACGAGAAGCGCCGGCTGCGTAACAAGTCGGTCAAGTCGTCGCTGAAGACCGCCGTCCGGAAGTTCAACGAGGCCGCTGAGGCCGGTGACGTCGAGAAGGCCACCATCCTCATGCGGGACGCCTCGCGCAAGCTGGACAAGGCGGTCAGCAAGGGCGTGATCCACTCGAACCAGGCCGCGAACCGCAAGTCCGCGATCGCCCGGCGCGTGGTGTCGCTCTCCGCCTGACGAGGCGACCTCAGACCTGACCGGAAGCCCCGGGCACGACCCGGGGCTTCCGGCTGTCTGCGTTTGACGCGCCGCACTGCGGACGCCCCGTCGTCCGCCGTGGCCGGGCGTCGTTCGCCGTGCCCGAGGTCGTTCGCCATGGCCCGCCGCCGGCCCCTCGGCGCCACCCCGCAGGTCGGCCCAACCCGGCCTCGTTCGCCGTGGCCGGGCTTCGTCCGCCGTGCCCTGGCGTCGTTCGCTGCGGCTCTTCGTGGCTCGCCGTCGGTCGCATAGCAGATCTTGGCGGGAACGGGCCCTCACCGGGGCCGTTTCCTTCCAAGATCTCAAGCGGGGCGACACCGGGTGCGCCACGGCCTGCCAGGCACCGATCGGTCGCCGGCGGGTCGGCCGACGGATCGCCGTCGGATCGGTCGTCGGGTCGCCGTCGGGTCAGTCGTCGGATCGCCGTGACCGGTGGCGGGTCGTCAGCCCAGCGGATCGGGGTGGGCGCGCTGCGGGCCGAACTCGGCGTCCGCGCGGCCACCGTCGCGCTCCCCCGTGCCGTGCTGCGCGTCCAGGTACATCTGCCGGTCGCGTACGGCACGCGCGGCGTGTGGCACCGGCGACGCCGTGACGACGATGCCCGGCACGGTGTGCGCGACCCAGTCGACCCTGGCCCGCCCGACCACCGGCTCCATCTGCTGGCGGAAGCGGTCCCGTTCCTGCTCGGGCACGAGGGCGGCGGTGCGGACCACCATCGCGGCCACCATGTCGTTGAGCTTCACCATCGCGGCCACCGTGGCGGGCAGGACGAGCACCGACCACCAGGTGACCAGCTCGGCGAGGGCGAGCAGCGCGGCGAGCGCGACGGCGCCCTCGAAGAAGAGGAAGCAGAGCACCCCGCCCGGGTTGACGAAGCGCAGCCGGAGCAGGCGCGCGTAGAGCGGACGGTACCGCTCCTCGTCGGCGGGGATCGTGGCCCACGAGCCACGGGATGCTCCGCTCACCGGGCGCCACCCTGCCGGGCGGCGGCGACCGAGAACACGGCCCGCTCCAGCGCGTACGCGCGGTCGTCCGAGCCGCCCTTGACGGCCGCGTTGCAGTCGGCCGCCGCCCGCATCGCCTCGACCAGCCCCTCGGGCGTCCAGCCACGGGCCCGCTGCTGAGCGGACCTGATCTTCCACGCCGGCATGCCGAGGCTGCTCGCCAACTGGAAGGGGTCGCCCCGGCCGGCGGCGGCCACCCGGGCCACGGTGCGTACGCCGTCGGCGATCGCGTCGGCGATCGGCACCGGGTCGACCCCCACGTGCAGCGCCCAGCGCAACGCCTCCAGCGCCGCCGGCACGTCGCCCACCATGGCGGCGTCGGCGACGGTGAAGCCGGTCACCTCGACCCGCCCCCGGTAGTAGCGGGAGACCGTGTCGGCGCCGATGCGGCCGTCGGTGTCGGCCATCAGCTGGGAGCAGGCGGCGGCCAGCTCGCGCAGGTCGTTGCCGACCGCCGCGATGAGCGTCTCGGCCGCGTCGTCGGTGCACTTCCCGCCGGCCCGGCGGATCTCGTCCCGGACGAAGGCCACCCGGTCGCGGTGCCCCTTGAGCTTTGCCGCCGGCACCACCGTCGCGCCAGCCGCCTTCAGCCCGTCGGCGAACGCCTTGCCCTTGGCCCCGCCGAGGTGCAGCACGATCAGCTGCACGTCCGGGTCGGGATTCTTCGCGTACGCCAGCAGAGCCGCCACCAGGTCCTTGCGGGCGTCCTGGCCGGCGCGCAGCACCAGCATCCGTCGCCCGCCGAAGAGGGACGGGCTGAGCATCTCGGCGATCTCGCCGACGACGAGGGCCCCGGCCTGGTATTCGCGGACGTCCACGTCGGGGTCGACGCTGCGGGCCTTCGCGACGGCTTCGGTGACCGCGCGCGTGGCGAGCAGCTCCTCGTCGCCGAGGACGAGCAGAATAGGAGCGAAGCTGGCGGCGGTCACGCCGCCCATATTCGCACGGCCGGCGGTCGGATCCAGTCTGCTCGTCGGCACTCCGGTTGCGGAGCCCGCACTCAGCGCAAATCCAGACATTTACCTCAGTACGCCGCTAAAGCCAATAATCGGCGTCGATTCCTACCGTTGTCGGCCCGGCGGCGTGCCTCGTGTCGCCACCCCCAGGCCGGCCCGGCCGAGCACCGCCGCCACGTCCCCCTCCGTGTCGGTACGCAGCACCCGCGCCCCGCCCCGGGCCAGCCGCCCGAGCACCGCCGGATTGGGATGCCCGTAGGTGTTGCCCGTCCCCACCGGCACCAGGGCCACCACGGGACGCACCGCGTCCAGGAAGGCCGGGTCCTGGTAGGCCGACCCGTGGTGCGCGACCTTCAGCACCTCGGCCCGCAGGCCGCCCGGCGAGGTGCCGTCCAGCAGCGCCCGCTGCTCCTCGGTCTCGGCGTCCCCGGCGAGCAGGATCCGTACGCCGGAGACCGTGGCGAGCAGCATCAGCGAGTTGTTGTTGGGATCCGACCGGGTGCCGCGCAACGGGCGGGGCGGGCCGATGACGGTGAACTCGACGCCACCCTCCCGGTACCGCCACCCGGCCGCGCCCGCCACCACGTCGACGGAGTGCGCCGCGGCCTCGGCGAGGACCAACTCCCGCCCGGCGGCGGGCTCGGACCACTGCGGGGTGAGCACGGCGCCCACCGGTCGACCCCGGAACACGCCCGCCACGCCGCCGGTGTGGTCGACGTGGAAGTGGCTGACCACCAGCAGCGCGACCTCCCGTACGCCCAGCCGACGCAGGCAGCCGTCCGCCGCCCCCGGGTCCGGCCCGGCGTCGACCACCACCGCCCGGCCGGCCGCCACCGGCAGCACGACGGTGTCGCCCTGGCCGACCGCGCAGGCGGCGACCACCCAGCCCGCCGGGGGCCAGCCGGGGGCGGCCAGCCGTACAGGCAGCGTGCCGGCCACGACGGCGACGACGACCACCGCCACCAGCCGGCGTACGACCGGGTGCCGGGTGGCCACCAGCAGCGCGACGGTCAGCCCGGCCAGCAGCAGGGCCCCCGGCACCCCGCCCGGCCACGGCAGCGTGCCCGCCGGCAGCCGCGCGCCGTGCCGCGCCACCATGACCAGCCACCAGGCCGGCCAGCTGGCCAGCCACGCGACGAACTCCGCCCCCGCCGGCCAGACGGGCGACACCGCCGCCGCCAGCACCCCGAGCACCGTGGCGGGCGCGATGGCCGGCACCGCCAGCAGATTGGCCGGCACGGCAACCAGGCTCACCGTGCCCGAGATCCCGGCCACCACCGGGGCGCAGGCGAGCTGCGCGGCCGCCGGCACGGCCAGCGCCTCGGCGAGCCCGGCCGGCACCCCGCGCCGACGCAGCCCGTCGCGCCACCTCGGGGCGAGCAGCAGCAGGCCGCCGGTGGCCAGCACGGAGAGCGCGAAGCCGGCGTCGCCGGCCAGCTCCGGGTCGACCAGCACCAGCACGGCCACCCCGGCGGAGAGGGCGGGCAGCGCCGCCCGGGGGCGCCCGGCCGCCAACGCCGCCAGCCCGATGGCGCCCATGGTGGCGGCGCGTACCACGCTCGGCGAGGGACGGACCAGGATGACGAAGCCCACCAGCGCCAGCCCGCAGAGCCCGGCGGCCAGCCACGGCCCGGCCCGCGCCCACCGGGCCAGCAGCAGCACCGCCCCGACGACGATGGCCACGTTGGAGCCGGAGACCGCGTTCAGGTGGGTCATGCCGGTGGCGAGGAAGTCCTCCTCGACGGTGGGCGGCAGCCGGCTCGTGTCGCCGACCACCAGGCCGGGCAGCAGGCCGCCCTGCTCGTCGGGGAGCGGCAGGCAGGCGCGTTGCAGGCCGGCCCGCAACGATCCGGCGGCGCGCTGCGCCGACGGGGCGGCCCCGTGCGGCACCGGCGGTCCGGCCGCGCTCAGCACCGCCGCGGTCAGGTCGCCGCCGCGCGGGGCGGCGAGCCGTCCTTCGGCGGTCAGCCGCTGACCGGGCAGCAGCCCCCGCCAGGCGGGATCGGTGGCGAGGACCAGCACGCGGGCCGGCGTCGCGACCCGCCGTCCGTCCGGCCCGGTGAACCAGGTCAGCTCGGCCGGCACGAGCAGGGTGGCCGGGCGCCCGGCGACGCCGCGTACGGGGCGGGGATCGTCGCGGACGACCAGTTCGGCGGTGACGACCGCCCGCTCCTCGACCAGGGCGCGGACGGGACCGGAGTCGCGGACGGACAGCCGCGCGGCGGTGGCCGTCGCGCCGCAGACCACGCCGATCAGCACGGCGACGGCGATCCAGCCGTACCGCCGGACGGGCCCGGCGGGCCGCCCGAGGACGCCGGCCAGGTGCAGGCCGCCCAGCCCGGCCGCCCCGGCGGCCACCGCCGCCAGCAGGGTGGTCTCGCCGACGGTCAGGTGCAGCCCGGCCAGCGCGGCGAGCCAGGTGGCCACCGCCAGTCCGGCCAGCCGCAGGTCGATGGCCGCGACCCGATCGCCCCCGGCATCGGCGCCGGACGTCCCAAAGCCAGCCGAGCCGGAGCCGGCCGGGCCGGAGCCAGCCGAGCCGGAGCCAGCCGAGCCAGGGCCGGGGCCGGGGCCGGGCGAGCCCAGCGCGCTGCCCGCCGTCACACCGTCACCAGGTCCTTGAGCTGCTCGTAGCGGGCGTCGCCGATGCCGTCGACCTGGCGCAGGTCGCCGACCGAGCGGAAGCCGCCCTGCTGGTCGCGGTGGGTGAGGATGCGCTGGGCGAGCACCGGCCCGACGCCCGGCAGCGCGTCGAGCTGCGCGAGCGTCGCGGTGTTGAGGTTGAGCCGGCCGCCCGCGCCGGGCGCTCCGGGCGCGCCGCCGGGAGCCGCCCCGGGCGGGGGTGGCGCGCCCGGGGGTGCCGCGACGCCGACCAGGATCAGTTCCCCGTCGGTGACCTTGCGGGCGGGGTTGAGCAGGGCCACGTCCACTCCCGGCAGCGCCCCGCCGGCCGCCTCCACGGCGTCGGCGACCCGCGCGCCGGCCGGCACCCGGACCAGCCCGGGGCGGCGTACCTTGCCGGCGACCGCGACCACCAGCTCGCCGGCCGACGTGGCGGCCGGTTCCGCGAGGCCGGTCACCGTCGCATCGGGTGCCTCGGCGGTGGCGACCGGGCGGACGGGCTCGGTCTGCGGCCGGGACCGCCAGGCCCAGAAGCCGGCCCCGAGCACCACCAGCACGGCGACGGCGGCCAGCGCCCGCACTCCCCGCCGGCCGGGGTCGAACGCCCCGGGCCCCGGCAACCGGGACGCCACACCGGCCTCGGGGGCCCGGGCCGGCGGGTCGGGTTCCGGCGCCGCCGCCGCGCCGACCGGCAATGCCGCTGTGCGGGACGGCAGCGCCGTTGTGCGCGGTGGCGACGCCGGTGTACGAGGCGGCAGCGCTACGACCGGCTCCGGCACCCCGACCGAGCCCGGACGGTCGACGGACAGCCCGGCGAGCCTCCGATGATCGCCGGACAGCCCGGCCGGCCCCTGACGGTCGTCGAACGGCCCGACGGGTTCGCCGGTCCGCTCCAGGGGATCGGCGGACCCGCCGGGGTGCGCCGGTGCGGCGCTCGACGGCCAGCCCGCCACCAGCTGGCGCAGTCGTTCCCGGACCACCGTCTCCTCGTCTTCTGACACGACGCGAAGCTAGGTCCGCGAGCCCGGGGCGCGCGGCCGGCCGGGGTACGGCTGTGGATGACGGCGCCGCCTGTGGACAACCGCCTGATCATGCGGGTGATGTGCTAGGGCGGCGAGGAACCGCAGCTCAGCGCGTCGGGACCCGGACCGCTCACCTGCCCCGTCCTAGCGGTTGCTGGCGTCGAGGGCAGCCTGCTCCACCCGTTGGTGGTGGTCCCGCCACCACGGCTCGTCAGCGGGTGGCAGGTTGTCGTTCCCGGGCAGCAGCCCGGCCGCGCCGTCGATCAGCTCGCGCACGATGTCCGCGTGGCCGGCGTGCCGTTGTGTCTCCGCGACGACGTGGACCAGGACGCGGTGCAGTGTGACCGTGGCGTCGCCCCACCACGGCACCCGGCCGACGTCGTCGAGCGCGAGGGCTTCGATGGTGGTGTCGGCGTGGGAGCTGGCGCGACGGTACAACGCGAAGATCTCTTCGCGGCTCTCGTCCGCGGTCGCCCACATGTCGGCATTGGCCTCGGCGCCGTCGCCGACGTACGGCAGCTCCTGCGCGAACGGCCGGCCGAACACGACGCCGAAGTAGAGGATCTCCATGGCCGCCGCGTGCTTCACGAGACCGAGCAGGTTGGTCGCGGTCGGGGTCAGCGGGCGCCGGGCGTCGTACTCGCTGAGCCCGTCGAGCTTCCACAGCAGCGCGTCACGGCCGCCCTTGAGGTAACTGTGCAGGTCGTCCTTCATCGGGTCACGATGGCATCCGGGCCGGTGTCGGCGCTGCCCCGCGTGATCGACAGCGATCACGGTCGGCTAGGACACCCTAGCCGCTGACCGGCGGCCGGCGGTGCACGACGACGCAGGCCAGGCCGGGCCCGGCGTGCGCGGCGACCACGGCGCCGGCCTCCGAGACGTACGAGTCGTGCAGGCGGTCGCCCAGCCGGGCCGTCAGCGCCTCCAGCAGCGCCTCCGCCCGCTGCGGCGCGGCGAGGTGGTGCACGGCCAGGTCGACGTCGGCGTCCCCGGCGGCCTCGACGGCCAGGTCGGCCAGCCGCGCCACGCCCCGGCTGGCCGTACGCACCTTGTCCCGGAGGACGATCGCGCCGGCCGGCATGTGCATGATCGGCTTGACCGACAGGGCGGTGCCGAGCAGCGCCTCGGCGGCGCCGATCCGGCCGCCCCGGCGAAGGAATTCCAGCGTGTCGACGTAGAACCAGATGCTGGTACGGGCGATGGCGTCGACGGCGGCGTCGCGTACCGCCGACAGGTCCCCGCCCCGCTCGGCGGCCGTGGCGGCGGCGACGGCGGGGAAGCCGAGGCCCATGCCGGTCGAGCGGCTGTCGACCACGGCGACCCGGTCGTCGAACCCGGCGGCGGCCAGCCGGGCAGCCTCCACCGTGCCGGAGAGCTCGGCCGACAGGTGCACCGAGACGATCCCGTCGGCGCCCGCGTCGAACAGCTCCCGGTACGTCTGGGCGAACTGCTCCGGCGCGGGGCGGGAGGTGCTCACCGAGACGCGCCGGCCGCCGAGCGCCCGGGTGGCGTCGGCGGGGGTGGTCTCCACCCCCTCCAGCCCTTCGGCGCCGTTGAGCACGACGGCCAGCGGCACCACCGTCAGCCGGTGCACGCGCAGCAGCTCGGGCGGGAGGTAGGCGGTGGAGTCGGTGACGACCGCGACGGGCATGCCCGGCACGCTAGCCGATGTCGTCGGGGAACGCCCGGGTCAGACGGCCTCGGTGGCCGGGACGGTGATCAGGCCGACGTTGTGGGCGCGCAGGTGCCAGCCCCGGGTGGCGTCGTGGCGCAGCTCGGTCCAGTGGCAGTTCTGCAGCGCGCCGATGGTGCGCAGGACGGCGTGCTCCCAGCCGAGCAGGTGGCCGCAGCCCTGCCGGGCCGCGCCGCCGTGGGTGGCGACCACCACGGTGCCGCCGGGTACGGCGTCGGCGGCGTCGGACAGGGCCGCGCCCATCCGCTTGCCGAGGTCGTCCAGGGTCTCGATGCCGGCGCCCGGGTCCGGGTCGCCGGCCTGCCAGCGGGCGAACTCGGCGGGATGGCGCTCGGCGGCCTCGGTGAGGGCGAGCCCCTGCCAGGAACCGAAGTGGCGCTCCCGCAGCCGTGGGTCGGTGCGCACCGGCAGCCCGGTCAGCACGGACAGCGCGCCGGCGGTGTCCGCCGCGCGGCTCAGGTCGCTGGCCACGATGGCGTCGGGCCGCAGCCCGGCCAGCAGGGGCGCCGCGGTGCGGGCCTGCTCGCGGCCGAGGTCGTTGAGCGGTACGTCGGTCTGCCCCTGGACCCGGCTGGCGGCGTTCCAGTCGGTGTTGCCGTGCCGCCAGATGATCAGGCGGGTCATTCCGCGGTGGTGGAGCCGGTGCCGGACTCGGCGTCGACGAGGTCGCGGTCGACGAACGGGATCGTCGGGCAGTCCTTCCAGAGCCGGTCGAGGGCGTAGAACTCGCGCTCCTCGGTGTGCTGGACGTGCACCACGATGTCGACGTAGTCGAGCAGCACCCACCGGCCGCCCCGCTCGCCCTCGCGCCGGATCGGCTTGGCCTTCTCCGGCAGCTCCAGCAGCCGTTCCTCGATGGCATCGACGATGGCGAGCACCTGACGCTCGTTGGGAGCCGCGGCGAGCAGGAACGCGTCGGTGATGGCGAGCTGGTCGCCCACGTCGATGATGACGATGTCCTGCGCCTTCTTGTCGGCCGCGGCCTGGGCGGCGGCGATGGCCAACTCGTGGGCGCGTTCGGAAATTGTCACCGTTCTCCTTCGATCAACCGTGCGATCCTCCAAGCGTCTCACACCCGGTGGAATCCCGACTCGTCAGTTCTGGCGCGTTACCCGCCCGAACCGCCCCATAACGGGCCGAATCACTGCTGATAGAGGCGTCGCTTGGCGATGTACTGCACCACACCGTCCGGCACCAGATACCAGACCGGCTCCCCCCGGGCGACCCGGGCCCGGCAGTCCGTGGACGAGATGGCCATGGCCGGGACCTGCACCAGGCTCACCGTGTCGGCCGGCAGGTGCGCGGCGGTCAACTCGAAGCCCGGCCGGGTCACCCCGATGAAGTGGGCCAGCTCGAAGATCTCGTCCAGGTCCTTCCAGGAGAGGATCCGCTCCAGCGCGTCCGCCCCGGTGATGAAGAACAGCTGCACCTTCGGGCCGTACTCGGCGTGCAGGTCACGCAGGGTGTCGACGGTGTAGGTGGGCCCACCCCGGTCGATGTCCACCCGGCTGACCTGGAAGCGCGGGTTGGAGGCGGTGGCGATGACCGTCATCAGGTAGCGGTCCTCCGCCGGGCTGACCGGCTCGTCCGCCTTCTGCCACGGCTGGCCGGTGGGGACGAAGACCACCTCGTCCAGCCCGAACCGGTCCGCCACCTCGCTGGCCGCGACGAGGTGCCCGTGGTGGATCGGGTCGAAGGTGCCGCCCATGATCCCGACCCGCCGGATGTCTTCCTCCACCCCGCGATCCTAGGCCGGGCGGAACCGGCGGCCCCGGGGGGCCGCCGGACCGTCCCGTCCGGCGGCCCGGCCTCGGCGCCCCCACGGTGGCGGGCGGCGACCACCCCGTCGGCCGTCAGGCCGCCGCCGCGGCGACCGCCGTCCGGGCGACCAGGGCGCGGCGCAGGTCGTCGTCGGCGTCGGTCACCACGCGGCGCAGGCCGGGGGTGACGTCGTCGCGGGCCAGCAGCGCCGCGGCCGCCTCCCGGGTGGGCTGCGCCACGGCGTGCCGGGGGAAGGCCAGTCTCGCGACGTGGTCGGCCACCCAGGGCGTACGCGCCCGCGCGGCGGCCGGCATGTCGGCGAAGTACCGCTCGACGTAGCCGGCGGTCAGCTCGGTCTGCTCCGGCTGCCAGAACCCCTCCGCGGTCGCCTCGACGAGTCGGTTCGACAGGTCGGTGTTCGACACGACGATCTCCCACGCGGCCCGCTTGGCGGCCGGATCGGGCAGCGCCGCGCGGCAGCGGGCGGCCCGCTCGGCACCGGCGGCGCTCGGGTCGGCCGCAGCCTCGGCGGCGATCTCCGCCGCACCGGCCGCGCCGAGCACCACCAGCCGCAGCAGCAGCGCCCAGCGCAACTCGGCGTCGACCGCGAGCCCCGGCGGGACGTCCCGGCCGGCGAGCCAGCCGGCCAGCCGGTCGGCGTCGGTGCTGGCGGCGATCCAGCCCCGGGCCGCCGCGAGCTGGAGCGAGCCGCCCGCCGGGGCGCCGTCGAGCAGTTTCCGACAAGCGGCGGCGACCTGCGCCAGGGCGGCCTCGCGGGCGGGCGGGTCGAGGTAGCGGTCGACAAGTGAGCGGCTGAGCGTGAGCACGTCCTCGGCGATGATCACCTCGGTCTCGGCGGGGAGGGCGGCGGAGATCAGGGCCACCAGGCCGGCGACCGGACGCTCCCCGTCGGTGGCGGCGTCCAGCGCCTCGCCCCAGAGCAGCGCCCGGGCCAGCGGGTCGGCCAGGCCGGGCAGCACCAGCGGCACGGCGTCCGCCGACGCGGGGTCGAGCCGGATCTTGGCGAACGTCAGGTCGCCGTCGTTGGGCAGCAGCAGCCGGGCCGCCGGCTCGCCGGCCAGCCCGGTCAGCACCGTACGGCCGCCGTCGGCGTCCGGGTCGAGGTCGACCTCCGTCCGGACGACCGTCCCGTCGGCGGCGTACCGGCCGACGCCGATGCGGTGCGGGCGCAGCACCGGGTACGAGTCGGGGGCGCTCTGCCGGATCGCCACCCGGCTGTAGCGGCCGTCCGCGTCGACGCTGACCTCGACGCGCAGCGTGTCGACCTGCGCCGAACGCAGCCAGCGCTCCGCCCAGCCGGACAGGTCCCGCCCGGCGGCCGCGGCGAGGCTGCCGAGCAGGTCGGTCAGGGTGGCGTTGCCGAACCGGTGCTTCGCGAAGTGGGCGTTGAGGCCGGCGAGGAAGACGTCGTCGCCGAGCCAGGCGACCAGTTGCCGCAGCACGCTGGCGCCCTTGGCGTACGAGATGCCGTCGAAGTTGAGCAGGCCCTCGGCGGCGTCGGCGACCTCCTCGGGCGCCACGGGGTGGGTCGAGGGGCGCTGGTCGGCCGCGTAGCCCCAGGCCTTGCGCCGCAGGGCGAAGGTCGTCCAGGCCTGGTCGAAACGGGTCGCCTCGGCGGTCACCCGGGTGCCGAGGTACTCCGCGAAGGACTCGTTCAGCCACAGGTCGTCCCACCAGCGCATGGTGACCAGGTCACCGAACCACATGTGCGCCATCTCGTGGGCGATGGTGGTGGCGCGCTGCTCCCGCTCGGTGTCGGTGACCGCGGAGCGGAAGACGTAGTCGTCGCGGAAGGTGACAAGCCCCGGGTTCTCCATCGCGCCGGCGTTGAACTCCGGCACGAACGCCTGGTCGTACTTGCCGAACGGGTAGCGCTCGGCGAAGAGCTGGTGGAACCGGTCGAGGCACTGCCCGGTGACCGTGAGGATCTCCTCGGCGTCGGCGTCCAGGTGCGCCGCCAGGGAGCGCCGGCAGTAGACGCCGAGCGGGATGCCGTCGTGCTCGCCGCGCCGGACGTGCCAGGGGCCGGCGATCAGCGAGACGAAGTACGTGGCCAGGGGCGCCGTCGGGGCGAACTCCCAGCGCCCGGGGCGCGGCGTGGCGGCGAGCTGGCCGTTGGCCGCGACGGTCCACTCCGGCGGGGCGGTGACCGACATGGTGACCGGGGCCTTCAGGTCGGGCTGGTCGAAGGCGGCGAAGATGCGCTGCGCGTTGTCCAGGAAGGACAGCGCGTAGAGGTAGGTCTCGCCGTCTGCGGGGTCGACGAAGCGGTGCATCCCCTCCCCGGTGTTCGAGTACGCCATCTCGGCGGCGACGGTGAGCGTGTTGGCCTCGGCCAGCCCGGTCAGGGGCAGCCGGTTGTCGGCCAGCGCGGCCGGGTCGACGTCGCGGTCGTTGAGTCGTACCGCCAGCAGTTTCGCGGGTTGGACCTCGACGAAGGTCTCCGCGCCGGGGGTCGCCCGGAAGCGGATGGTGACGTCGGAGCGGAATCGCTCGCCGTCGCCGGTCAGGTCGAGGTCCACCTGATAGGACTCGACGGTGATCGCCGCGCCACGCGCGGTCGCCTCTACACGGGTCAGGCTCGGCATCCGCTTATCCTGCCCGATGGGAAACCGTACGTGTTTCCCTCATGACCCCCTGGCACTGGAGGACTGAACGATGGCTTCGCACCCCAAGGGTGACTTCGACCTCTCCCGGGCGGTCTGGCAGCGGGCCGAGGGCGACACCTCCGAGAGCGCCGTCGAGGTCGCCTTCGTCGACGACCTGATCGGCATGCGCAACTCCGCCGAGCCGGACGGTCCGGTCCTGGTCTTCACCCAGGCCGAGTGGGACGCCTTCGTCGCCGGCGCCCAGGACGGCGAGTTCGACCTGGACTGAGGTCGGGCCGACCGCTGCCTGCCCGACCGTGCGGACCGACCGCGCCCGGCCCGCACGGTCGGCCGTCAGGTGGCGGCGCAGGTCAGCGGCGGAACGGGGTTGGTGCCGCTCCACGAGCCGGGGAAGCCGACGACCGTCGATGGGCCGGCTGTTCCCTGACCGCCGGTACGGGGCCGGGCGCTCCGCGTACCCGGCCCCGTACCGGCGGTCGGTCAGGTGGCGGGGCGGGGCCAGCGGCCGCTGGCGGGCCCGCTCACTGGCTCGGTCGCCGTGGCCGCACCCGCTTGGCCACCGCCGACCAGAGCCGGCCACCGAGCCGGGTCCGCTTGACCCAGCGCAGTCGGGCGACCGCGCCGCCGGCCGGCTGGCGTTGCTGCGGGGGCGCGGTGATCCGGGCGTACGCGGCGCCGGTGGCGGGCCGGGTGGTGTCGGGTTCGAGCTGCTCGGAGGCGAGCGCCAGCCAGGTGAACTGTTGCAGCGTCCGCTGGTCGGGTCGGCCGCCCCGGGCGGCGGTGCGCAGCGCCTTCTCCACGGCGGGCCGTCGGACGAGACCGGTCAGCGGGCCGTGGGCGGTGTCCAGCAGTTCGGCCATGGCCTGGAGGCCGTCGCCCTCCCACACCCGGGTGGCGGTGGACGGGCCGGTGGAGACGCTGACGAACGGGACCTGTGCCCACTCGGGCACCAGGCGGGCGATCAGCCCGGTGTGCATCAGCCGCTCGCGCTTCTGCCCGGGAGTCAACGCGAAGGTGGCGACGACGAAGCCGGGCGAGAGGAACGGGGTGACCATCCCGATCGCGTAGGCGGAGGTGTACCAGCGGCGGACCCGCTCCACCAGGTAGATGTAGTCGACCAGGCGCAGGTCGTGCAGGCCGAGCCCGCTGCCGTGGTCGAGCAGGCCGCGGATCCTCTCCTGCTCCGCGGTGACCACGGCCGCGTCGGCCACGCCCGCCGGCACGGCGTTCAGCAGCCGGGCGATGGCGGTCTCCTGCGGGGACGGCCCGCCGTCGTCGTCCGTCGGGGGATACCAGTATTCGGTGGCGAGCTCCCCGGCGGCACCGGTGAAGGTCGCCGGGCCGGCCTGGTCGACCAGACGCCCGGGGCCGGCGGGGCGCACCAGGTAGCTGGAGGGGAACTGGTGGTCGGTCAGCCGTTGCAGTCGCCGGGCCCGCTCGTGCAGGCCGGTCCCGAGCACGTTGGCCCGCGCCCCGGCGAGCCGGAGCGTGTGCTCGGGGTGCAGCCCCCGCTTGTCGCGCAGGATCCGCACCAGTTCGCGGGCGACCTCGCCCTCGGCGCGGGTGTCCTCGTTGGTCAGGAACCTGGGGGTCCGGCCGGCCGCGATCAGTGACGCGGCGATGAGCCGGGAGTCCTTCCCGCCGGACAACCCGAGGGTGATGTCCTCGTCGTAGAGGCCGTGGATGCTGGCGGCGGTGGTCGTGATGGCGTCGGCGGCACGGTCCAGCAGCTCGGTCACCGGTCGGCCCTGCGCCGCCAGCCCGTCCCGCACCACGTCGTCGGTCGCGTACTTCGTGGTGGTGGTGAGCTGCCATCCGCCGCCGTCGCGCCGGCGGCCGGTCACCCGCTCGCCGGGACGGAGCAGTCGGGCGCCCCGCACCGGGGAGCTGTCGCCGCCGAAGTGCCCGCAGAGGGTGTATGACGCCCAGCCGTCCAGGTCGGGCCGCAGGTCTCCGTGCAGGAACGCGGCCAGCAGGCTGGGCCGGGTGCAGAAGGCCGTCAGGCCGGCCGACCCGCCCGTGAAGACCCGGCACATGCCGATCCAGTCCTGTTGCAGGGCGAAGTTCCCGGCCGCGTCGAGGGCCAGCAGGCCGAACGGTGGCACCACCTCGCGGTGCACCTCCTCGCCCGCCAGCAGGCGCCCGGCCAGCGCCGCCGGGCCGCCCGTCACGTCGACACCCACGGGCAGTCCGAGCGACACGGCGGTGACCGGCCCGACGGTGTCGACGGCCGGCCATCGGTAGGCGCCCTGGTCGCTGCGGTGCAGGATGGTCACGCCCCAGTCGTCGGCGCCGAATTCGTGTCGTACGAAACTGTCGGGCACCACGTCGGCGACGGCCGTTTCAAAGCGATGTCTCGCGGCGCGCCGGGCGCTCTCCGACAGATTGTCGTCGGCGAACCAGGCCAGCATCACGTGCATGTGCGATTCCCCCGAACTCGCAGGAGCGGTCGTTTTCCGCCTGGTGGGAAGTCAACCTCCCGAACACCTGGCGCGGTTGCCTTGGTGAACAAACGAGGTACTTCCGGCATTGGTGATCGGGGCTGACCTTTCGGCGTCGCAGGCGGCGCGAATTCGCCCACTAAATAGCCACAAAACGGGCGGCCGGTGGCGAGGTTGCTCCGGCACGGGTTCTGAGATCAATTCCTCAGCAGGGCTGTCGCCGCTTTGGAATGGACTGCTCGCGGGATTCCCGGCACGACCATTTCTCGATGACGGCAAATGCGATCGCCCGCTCCCGGATTCGCGTCCGCGACGGATATCCGACAGCCGCGCGCACGAGGTCGACCTTTCCCATCGCCCGCACGCGCGACTGCCGCATCGGTGATCTCGAATGGCGGGCTAGTCGCCGTCGCCCCAGCCGAGCCCGCCCGGTCCCGGAGCGTGATGGAAGCCGGGGTGGCCGGCGACGTCGGCGCAGCGCTCGCCGTCCGGGCCGGACGCGCCGCAGAACAACCGTTCGGCCTGCTGCCACGCCTCGGCCGGCGACAGCGCCGACGCGCCCAGGGCCACCTCGGGTCGCAGCAGACTCAGCGCCTCCGCGTACCCGACGGCCAACTCCCGGGCCGACGCCAGGTCGGCGGCGGTGAAGCCGAGGTGCACCGTGAAGAACCGGCCCGGCCGGGCCGAGCGGCGGGGCGGCGCGATCAATGACGCACCCGCGACCTCCCCTGCCGCGCCGAGCGCCTCCCGCGCCTGCCGTTGCCGCCAGTACGCCGGCCTGTTGTCACGCATGTGTCCTCCCCGTGGCGATCGTGGGCGGCCTCGTCCTGCGGTGGACCGCCCGCGTTCCGTCCCGGCCACCGCCGGGGTCGTGCCGGCGGCGGACCGGCGCGGACCGCTCCCCGAGGAAACCAGCTCGCCGCGTCCCTGGGAGGGGCCAGCAGACGCGTCGTCCGCTGGCCCCTCCCCGGCACCACCCGCCGCCCGCCCCACGCCGCGGCCGACCCGGCGGCGGGGTTCAGGCACGCCGGCCCGGGTAGACGCAGAGGTACGGACAGGACCCGGCCGGCAACGGCCGCCACCTTCGGTCAGGAGGCCCGATGGCGACCATCCCGACGGAGCGCAGCCCGGACAGCTCGGTGGCGTTCCTGCGCGACGGCTACCGCTTCGTCGGCCGACGCTGTGACCGCCACGGCACCGACATCTTCCAGGCCCGGCTGCTGCTGGAGCCCACCATCTGCCTGCGCGGCCGGGCGGCGGCGGAGCTCTTCTACGACACCGAGCGCTTCGTCCGGGCGGGCGCCATGCCGAAGCGGGCGCAGCGCACCCTCACCGGCCGTGGCGGTGTGCAGGGCCTCGACGGGGCGGACCACGCCGACCGCAAGGCCATGTTCATGTCGATCATGACGCCGGCCGCGGTCCGGCAGCTCGCGCAGCTCTTCGACGACGAGTGGCGGGCCCGCGTCCCGTCCTGGGAGTCGGGCGGGCCGGTGGTGCTCTACGACGAGGTCGGCCGGATGCTGACCCGCGCGGTCTGCGCCTGGGCCGGCGTGCCGCTCGCGAACTCCGAGGTGGACCGGCGTACCGCCGAACTGCACGCGATGATCGAGGGGCCGGCGGCGCTCGGCCCCCAGCACTGGCGTGGCCTGTGGGGCCGCCGCCGGGGCGAACGCTGGATCGGCCGGTTCGTCGACCGGCAGCGCGCCGGCACGCTCCCCGCCCCCGACGGCAGCGCGCTGCGGGTGGTCGCCGAGCACCGCGACGCCCACGGGCGGCTGCTCCCCCGCCGGATCGCGGCCGTCGAGCTGCTCAACGTGCTGCGGCCCACGGTCGCCGTCGACCGCTTCATCGTCTTCGCCGCGCTGGCCCTGCACGACCACCCGGCCTGGCGGGAACGGGTCCGGGAGAGCGACGAGGCCGCCGAGACCTTCGTGCAGGAGGTACGCCGCTACTACCCCTTCTTCCCCGTGGCCGCCGCCCGGGTCCGGCGCTCGTTCGACTGGCAGGGCTACCACTTCCCGCGCGGCCGGCGGGTGCTGCTCGACCTGTACGGCACCAACCACCACCCGGCGCTCTGGCCGGAACCGGAGCGGTTCCGGCCGGAGCGCTTCACCGGTTGGCGGGGCGACCCGTTCGCCCTCGTGCCGCAGGGCGGCGGCGAGCACCTGACCGGTCACCGCTGCCCCGGGGAGTGGATCACCATCGAGCTGATGAAGCGGGCGGTGACGAACCTGACCACGACGATGCGGTACGACGTGCCACCGCAGGACCTGGCGTTGAGCCTGCACCGGATGCCGGCGCTGCCGCCGAGCGGGTTCCTGGTCACCAACGTCCGCCGCACGGCCTGAACACGACACCGCCCCGGGGACCTCGACGGCCCCGGGGCGGTGCGGTCGCGATCACGCTCAGGCCGGGTGCAGGACGCTGCGCAGGCAGCCGTCCTCCTTCTTCTCGAACATCTCGTAGCCTCGCGCGCCCTGCTCCAGCGGCATCGGGTGGGTGGCCAGGTAACCGGGATCGATCTCGCCGGCCGCGATCCGGTCCAGCAGCATCGGGATGTAGCGCTGGGCGTGCATCTGCCCCATCCGCAGCACCAGCGCCTTGTTCATCGCCGCGCCGAGCGGGAACTTGTCCACCAGGCCGGCGTAGACGCCGACGATGCTCACCGTGCCGCCCTTGCGGCAGGCCATGATCGCCTGCCGGACCGACGTGGGGCGGTCGGTCTGCAGCCGGGCCGTCTGCTTCGCCCTGTCGTACGCGTACACCGGCCCGACGTCGTGCGACTCCATGCCGACGGCCTCGATGCACGCGTCCGGCCCCCGGCCGGCGGTCATCTCCCGCAGCGCCTCCAGCACGTCGGTCTCGGCGTAGTTCACCGTCTCCACGCCGAGCCGGTCGGCGGCGGTGGCGAGCCGCTCCGGCAGCCGGTCGATCACGATCACCCGCTCGGCGCCGAGGAGCTGGGCGGACCGGGCCGCCATCTGGCCGACCCCGCCGGCGCCCCAGACCGCGACCACCTCGCCGCCCTTCAGTGCGCAGAAGTCGGCGGCCATCCAGCCGGTGGGCATCGCGTCGGAGGCGAACACCACCGAGTCGTCGGGCACCCCGTCGGGCACCGTGAACGCCCCGATGTCGCCGAAGGGCACGCGGACGTACTCGGCGTGGCTGCCGGAGTAGCCCCCGGCGGCGTGCGAGTAGCCGAGGATGCCGGCCGGCGAGTGGCCCCAGAGCTTCTCGGTGAAGACCGGCTGCGGGTTGGAGTTGTCGCAGAGCGAGTACTGCTCGGTGCGGCAGTACCAGCAGCCGCCGCAGGCCACCACCGAACCGACCACGACGCGGTCGCCGACGCGCAGCCGCCGTACGCCGGGGCCGGTCTCCACGACCTCGCCCATGAACTCGTGGCCGAGGACGTCGCCCTCCCGCATCGCCGGCAGGAATCCGTTGATCAGGTGCAGGTCGGAGCCGCACACGCTGCTGGCGCCGACCTTGACGATGATGTCGCCCTCGGCGCGGATCCGCGGCTCCGGCACGTCGCGCACGGCCAGCTTGCCGACGCCCTCCCAACAGAGCGCCCTCATGCCCGCCCTCCCGTCCTCAGCCTCTCCCGCACCTTGTCGGTCGCCTTCTCCTGGGCCGGGCCGCGCCCGGACGGGTCCCGCCGGGTGTCGACGACCTGGCCGCACTCGACAAGCGCCTTCACCCGGCGCAGCGCGTCCCGCAGGGCCTGGTCCGGGTCGTCGCCGCCGAGAAGTCCGAACGCCCGGCGCAGCGGCCCGGAGCGCCACCGCAGCTCGGCGCGGACCTCCGTGCCCCGGTCCTGGGGCGCCGGCGTCAGGTGGACCGTGCCCTCCTGCTCCGGCCCGTCGGTGACCCGCCAGCGCAGCCGCCCGGGTCTCTCGACGGTGATCTCGGCCCGCCACTCGGTGGCCCCGCCGGCCGGGTCCCGCGCCACGCAGCGCCACCGGTCGTCGTCGAGCCGCTCCAGGGTCGCCCACCCGGCCAGCGCCCGGTCCATCCGCTCCCGGTCCGTCCAGAAGCCGATCACCGCCGCCGCCGGCCGGTCGATCGTCACCCCGCGCCGCACCACGTACCAGCCGTCGCGGCGCTCGGGCTGGTGCCGGCGTCGTCGACGGGCCACCGCCCTGCCGACGCCGACCACGGTCACGGTGGTGGCGCCGAGCAGCGCCCACCTCGTTCCGTTGCTGGTCATCTCGTCTCCTCCACCCGGGTGCCCGGGGATCGACCACCCGCACGAGTTGCGCTACCCGGGACCGCCCGACCGAAACGACGCGCCGGTTTGCCCGGTCGATAACCGGGCACCTGCTGCGGGCACCCACCGCCACCGGGAGGCACCGTGTCCTTCGACGCCAGCGAGTACGGTCGGCACGCCGCGGACGTCTACGACGAGACGTACGCGCACCTGACACCCGACGCGGCGGTGGAGCGCCTCGCCGCGCTCGCCGACGGCGGCCCGGTGTGCGAGTTCGGCATCGGCACCGGTCGGCTCGCCCTGCCGCTGGCCGCCCGGGGACTGACCGTCGCCGGTGTCGAGGGCTCCCCGGAGATGGCCGCCGGGCTGCGCGCCAAGCCCGGCGGGGACGCGGTCGAGGTGGCCGTCGGCGACTTCGCCGAGACCCGGGTGCCCGGTGAGTTCGCCCTGGTGGTGCTCGCGTTCAACACGATCTTCGCGCTGCCGGACCAGGCCGCCCAGGTGGCCTGTTTCCGCAACGCCGCCGCCCACCTGCGTCCCGGCGGACGGTTCGTCGTCGAGGCGTGGGTGCCCGACCCGGGCGCCTTCCGGGCCGGCGGCGCGCTGCGGCCGGTGCGGGTGGCGGAGGACGTGGTGCTGCTGGAGGCGGCCCTGCTGCACCCCGCCGAGCAGCGGATGACCACCACGAAGGTCCGGATCGGCAACGGCGGGGTGCACCTGCTGCCCGCCAACCACCGTTACGCCTGGCCGGCGGAGCTGGACCTGATGGCCGAGCTGGCCGGGCTGCGCCGCGAGCACCGGTGGGAGGACTGGTCCGGCCGGCCGTTCAGCGACCACAGCCGCGAGCACGTCTCCGTCTACCGCCGCCCGGAACGGGCGTGAGCGCCCCGGCCCGACCGGCCGGTGCCGCTCCCGGCGGCGACGGCCACGGCACCGGCGCGCCGACGGCCGGGGGCGCCGACGGGCGCCGGCTTCCCCTGGCGTACGTGCTGCCGCTGCGCTGGACCGACGACGCCGACCTGGCCGAACTGACCGCCTACCTGCGCTGGCTGAACGCCCGGGTGGACGTGACCGTGGTCGACGGGTCGCCGCCGGAGGTCTTCGCCCGGCACGCGGAGGCCTGGCGCGGCCTGGTCCGGCACCTGCGGCCGGATCCCGCCCTGCGCGGCGTCAACGGCAAGGTGACCGGGGTGCTCACCGGCGTCGGCGCGGCCCGGCACGAGCACGTGGTGATCGCCGACGACGACGTCCGGTACGACGAGGCGGGGCTGCTCGCCGTGCACCGGCTGCTCGACCGGGTGGACCTGGTCCGGCCGCAGAACTACTTCGACCCGTTGCCCTGGCACGCGTGGTGGGACACCGGGCGCACCCTGCTCAACCGGGCGCTCGGCGCCGACTACCCCGGCACCCTGGCGGTACGCCGGAGCACCTTCCTCACCATGGGCGGGTACGACCCGGACGTGCTCTTCGAGAACCTGGAGCTGATCCGCACCGTGCGCGCGTACGGGGGGACCGAGGCGGCACCCGCCTGGCTGCACGTACGCCGGCTGCCGCCGGACACCGCCCACTTCCTGGGCCAACGGGTCCGCCAGGCGTACGACGACCTGGCCCAGCCGGCCCGCCTGGTCACCTCGCTCGCGGTCCTGCCGGCGCTGGCGGCGGCGGTCGCGACCCGGCGGCCGAGGCTGCTGCTCGGGGCGGCCGTGACCACGGTGGCGCTCGCCGAGGCGGGCCGGCGCCGGGGCGGGGGCGCCGCGGTCTTCCCGCCGGCCACCGCCCTGGCGGCCCCGCTCTGGTTGCTGGAGCGCGGCGTGTGCGGCTGGCTCGCCGTCGGCCGGCGTGTGCTCCTCGGCGGGGTCCGCTACGCGGGGGGCCGGGTGCGTCGCGCCGCCCACTTCGAACGCACCCTCCGCCGCCACCTGCGCTGACTCTGCGCACCGTCAACCGCCCGGGACGCACACGACAGCTCGCGGCCACTCCCCGGACGGTGCTCCGGGAGTGGCCGCGAGCTGCGGCGTACGGTGATCGGGCTGGTCAGTACCGCACCTGTTCGCGGGACTGCTGCGCGTGGTCCTTCACGTCGTGCGCGGCCGAACGGGTGTCGTCCTTGACGGCGTGCACCGCGTCCTGGGCGGTGGAGCGGACCGACTGGGTGGCGTGCTGCGCCGGCTCGCGCAGCTCCTCCTTCAGCTCGCTGGCGACCTCGCCGAGCTTCTCCTTCACCACCCCGGCGTGCTCGCCGGCCTTCTCCTTGACCTGCGACGCCACCTGCTGCTCGCGGCGGGTCGCCGGGATCAGCGAGGAGGCGAGCCAGCCGACGCCGAAGGCGATCAGGCCGGCGGCCAGCGGGTTGCCCTCGGACTTCTGCCGGATCACGTGCGGCGCCCGCTGCGCGGCGTCGCTGACCGTCGAGGCCGCCGAGTGCGCCTTGTCGCTGACCGTCGAGGCGGCCGAGTGGGCCTTGTCGCTCACGGTGGACGCCGCCGAGGAGGCGTGGTCGCCCACTGCGTGGGCGCCGTGCTTGGTGCTGTGACCCAGGTCGGAAGCGGTTCCCATCACCTTGTCCCTCACATTCTGCAGTGCGTTGCGGGCCCGCTGCTTGCGGTCGTCGACGATGCGGGCGGGGCTGACCTTGTACGCCAGCGCGTCCACGTCGGAACTCAGGTTGTTCCGGGTGGCTTCGATCTCCCGGCGGATCTGGTCCGGGTCGGTGCTCATCGGGTGACCTCCTGCGGGTGGGGCTTGAGCGCGTCGGGGATCCGCTGCACGCTGTCGTTGGTCTGCTTGAGGCCGCGGATGTGCTCGGCGCTCTTCTTGGCCTTGGTGTAGAGGACCGCGGCGATCGCGCCCCAGATGACGGCCACGATCAGCGCCGCCCAGCCGGCGTCCATCACGTTGGACAGCCCGGCCCAGAGGGCCAGCGACAGGAAGAGGGCCACCATGTAGCCGCCGAAGCCGGCGCCGCCGAAGAAGCCGGCGGTCTTGCCCGCCTTCTTGCCCTCCTGGCGGATCTCGGCCTTGGCCAGCTCGACCTCCTGCCGCATCAGGGTCGACAGGTCGCTGGTGACCTGGCGCATCAGCTCACCGATCGAGCTGCCCCTGACCTCGTCCGCGTCGTGGGGGTGGTAGCCGGAGTCCAGCCCCGCCCCCTGCGTCGGCATGCTCATGCCGCCGCCTCCCTTCGGGTGATTCGTGGGCTCACGGACGGGTGGTTCCGGTCGACGGCACGCCCGGCAGCGGGTCGGTCTGGCTCACCGGCGGCAGCGGCTGGCCGACGCCACCGGCGGGGTCGGCGTAGCTGGTGGTGGTCCGCGGGTCGGCGTACGCGCCCGGGGTCGGGTCGAGGTAGCCGCCCGGCGGTACGGCGTCCGGCACCGCACGCGGGGCCGGCGGGGTCGGGATGACCGCGGTCCGCTCCGGGTCGTAGCCGGCGCCCGAGCCGTACGCGGGGTAGCCGTTGCCACCCTGGCCGTCGCCGCCGGCCGAGATGTTCTTGGTCAGCCGGCCGGCGAGCACACCCAGCACGGCGGCGCCGACCAGGAAGGTCCCCGGGTTGCGACGCGCGTAGTCGCGCACCTCGGCGATGAGGTCGCCGGGCTCGCGCTGCTCCAGCCAGCCGGCCACCCCGTGCACCCGGTCGGCGGCCTGGCGGGCGATCTCGCTCACCGGGCCGGCCTGGCCGCCCTGCTCGGCCATCGAGCGCATCTCGTCGGCCAGCGAACGGAGCCCGCCGGCGGCGCGCCGCTGCTGGTCGCCGGCCTGGCTGGCGAGCTGGCTGCGGGCCTCGCCGTAGAGGTTGCGCGCCTGGAGCTTCGCCTCGCCGACGACCTCCCGGCCCTGCTCCTTGGCCGTCTCGGCGACGGCGCCGCCGGCGTGCTTGGCCTCCGAGCCGACCTGACGGGCCTGCTCGCGGACGCCGCTGCCGTTGCTCGAATCCTGGCCGTACGTGGAAGTCGTGGGTGACAGATCGTAGGTCATGATTTCCCTTCCGCTCGGAAAGTCTTCGCGGGTGTGTGCTGGGGGGATGCGCCGGCCGGTTCCTGCCGTCGCATCTCTTGACCTACCCTGCGTTGCCGGTTCCATACCTCCTTCGTGACTTTCCCTGCGGGCCGCCGCCGGACCGCTACAAAATGGAGGATCGCCGGATCGCGTATCGACCCCGCCACGCACGGTGGCGGACACTCCCCCGCTGCCGGCGCCGCGGGCAGGGCGTTCCGCGGATCCACGGAGGTGAATCGATGGCACGACACGCACGCGGCGGCCCGGCGGGCCCGAAGCCGAAGGTGCAGCTCGCCGCCGTGGCCGCGGCCGGGGTCTTCGCCCTGATCGGAGTGCTCGGGTTCATCCCCGGCATCACCATCAACTACGCCGACATGACGTTCGCCGGCCACCACTCCGAGGCCCGGCTGCTCGGCCTGTTCCAGGTGTCGATCCTGCACAACGCGCTGCACCTGGGCTTCGGACTGGCCGGCCTGTTGCTGGCCCGCAGCGTCGCCGGGGCCCGGGTCTTCCTCGCCGGCGGCGGCGCCCTCTACCTCGGCCTGTGGCTGTACGGCTTCGCGATCGACCGGGAGAGCGCGGCGAACTTCATCCCGGTCAACGACGCCGACAACTGGCTGCACCTGGTCCTCGGCTTCGGCATGCTCGCCTTCGGGCTGCTGCTCTCCAACCAGGTTGGCACGGGCACCCGGGCCGACGACCCCTTCGACCGTCCCTGACCCGCGCCGCGTGGCGGCGTTTGCCCGCCGCGCCCTTCGGGCACGGAGGTCGGAGGTCCGTCGACGAGGAGGTCGTCATGCCGAGGTGGTTGCGTGACAACGCGCTGACCGTGGCGATGTTCGGCGCCTTCCTCGTCTTCCTGGTCCTGCAGAGCGTGTTCGGCTGGCAGACGTACAACCAGGAGCTGGCCGAGTTCGGGGCCGCGCCGACCAGCTGGCCGGCGTACCTCGGCACCGGGCACTTCATGGAGTCGGTCTTCGAGAACTGGGAGTCGGAGTTCCTCCAGATGGGCGGCTACGTCCTGCTCACCGCCTACCTGGTGCAGCGCGGGTCGGCGGAGTCGAAGCCGGTGGGGCAGACCGACCGGCCCGAGGACGACGAGCGGCGGGCCACCCCGGACTCCCCCTGGCCCGTACGCGCCGGCGGGCTGCCCCTGGTGGTCTACCGCAACAGCCTCTCCATCGCGCTGCTGCTGATCTTCGCCGGCTCGTTCGTCGGCCACCTGCTCGGCGGGACCGCCGACTACAACCAGCAGCAGGCGCTGCAGAGCGGGGCGCCGCCGATCGGCGCGTGGGAGTTCCTCGGCACGAGCGACTTCTGGTTCCAGTCGATGCAGAACTGGCAGAGCGAGTTCCTCGCCGTCGGCACGCTGATCGTGCTGAGCATCTTCCTGCGTCAGCACGCGTCGCCGGAGTCGAAGCCGGTCACCGCCGTACACGCGCACACCGGCGACTGACCGCCCGCCCCGGTCAGGCCGGCACGCGCAGCCGCTTGGCGAAGCACACGCTGTACGGGTTGCCGACGTACTCGCCGTAGACCGGGATCGGCTCGTACCCGCTGGAGGTGTAGAGCCCGATCGCGGCCGGCAGGTACGTGCCGGTCTCCAGGCGCAGAACCGCGTACCCCTGCTGGAAGGCCAGTTCCTCCAGCGCGGTCAGCAGCTGCCGGGCGATGCCCCGCCCCCGGTAGGCCGGGCGGACGTACATCCGCTTCACCTCGCCGGTGCCCGCGTCGAGCGCCTGGATCCCGCCGCAGGCGACCGCCCGCCCGTCGGCGACCACCACCAGGTAGCGGATGTCGTCGTGGGTGACGGTCGCCTGACCGTCCAGCCCACCGTCGGCCGCCCGCAGCTCGCGCTGCTGGGCGGCGACCAGGGCGTCGATCTCCGCATCGGTGGCGGGGCGGGACTCGATCAGCATCAGGCCACGCTAGGCGGCGGCGATTTCGGGCAGGTTTCCGGCAGTCGACCCGCGCACGGAGCGCGACGAGCCATTCGGCGTCGCCCGCCGGGGCGGGCTATTCGGCGTCGCCCGCCGCCGCGATGCGGGACGGGGCGGGTCCCTGGGACGGACCGGGCCCGTCGAACGGCTCGGCCTCCCGGACCGGCCCGGCGGCGCCGAAGCCGTCCGCCGGGTCGACGTCGTCGGAGACGTCGGCGTCGGTGCCCTCGACGTCGTCCTCCGGGCGCTGCCGGCGGGCCTTGCGGGCCGCCAGCCGCTCCGCGGCGGACGCCCGGGTGGACTTCTCCTCCAGCCGGACGTCGGTGCCCCGGTTGCCGGGGATGAAGTCGGCCCCGGCGTAGAGGGTCGGCTGCCAGTCGAACTCCCGCTCGCCGATCCGGACCAGGTCGCCCGGTTCCGCGCCGGCCTTGCCCAGCTTCTCCTCGACACCCAGGCGGGCCAGCCGGTCGGCCAGGTAGCCCACGGCCTCGTCGTTGTCGAAGTTCGTCTGCCGCACCCATCGCTCGGGACGGACGCCGTGCACGACCCAGGCGCCGTCCGGCGCGGCCTCGATGGTGAAGCCGGCGTCGTCGACCGCCTGGGGCCGGATCACGATCCGGGTCGCCTCGGCCGGCGGCGCGGCCTTGCGCCCCTGCTCCACCAGGTCCGCCATGGCGTACATGAGCTCCTTGAGCCCCTCCCGGGTCGCCGCGGAGACCTCGAACACCCGGAAACCGCGCTCCTCCAGGTCGGGGCGGACGATCTCGGCCAGGTCCCGGCCGTCGGGCACGTCGACCTTGTTGAGCGCCACCAGCCGGGGACGGTCGGCCAGGCCGCCGTACTCGGTCAGCTCGGCCTCGATGGTGTCGATGTCGGCGACCGGGTCCCGGCCGGGCTCCAGGGTGGCGGTGTCGATGACGTGCACCAGCACCGCGCAGCGCTCGATGTGCCGCAGGAACTCCAGGCCGAGGCCCTTGCCGGTGGCCGCCCCGGGGATCAGGCCGGGCACGTCGGCGACGGTGAAGGTGTGGTTGTCCAGCCGGACCACGCCCAGGTTGGGCACGAGGGTGGTGAACGGGTAGTCGGCGATCTTCGGCTTGGCGGCGGAGATCACCGAGATCAGCGACGACTTGCCGGCCGACGGGAAGCCCACCAGCCCCACGTCGGCGACGCTCTTGAGCTCCAGCACCACGTCGAGCTGCTCGCCGGGCTCGCCCAGCTCGGCGAAGCCGGGAGCCTTGCGCCGGGCGTTGGCCAGCGACGCGTTGCCCCGGCCGCCGCGCCCGCCCCGGGCCACCTCGAAGGTCGTGCCGGTGCCGACCATGTCGGCCAGGACGGTGCCGTCGGGGGTCTGCACCACGGTGCCGTTCGGCACCTTGAGCACGAGGTTGCGGCCGTTCGCGCCGTCCCGGTTCGACCCGGCGCCACCCTTGCCGTTCTCGGCCTTCACGTGCGGGCGGAAGTGGAAGTCCAGCAGCGTCGTCACCTGCGGGTCGACCACCAGGGACACGCTGCCGCCGTGCCCGCCGTTGCCGCCGTCGGGGCCGCCGAACGGCTTGAACTTCTCCCGGTGGATCGAGACACAACCGTGCCCACCATCGCCGGCCTGCAGGTGCAGGACGACCCGGTCAACGAACGTCGCCACGGGCGTCAATCCTTCCAGCGAGGTTCACGCCCCGCACGAAAAAAGCGAAGCGGGCCGGGACACGAGGTCCGCGGCCCGCAACGCCTTCGAACTACTGCTGCGGCACGATGCTGACGGTCTTGCGACCGCGCTTGGTGCCGAACTGGACCGAACCGGCGGCCAGCGCGAAGAGCGTGTCGTCCCCGCCGCGGCCGACCAGGTCACCGGGGTGGAACTTGGTGCCACGCTGACGGATGAGGATCTCACCCGCGCTGACGACCTGACCACCGAAGCGCTTCACGCCGAGCCGCTGCGCCGCGGAGTCACGGCCGTTGCGCGAGCTGGACGCACCCTTTTTGTGAGCCATCTGAGGACGACCTACTTCCCGCTGGAGATGCCGGTCACCTTGACCTGGGTCAACGGCTGGCGGTGACCCTGGCGCTTGTGGTAGCCGGTCTTGTTCTTGAACTTGTGGATCCGGATCTTCGGGCCCTTGGTGTGCGCGGCGATCTCGCCGGACACCGCGACCTTGGCAAGCTTCGCCGCGTCGGTCACCAGGTCGTCACCGTCGACGAGGAGCACCGCGGTGAGCTTCACCGCGTCGCCGGGGGCACCGACGAGCTTCTCGACCTCGATCACGTCGCCCTCGGCGACCTTGTACTGCTTGCCGCCGGTCTTGACGATCGCGTACATCGGAGGCGGACTCCCTGTCGTTGAGGCTGCTAGCGTCTTTTCCCACCGTTGCCGGTCGGTCGTTCCCGCGGCGGCTCGCCGGGTAGCAGAGGCACGGCGGCGCGGGCACGCGAGAACTCGGTACACCAAAGTGCACCGCAGGCCAGCGTACGCCATCGGAGGGCCGACGCCCAAACCGGGCCCCGCCGGTCAGCGGGCGCAGAGCTGGTCGAGGCGCTGCCGGAGCCGGTCGAGCCCGGTCTCGTCGATCGAGTCGACGTCGGTGCCCAGCGTGCCGACCTCCGCCGCCATGTCCGCGAGAAGGGTCTTGAGCTGCGCGTCCTCGGCCCGGGTCGACTCGCGCCGCAGCGTGCTGCGCCAGTCGGTAAGCGCGGTGGAGATCCGGTCCCGGGCGGTCCGGGCCGCCGCGGCGTCGTCCGCCCCGACCGCCGCGACCATCTTGCCGAGTTCCTCGACGTACGTCCGTACGGCCGTCTCGCCGGCCCGCTGTGCCGCGGCACACACCTCGGGCGCGTTGCCGCCGGCCGCCCCGCTGCCGGCGCCCGGCCCGGTGCCCGGTGCCCCGCCGCCGACGGATCCGCCCGGCGTGACGCCACCGCTCGGTGCGCCGCCGGTTGGGCCGGCCCGCTCCGGGCGCTCGGCCGCGCACCCGGCGCCGGAGAGCAGGACGGCGGTGAGCGCGGTGACGGCGAGCAGACGGCGCATCGTTCTTCTCCTGACCGCAGGCGGCCGATCGTGGCCGGGGATCGACCATACGACAGGGCCCCTCCCGCCGGACATCACCGGGAAGGGGCCCTGTCACACGTCGGGTCGGTCAGCCGGTCACGGCCGGGTACGCCGCCGCGCGCCGCTGCGGCGGGACCGGCGCCGACCGGAGCCCCCCTCCGACTCGTCGCCGTCGGCGTCGGAGAGCGCGTCCGGGTCGTCCGGGGCGGCCAGCCGCGCCGACTCGCCCGTCTGGCTGTCGGCGACCTCCCCGGCGGCGGCGGTGTCCGCCTCGTAGCGGGACAGGTCGTAGCCCATGGTGTCGTGGTACTCGGCGTCCGGAGCGGCGTCGGCGTCGGTCTCGGTGACCTCGGCCACGGTGCGCTCGGCCGGCGCGCTCTTGCGCGCCCGCCGTCGGGAGGTGCCGGCGCCCTGCTCCGGTGCCGCCGGAGTGGCCACGGCCGAGGCGACCGCCTTGACCTTCTCCCCCGCACCGCCACCGCCGGAACGCGGCTTCTCCGGCACCGGCTCGGTGTGCATGATCAGGCCCCGGCCCTTGCAGCACTCGCAGGTCTCGCTGAACGCCTCCAGCAGGCCCGCGCCGATCCGCTTGCGGGTCATCTGCACCAGCCCGAGCGAGGTGATCTCGGTGACCTGGTGCTTGGTGCGGTCCCGGCCCAGGCACTCGGTCAGCCGGCGCAGCACCAGCTCGCGGTTGGACTCGAGCACCATGTCGATGAAGTCGATCACCACGATGCCGCCGAGGTCGCGCAGCCGGAGCTGGCGGACGATCTCCTCCGCCGCCTCCAGGTTGTTCCGGGTCACCGTCTCCTCCAGGTTGCCCCCGGAGCCGGTGTACTTGCCGGTGTTGACGTCGATGACCGTCATCGCCTCGGTCCGGTCGATCACCAGCGACCCGCCCGAGGGGAGGAAGACCTTGCGGTCCAGCCCCTTGATGATCTGCTCGTCGATCCGGTACTCGGCGAAGACGTCGGCCGCGCCGACGTGCCGGCGCAGCCGGGCGACCAGGTCCGGCGAGACGTGCGACAGGTACGACTCGACGATGTCGTACGACTGCTCGCCCTCGATCACCAGCTCGCGGAAGTCCTCGTTGAACAGGTCCCGGACGACCCGGATGACCAGGTCCGGCTCCTCGTAGAGCAGCACCGGGGCGCCGCCCTCGGCCGCCTTGGCCTGGATGTCCTCCCACTGCGCCTGGAGCCGCTTGACGTCGCGCGCCAGCTCGTCCTCGCTGGCGCCCTCGGCGGCGGTCCGAACGATCACGCCCGCGCCGTCCGGCACCAGCTTCTTCAGCACGTCCCGCAGCCGCTTGCGCTCGGTGTCGGGCAGCTTGCGGCTGATGCCGGACGCGTTGCCGTGCGGCACGTAGACCAGGTGCCGGCCGGAGAGCGCGATGTGGCTGGTCAGCCGGGCGCCCTTGTGGCCGATCGGGTCCTTGGTGACCTGCACCAGCACCGAGTCGCCGGAGCGCAGCGCCTGCTCGATGGAGCGGGCCCGCCCCTCCAGGCCGGTGGTGTCCCAGTTGACCTCGCCGGCGTAGAGGACGGCGTTGCGGCCGCGCCCGATGTCGACGAACGCCGCCTCCATGCTGGGCAGGACGTTCTGCACCTTGCCGAGGTAGACGTTGCCGGCCATGGTGCCGGAGGAGTTGCGGGTGACGTAGTGCTCGACGAGCACCCCGTCCTCCAGGACGGCGATCTGGGTCCGGTCGCCGCGCTGGCGTACCGCCATCACCCGGTCGACGGCCTCCCGGCGGGCCAGGAACTCCGACTCGCTGAGGATCGGCGGCCGGGTCCGGCGCTGCTCGCGGCCGTCGCGGCGGCGCTGACGCTTGGCCTCCAGTCGGGTGGAGCCGGAGACGCCCTGCACCTCGTCGACGGTCTTGCGCGGCTCGCGGATCTTGACGACGGTCGGCACGCCGTCGTCGGCGCCCGCCTCGACGTCACCGGCGCCCCGGCGGCGGCGACGACGACGGCGACGGGTCAGCCCGTCACCGCCCTCACCCTCCTCGTCCTCGTCACCCTCGGACTCCTCCGCCTCGGCCTGCGCGGCCTCCTCGGACTCCTCGTCCTCGGCGTCCTCCGCGCCGCCCTTGCCCCGGCCACGGCCGCGACGGCCACGGCGGCGCCGGCGGCGGGCCGCGGCGCTCTCGTCCTCGTCCTCGTCCTCGTCCTCGGCGGCTTCCTCGGCCTCCTCGGTCGGCTCCTCGGGCTCGACGACCTCGACCGCCTCGACGTCGCGACGGCCACGCCGGCGGCGGCGCGCCGGCTCGGCCGGCTCCTCGGCGGCGGGCTCCTCCGGCTCCGGTTCCGGAGCGGGAGCCACGACCCGGGCGACCGGGACGTCCTCCGGCTGCGGGGCCATGAACAGCACGGTGGGCGCGGAGAGCGCGGCCCGCCGGCGGCGGGTGCGCGGCTCGGGCTCGACGACCGGCTCCGGCTCGACGACCGGCTCCGGCTCGACGACCGGCTCGACGGCCTCGGTCGGCTCCTCCTCGGCGGGCGGGGTGACCGCCACGCCGGGCGGGACCTCGCCGGAACGGCTCTCCGCGCCGCTTACCGCGGCGGGCGGGGCGGCGGCGCCGAACCCGGTGCCGGCCTCCGGCTCGATGCCGGCGGCTGCCGGCGGCTGCTCCGTGGGCGCGGTACCGGTCCCGAGGGCGTCGGTCGGGGTCTCCGCGGCCGGCTCGGCCGCGGCGGGGGCGGCCTTCTTCCGACGGGTACGCGTCGCCTTGGCCGGCGGCGCGGCCGGCTCGGCGGGTGCCTGGTCCGCCGCGGGCGACGCCTCCGCGGCGGGCGGCGCGGCGACCTCGGGGGCCTGCCCGGCGGCCTCGGCGGGCGGCGCACTGGTGTCCTCGGCGGCCTTCGCGGTGGTGGCCTTGCGGCGGCGGCGCGTCGCCTTCGGGGCGGCGTCGAGATCACCGGAGACGGGGGCGAACACCTCGGCCTGGAGCGCCTCGCCGCTGCCCGGCACGGGCGCCGTCGACGCCTCGACCGGCACCTCGGTCTGCTCCGGCTGGTTCAGCGGCGTGGCCCGTCGCCGGGTCGTACGCCGTCGGACCGGCGCGGCCGGGGCCTGCTCGGCCCCGCCGGTGCCGGCGGTGTTCTCCGCCCCGGCGGCGTTCTCCGCCCCGGCGGCGTTCTCCGCCCCGGCGGCGTTCTCCGCCCCGGCGGCGTTCTCCGCCCCGGCGGCGTTCTCGACGGTGCTGCTGTCAGCGGTCTCGTCGGCCGGCTGTGAACCGGTCCGTTCGCCGCCCTCGGGCTCGTTCTCGAGCATGGACGTTCTCCAGTTCTGGCTGCCCCGGGCGCGGGTGAGCGCTGCCACGCAGGGTCGCCGCAAAAGTGTTTCCGCCGGGCGCGCACGGTGCGCGACCGCCGAAGTCTGCCTACCTGAACGTCGACCGACGGTCAGCGTTCACCGATGGTTGCCCCGTCGCGGTCCGCTTCCAACGGATCCGCGATCGCATCCTGCGCGGTCAGCGTGCCCTGTGCCAGCCGGATCACCCTCGGCGAGACCGGCGGCTCCAGGTCGGCCACCACGCGGAGGCCGGAAAGGACGTCATCGGGCCGCACGGAGGGGGTGACCTGCCGCACGACCAGTTCGAGTATCGCACACGGTACGGCCGGTGCCCCGGAAGGCGTCTCCGGCGACGCGATCACATCGATGCGTATCACCGCTGCCCGGGCGTCGAAGGTGCGCCGGCCCTGCTTGGTCATCCGCTCGACCAGCACTTCCTCGGCGGCCGTGAAGGCGGAAACCGCCCGTTGCAGGACGGCCGGGTCGACCTCGGGCAGCTCGATGCGCCAGTGCGACGCCTCGATCCGGTCGGCAAGACTCCCGCCGGCGGCCACGACGGCGTCGAGCACGTCGAGACCGGGCGAAAGGGCGGCGTCCAGCGCGGCGCGCAACTGCGCCGGGTCGACCTGCTCACGGAGGCCGATCTCCAGGTATTCCGCCTCGCTCGCCACGCCCGTCGGGGCCGCGCTGGCGTACGAGATCTTGGGGTGCGGGGTGAAGCCCTGGGAGAAGGCGATCGGCACGCCCGCCCGGCGCAGCGCCCGCTCGAACGCCCGGGCGAAGTCCCGGTGCGAGGTGAAGCGCAGCGGGCCGCGCTTGGCGTACCGGATCCGGACCCGCTGCACGACGGGTGCCTGGCCGCCCTCTGGCTGTGGTTTCCTACTGATCGTCGTGCTCCTCGTGTCGGAACCGGTTGATCGTGACGGCACTGCTCGCGACTCGCGTGCCGCTGACGATAACCACATGATCAACCCGGCGCACGGCGGGCGTGCCCGCCGTGCGCCGGAGCTACTGCTGGGCGCCGGTGGGGAGCTTCAGACCGTTGATCGGAGTGAGCGGGAGAAGCTTCTTCCCGGTCGGGCCGATCTGGATCTCGGTGTCCATCGACGGGCAGACGCCGCAGTCGAAGCACGGGGTCCACCGGCAGTCGTCCTGCTCGTACTCGCTGAGCGAGTCCTGCCAGTCCTGCCAGAGCCAGTCCTTGTCCAGGCCCGAGTCCAGGTGGTCCCAGGGCAGGACCTCCAGCTCGTCGCGCTGGCGGGTGGTGTACCAGTCGAGGTCGACGCCGAAGGCCGGCAGGACCTCGGTCGCCGCCTCCACCCAGCGCTGGTAGGAGAAGTGCTCGCTCCAGCCGTCGAACCGGCCGCCGTTCTCCCACACCCGCCGGATCACCGCGCCGACCCGCCGGTCACCCCGGCTGAGCAGGCCCTCGATCAGCGACGGCTCGCCGTCGTGGTAGCGGAAGCCGATCGCCCGGCCGAGCGACCGGTCCGCGTTGATCGCCTGCTTGAGCATCTTGAGCCGGCCGTCGATGACCTCCGGCCGCTCCATCGACGCCCACTGGAACGGGGTGTGCGGCTTCGGCACGAACCCGCCGATGGAGACCGTGCAGCGGATGTCCTTCGAGCCGGTGGCGGCCCGGCCGGCCCGGATGACCTCGTGGGCCATGTCCGCGATCTCGAGGACGTCCTCGTCGGTCTCGGTGGGCAGGCCGCACATGAAGTACAGCTTCACCTGCCGCCAGCCGTTCGTGTACGCGGTGACGACGGTGCGGATCAGGTCTTCCTTCGACACCATCTTGTTGATGACCTTGCGGATCCGCTCCGACCCGCCCTCGGGGGCGAAGGTCAGGCCGGTGCGCCGCCCGTTGCGGGACAACTCCTGCGCGAGGTCGATGTTGAACGCGTCCACCCGGGTCGACGGCAGCGAGAGCGACACGTTGGTGCCCTCGTACTGCTGGGCCAGGCCGGAGCACATGTCGCCGATCTCGGAGTGGTCGGCCGACGACAGCGACAGCAGGCCCACCTCGTGGAAGCCGGAGAACTCCAGCCCCTCCCGCACCATCTGCCCGACGGTGGTGATGGAGCGCTCGCGCACCGGGCGGGTGATCATGCCGGCCTGGCAGAACCGGCAGCCCCGGGTGCAGCCCCGGAAGATCTCCACGGCGTACCGCTCGTGCACGGTCTCGGCCAGGGGCACCAGGGGCTTCTTCGGGTACGGCCAGGCGTCCAGGTCCATGGTCGTGCGCTTGTGCACCCGGAACGGCACGTCCGCCCGGTTCGGCACGACCCGCTGGATGCGGCCGTCGGGCAGGTAGTCCACGTCGTAGAAGCGCGGCACGTAGACGCTCTCGGTGCGGGCCAGGCGCAGCAGCAGCTCGTCGCGCCCGCCAGGGGAGCCCTCGGCCTTCCACTCCCGCACGATCCCGGTGATCTCCAGGACCGCCTCCTCGCCGTCGCCCAGCACGGCGGCGTCGACGAAGTCGGCGATCGGCTCCGGGTTGAACGCGGCGTGGCCGCCGGCCACGATCACCGGGTCGGCGTCGGTGCGGTCGGCGGCGAGCAGCGGGATGCCGGCCAGGTCGATCGCGGTGAGCAGGTTGGTGTAGCCCAGCTCGGTGGAGAAGGAGACGCCGAAGACGTCGAAGTCGCGCACGGAGCGGTGCGCGTCGACGGTGAACTGCGGCACGCCGTGGGCGCGCATCAGCTTCTCCAGGTCCGGCCAGACCGCGTAGGTCCGCTCGGCGAGCACGTCGGGCAGCTCGTTGAGCACCTCGTAGAGGATCTGCACGCCCTGGTTGGGCAGGCCGACCTCGTAGGCGTCGGGATACATCAGCGCCCAGCGCACGGCCGCCGCGTCCCAGTCCTTGACCACCGCGCCCAGCTCGCCACCGACGTACTGGATGGGCTTGGTCACCTGGGGAAGCAGCGGCTCCAGCCGGGGCCAGACCGAATTGGCCGCGGCGGGGCGCGGCGTGGTGGACGGGACGCTCATGATGCCCAAGGGTACGCGGCCCGGCGGCGGCCACCGCGCGCACGCCGGTCGCCACGCCCTCGGGGCGCGGGTCGCCGCGCCTCCCGGCACGTCGCGGCGCCCGTTCGACCCCGCGGTACCGGCGGTGGCGGTGGCCGGAATCGCCCCGCTGGCGCATCGGTACTAACCTCGGACCGGCGCGAGAGGAGATTGCCGCGATGCCGCAGCCGCAGCCGGGCACGGACCGGCCGGCCGACGGGAGCCCCCCGGGTCAGGACCAGGGTCCGGATCCGGCGGTCACCGAGGAGCCCCCGACCTCCCCCGCAACGCCCGCCCCCGCCGGCGGCACGGGCCCGGAGGGCACCCGTGAGCTGCCCACCGACGCCCCCGGGCCGACCGCGACGTCCGACATCGGGCAGGACGCGGACGACGCCGGGGTGCGCGGCGCCGGGGCCGACGCCGCGCGGCCGGACACGGGTGACGCCACCGCGCCGCACAGCACGGGCGACGCCACCGACCGGCCGGACACCGGTGACGCCACCGCGCCGCAGGACGCCGACGACGCCGGGGCCGAGGGCACCCGGGACGCCGGGCCCGGGCGGATGGCCGGCACCGGCCCGGAGGGCACCCGCCTGCTGCCCGACGACGGCCCGCCGGCCGCGGGACCGCAGGGCACCCGGATGTTCCCCGGCGACGAGCGGCCGGCCGTGGGACCGCAGGGCACCCGGATGTTCTCCCCCGACGAGCTACCGGCCGAACCGCCCGCGCCCCGGTGGAGCGGTTCGGCGGCGGTACCCCCGCCGAAGCCGCGCAAGCGCGCCTGGGGCGAGTCGGCCGAGATCCCCCCGGTGCCGGCGCCTCCGCCGGCGCCCCCGCCCGAGCAGCCCGCCGAGCACCGCACGCCGGTCGACCCGTGGGCGGGCGCGGACACCGGCGGGTGGGACCTGCCGCCGCCTCCGCCGCCCTCGCCGACGCTGCCCTACCCCGCCGCGCCGCCGCCCCGGCCGTACTCCGGACCGCCGGCGCCACCCGTGCACTCCGCGCCACCCGTGCACTCCGCGCCGCCCGTGCACTCCCCCGCGCCGCCGGAGCCACCGCGTCCGGCGCCGCCGCGGGCCGCGTACCCGGCCGCCCCGCCGCCGTCGGCGTACCCCGTCTCCCCGCCGCCCGCGGCCTACCCGGTCTCCCCGCCGCCGGCCTCCCGGGCGCCCGGCCCGGCCCGCCCGGCGCCACCCCCGCCTCCGCCGCCCGCGCCGCCGAGGCAACGGCGGGCGACGGCGCCGCCGGCCGGCCCGCCACCCGGCCAGCAGGCCCCCAGGGGGTACGCCCCGAGGCCAGCCCGCAAGCGTCGCCGCTGGCCGTGGTACCTGCTGCTGATGCTGGCCTGCTGCTGCGGCTGCCCGGCCTACTACGGGGTGCCGATGGCGTCGCAGTACCCGGCCGAGGCCAGCCTGCCGGCCGAGGTGGCCGACCTGCGGCTGCGCGACGACAACACCAGCAAGGCGACCGCCAAGCAGTTGGAGGCGGACGTGCGCAAGGCGCACTGGCTGGCCGAGAAGACCTTCGCCGGCGTCTACGCCACGCCCGCCGGCAAGCGGGTGACGGTCTTCGGCGGCACCGGCTTCCGGTTCACCCCGGAGTCCGACGCGGAGGACGAGATCACCCGCCTCACCGGGCAGTACTCCCTCGGCGAGGCCCAGGTGGTCGACACCGGCGTACGCGGCCGGCACCAGCGTTGCGCGGTGGGGCGCGCCGACGGCCAGGACGTGGTGGTGTGCACCTCGGTCGACCACGGCAGCATCGCCACCGCGGTCTTCACCCGGCTCTCCCTCGACGACAGCGCCACCCTGCTCGGCACCCTGCGGGAGCAGATGGTCACGACCAACCAGAAGTAGCCGCTCCACCGGCTCGACGCCGTCGAGCCGGCCCGCCGGTGTCGAGCCGGCCCGGTGGCGTCGAGCCGGCCCGGCGGCCCGGTCGACGGGCCGCTGCGGTCCCACGCCCGCGACGGAGCAGCGGCGCGGCTCCGTCCGCCCCGCGCCCGGGCTCAGGCCGGGGCGTCGCCCGGGGTGGCGGAGTGCCCCCGCGGCGGGGCGTAGCGGGGGACGTACTCCTGGCCGGTGAGCTTCTGGATCTCGGCCATGACCTCGTCGGTCATCTCGCGCAGCGACGTGCGGTCGTCCGACCGGCCGGTGAAGTCGAGCGGCTTGCCGAACCGGATGGTGATCTTGGCGCGGCCGGGGCGGGGCACCCGGGTGCCGATGGGCTGGGCCTTGTCGGTGCCGGTCATGCCGACCGGGATGACCGGCACGCCGGCCGCCACCGCCAGCCGGACCGCCCCGGTACGCCCCCGGTAGAGCCGGCCGTCCGGCGACCGGGTCCCTTCCGGATAGACCGCGACCAGGTCACCGGCCTTGAGCACCGGGATGGCGGCGTCGAACGCGGACAGTGCCGCCCGACCGCCGGCCCGCTCGACCGGGATGGCGCCCAGGCCGGTGAGCACGTGCTTGGAGAGGGCGCCCTTCGGGCCGGTGCCCGTGAAGTACTCCGACTTGGCCCAGAACGCCAGGTGCCGGGGGACCACGGTGCCGAGGAACAGCTCGTCGGCGACCGAGAGGTGGTTGCCCGCGAAGATCGCACCCCCTGTGTCCGGAATGTGCTCCAACCCCTCCACGGTCGGACGGAAGGCCAGCCGGAGCGCGGGCGCCACGGTGAGCTTGCCGATGGTGTAGAGCAGGGGCACTGGTCCTCCGGCGGAGTGTGTGCGAACAGGCGGTGTCACCGTAACCGACGGGTCCACGCGTCGTCGCCCGGGTGGCGGGTCGACCGCCTGGTGAGCGGGCCTGTCGGGGCCGGTGGGGGCGGTCCGGCGACACTCCGCCGGACCGCCCCCGTCTCACCGACTCATACCCTGCGGACGGCCACGGTCACCCGCTCGCCCTCGCCGACCTCCCCGGCGAAGCCGTCCACCCCGTCGGCGAAGTCGACGGAGTCGGCCAGCACCTCGCGGGCCACGAAGTCGGTGTACGCGGCCACCGCCGCGCGCACCTCCTCGCCGGCCGACAACGCCACCACGATCCGGTCCGAGACGTCCAGGTCGGCGTCGCGGCGGGCCTGCTGCACCACCCGGACGACGTCCCGGGCCAGCCCTTCGGCGGCCAGCTCGGGGGTGACCTCGGTGTCCAGCACGACCACGCCCTCGCCGCCGGGCAGCGGCGCGGAGTGCTCGGCGTCGGCGGCGACCAGGCGCAGCTCGTACTCGCCCTCGGCGAGGGTGACGCCGGCGGCGACCGGGGCGCCGTCGACCAGCTCCCACTCCCCGGCCTTGACCGCCTTGATGACCTGCTGCACCTGCTTGCCGACCCGGGGGCCGAGCGCGCGCGGCACCACGGTCAGCACCTGCTGGCAGTACGCCGACACCTCGTCGGTGAACTCCACCGCCTTCACGTTGACCTCGTCGGCGACCAGGTCACCGAACGGGCGCAGCTGCGCCGCCACCGGCGAGGCGACGGTGAGCTTCGCCAGCGGCAGCCGCACCCGCAGGCCCTTGGCCTTGCGCAGCGACAGCGCCGCCGAGCAGACCTCCCGGGTGGCGTCCATCGCGGCGACCAGCTCGTGGTCGGCCGGGAACTCCCCGGCGGACGGCCAGTCGGTCAGGTGCACCGACCGCTCGCCGGTGAGGCCGCGCCAGATCTCCTCGGCGGTCAGCGGCGCCAGCGGCGCCACCACCCGGCACAGGGTCTCCAGCACCGTCCACAGGGTGTCGAACGCGTCGGCGTCGCCGGACCAGAACCGGTCCCGGGAGCGCCGCACGTACCAGTTGGTCAGCGCGTCCAGGTAGGACCGCACGGTGACGCAGGCGCCCGAGATGTCGTACGCGTCCATCTGCTCCTGGACCGTCGACACCAGCTCGTTCGTCTTCGCCAGCACGTACCGGTCGAGCAGGTGGGTGCTCGTCGTGTTCCGCTTCGCGGTGTACCCGTCGGCGTTGGCGTAGAGCGAGAAGAAGTACCAGACGTTCCACAGCGGCAGCAGCACCTGCCGGACGGCGTCGCGGATGCCCGGCTCGGTCACCGCCATGTCGCCGCCGCGCAGCACCGGCGAGGACATCAGCATCCAGCGCATCGCGTCCGAGCCGTACGAGTCGAACACGTGGTAGACGTCCGGGTAGTTGCGCAGGCTCTTGGACATCTTGCGCCCGTCGGAGCCGAGCAGGATGCCGTGGCTGAGGCAGTTGCGGAACGCCGGCCGGTCGAACAGCGCGGTGGCCAGCACGTGCATGGTGTAGAACCAGCCGCGGGTCTGCCCGATGTACTCGACGATGAAGTCGCCCGGGTAGTGGTGCTCGAACCAGTCGCGGTTCTCGAACGGGTAGTGCACCTGGGCGAACGGCATCGAGCCGGACTCGAACCAGCAGTCCAGCACCTCCGGCACCCGGCGCATCATCGAGCGCCCCGTGGGGTCGTCCGGGTTGGGGCGGACCAGGTCGTCCACCGCCGGCCGGTGCAGGTCGCTCAGGCGTACGCCGAAGTCCCGCTCGATCTCCTCCAGCGAGCCGTAGACGTCGACCCGGGGATGGTTCGGATCGTCGGACTTCCACACCGGGATCGGCGAGCCCCAGAACCGGTTCCGGCTGATCGACCAGTCGCGGGCGTTGGCCAGCCACTTGCCGAACGAGCCGTCCTTGATGTGCCCCGGCGTCCAGTTGATCTGCTGGTTCAGCTCGACCATCCGGTCCTTGAACCGCGTCACCGCGACGAACCACGACGACACCGCCTTGTAGACCAGCGGGGTGTCGCAGCGCCAGCAGTGCGGGTACGAGTGGGTGTAGGTGTCCTGCTTGAGGACGACCCCCCGCTCCTTGAGCTCCCGGATCACCGGCTTGTTGACGTCGAAGACCTGCTCGCCCTCGTACGGCGGCACCAGCGCGGTGAACCGGGTGTGGTCGTCCACCGTGACGATGGTGGGGATGCCGGCCGCATTGCAGACGTTCTGGTCGTCCTCGCCGAAGGCCGGGGCCAGGTGGACGATCCCGGTGCCGTCCTCGGTGGTGACGAACTCCGCGCCGAGCACCTGGTAGGCGTTCGGGCCGGCCTGCTCGACGAGGAAGTCGAACAGCGGGGTGTAGCGGCGCCCGGCCAGGTCCCGGCCGGAGACGGTGCCGACCTGCTCGTAGCCCTCCAACTCCTTGGCGTACGCGGCCAGCCGCGCCGCCCCGACCACGTACCGCTGCCCGTCGCGCTCCAGCACCGCGTACTCGATGTCGGGGCCGACGGCGAGCGCGAGGTTGGACGGCAGGGTCCACGGCGTGGTGGTCCAGACGCCGAGGCGCACCGGCCCGCGCACCAGCTCCGGCGCGCTCTCGTCGGGGGTCAGCGCGAACCAGACCGACAGCGTCGGGTCGTGCCGGTCCCGGTAGACGTCGTCCATCCGGGTCTCGGTGTTCGACAGCGGCGTCTCGCAACGCCAGCAGTACGCCAGCACCCGGAAGCCCTCGTAGACCAGGCCCTTGTCGTGCAGGGTCTTGAAGGCCCACATGACGCTTTCCATGTAGTCCAGGTCGAGGGTCTTGTAGTCGTTGGCGAAGTCGACCCAGCGGGCCTGCCGGGTGACGTAGCGCTCCCAGTCGTGGGTGAACTCCAGCACCGAGGAGCGGCACGCCTCGTTGAACCGGGCCACGCCGAGGTCGAGGATCTCCGCCTTGCTGGTGATGCCGAGCTGCTTCTCGGCGACCACCTCGGCGGGCAGGCCGTGGCAGTCCCAGCCGAAGCGCCGCTCCACCCGCCGACCGCGCATCGTCTGGTAGCGCGGCACCACGTCCTTCACGTACCCGGTGAAGAGGTGGCCGTAGTGCGGCAGGCCGTTGGCGAACGGCGGGCCGTCGTAGAAGACGTACTCGTTGTCGGCGTCGCCTGCGACACCGCCTTCGACGGAGTCCCTGGTCTCCGGTTGCCGGCCGGAGGCCGGCCTGGCCTCGACGGAGGCCTCGAAGGTCTTGTCGGCCGTCCAGTGCTCCAGGACCCGGCGCTCGACCGCGGGCAGGTCCGGGCTCGCCGGGACGCCGGTGGCGGTCGGTTCGTGCAACGGATAGACCATCGGGGGTCGCTCTCCTCGCGCAGCTCACTGTCGTGTGGGTCTGCGAGGACGAGCCTTCTCGGGTACGCCTCGACGGCGCCCCCGGGCAGGCCCGCGGTACCACCCCGCTTGGCGGCCAGGATCGACCGCCCGCTCGTTGGCCGGCTGTGACGGGCCGGACCCGTCCGGTTCTACTGGGCCGGGGTGAACCGGCTGTTCTTCCGGAGGCTCGCCGGTGATGGCCGGGTCATCGCCTTACGACCGCCAAGGTTACCCGACCACCCACGAAGATCGCCGCCGAGTAAACCCGTCCGGTGACCGGCGGCCCAGGGTGACGAGCGGCGTGACCGGGCTCACGTCCGCAGGTGTCACGCCGTGCCTACGCGCGTCGTCGGATGGGTGTCGACACAGACCGGATCGAGGAGGGCCGTCATGCAACGGATCAACGTGGCCGAGGTGGCACCGCAGGCGTACCAGGCCGTGCTGGGGCTGGAGAAGTACGTCCGGGCGAACGTCGAACACACCGTGCTGGAGCTGGTGAAGCTGCGGGCGTCGATGCTGAACGGCTGCGCGTTCTGCGTCGACATGCACAGCCGGGACGCGCTGGCGTCGGGCGAGTCGGACCGGCGGCTCTTCGCCGTCGCCGCCTGGCGGGAGGCGCCCTTCTTCGACGAGCGGGAGCGGACCGCGCTGGCGCTCACCGACGCGGTGACCCGGCTCGGCGAGCACGGCGTGCCGGACGATGTCTGGGACGCGGCGGCGAAGGTGTGGTCCGAGAAGGAACTCGCCGACCTGCTGATGGCGATCGCCACCATCAACGTGTGGAACCGGATCGCCGTGACCTGCCGCACCGACCTCCCCACGGAGGTGTGACGGTCCGCGAGGCGACGCAGGCGGCCGGTGCGCGCGACGCGCACCGGCCCCGCGACGGCGGGTGTGTCAGACCAGCTCGGGGAACCAGAGCGCGATCTCGCGCTTCGCGCTGTCCGGCGAGTCGGAGGCGTGCACCAGGTTCTCGCGGTTGGACAGGGAGAGGTCGCCGCGGATCGTGCCGGCCGCCGCCCGACGCCCGTCGGTCGCGCCGACGAGCCCGCGGACCACGTCGATGACCTGGTCGCCGGAGAGCACCAGCGCCACCAGCGGGCCGCCGGTCATGAAGTCCTTCAGCGGCGGGTAGAACGGCTTGTCGACGTGCTCGGCGTAGTGCTCGTCGGCCAGCGCGGCGTCCATCGTCCGGGACACCATCGCGTCGATCCGCAGCCCCTTGCGCTCGAAGCGGGAGATCACCTCGCCGACCAGCCCGCGGCGGACCGCGTCGGGCTTGATCAGTACGAGGGTGCGCTCATCGGGGCTGCTGCTGGACACGCTGGGTTCCTCCTGTGCGCGGAAGACGGTCGGGCTGGGTACGGTCAGCCTAGCGACCCGGTCCCGGCACCGGCGCGGCGGCCGGTCCTTCCTCCGGCGGCCGATCCGGCCTAGCCTGGCCCTTGACCCTCGGGAGGTCCACTGTGGCGAATGGCGGGAACCGGCCCATCGCACCGGTACGCAAGCTGATCGCCGCGGTGCTGGGCACCGTGGCCACCTTCGTCGTCCTCTTCGGCCTGGGCATGACGAGCTGGGCGATCGTGGCGCTCGGCGTCGCCCTGCTGGTGCTGGCCATCGCGCTGGCCACGGTGCGCGGGGGCGGTCGCACCTGGGTGATCGGCGAAGGGCACGTGCACAGCGCCTCCGAGCCGCCCACGCAGTACGCCTTCGGCCGCTGCGAACTCCAGCTGGTGATCGACGCCCCGGGGCTGCCGCCCCGGTCCAAGAAGATCATCGAGCCGCGGGTGCCGGTGGCGAAGTGGCCGTCGCTGGGCCAGACGCTGCCGATCCGGGTGGCCCTGGACGACCAGCGCCACGTCCGGGTGCTCTGGGACGACGTGCCCACCCACGCGGAGACCGCCGCCGCCGTCGCGGCCGACCTGCCGCCCGAGTACGCGGGCACCGAGCCGCTGGACGACGTGCTGATCCAGCAGGAGGCCCCGCCGTGGGCGGACCGGGCGCCGGACGACGACTTCCGGGACGACTACCGCGACGACTACCGGGACGACTTCCGGGCGCCGGTGGGCGATCCGCTGGGCGACCCCGTCGGGGATCCGCTGGGCGATCCGCTCGGTGGGGACCGGGTCGGGCGGCCCGAGGAGCGCGAGCCCGTCGTGATGCACCAGCGTCCGGGTGGGCCGGTCGTGCTGGAGGGCACGCTCGTCGAGCAGCCCACCACCGGCACCCTGCCGCGCCGGGCCACCCCGACGCCCCGCCCGCCCGCCGAGGAGCGGTTCGACGCGCCCGGCGAGCGCCCCGACCCGTCCGCGCCGGCGGATCCGCTCGACCTGCCCCTGGACGATCCCGCCCCACCGCGCGACCGGGTCCGCGACGAGCGGATCAGCCCGGAGGAATTGGACGAGGCGATCTTCGGCCCGGGCCCGGGTCCGGCGACCGACGCCGACGACGAGGCCGGGGAGACCGCGGCGGCCGGCGACGAGTTCGGGGCGCCGATCGCCGGCGTGGGGCTGACCCTGCTGGTCACCGACCTGCCCCGCTCGCTGGACTTCTACCGCGACCTGGGCTTCGCCGAGGTCGACCGGGGCTCCGGCAACGCGGTCCTCTCCTCCGGGACGACCCGCCTCGTGCTGCGCGAGGTGACCGAGGCGGCGCCGATCAGCCGCCGGCTGGTGCACGTCAACCTCGAGGTCGACGACATCGGCTCCGCCTACGAGCGGCTGCGCGGCACGGGCGTCCGGTTCACGTACGCCCCCCGGGTGGTCAACCGGGGCACGAAGCTGGAGGTGTGGGCGGCGGCGTTCCGCGACCCGGACGGCCACGGCATCGCCCTCACCCAGTGGCGGGAACGCGCCGAGGCCTGACCTGTCAGCCCAGCTCGCCGAGGCCTGGCCGTCAGCCCAGGATGACCCGGCGCACGTGCAGGGCGTAGCCCCACACCAGGGCGAAGACGATCCCCAGCACCAGCAGCGACCAGTGCAGCAGGCCGGCCAGCATGAGCAGTCCCTGCAGGGCGGTGCCGGCGTGCCAGGCCCACGGCCGGCGCATCATGCCGGCGAGCAGCACCGCCGCCACGGCCAGCGCCACCACGGCCCCGATCGCGGCGCCGCCCAGGTCGCCGCCGACCACCCGGATCGGCTGGATGGCCAGCACCAGCACCAGCGCCTCCAGGCTGAGCGTGCCGGCGCCGAGGCCACGGACCGCCCGCTCCGGGTTGCGCAGCCCGGAGCGGCGCGGCGGGCGCCCTGCGGGGTTGCCGTCGGCCGTCCGGACCGCGCCGTCGTCAGGGGTGCCGTCCGACGTACCGGCGGGGAGGTCGCCGGGTGCCCCGGTCGGGCGGTCGTCGCCCGCGGGGGCGCGCTCCGGCCCGGTCATCGCTTCAGCAGCCGACGGGCGTCGGCCACCGTCACCACCGACCCGGTGACCAGCACCCCGACCCCGCTCAGCTCCCCCGGTACGTCCTCCTCGGCCATCGCCACCGCCGCCTCGATCGCGTCCGGCATCTCCTCGGCCACCTCCACCCGCTCGGGCCCGAAGACCTCCGCCGCCAGCGCGGCCAGCTCCCGGGCGGGCAGCGCCCGGGGCGAGCTGTTGCGGGTCACCACGACCTGGTCGACCACCGGCTCCAGCAGCTCCAGCAGGCTGGCCGCGTCCTTGTCCGCGAGTACGCCGACCACCGCGACCAGCTTGCTGAAGGCGAACTCCTCCTGGAGCGCGGCCACGGTGGCGGCCATCCCGTGCGGGTTGTGCGCCCCGTCGAGCAGGATGGTGGGCGCGCTGCGTACGCGCTCCAGCCGCCCGGGCGAGCTGGCGGTGGCGAAGCCCTCCCGGACCGCCTCGACGTCGAGCTGCCGCTTCGCCCCGGCGCCGAGGAACGCCTCCACCGCCGCCAGCGCCACCGCCGCGTTCTGCGCCTGGTGGGCGCCGTGCAGCGGGATGAACACCTCCTCGTAGACGCCGCCGAGGCCCTGGAGGGTGAGCACCTGCCCGCCGACGGCGACCGCCCGCCGCAGCACCCCGAACTCGGCGCCCTCCCGGGCGATGGTCGCGCCGACCTCGGCACAGCGCTCCAGGATCGGCCCGGCGGCCTCCTCCTCCTGCGCCGCGGAGATCACCGTCGCGCCCTTGTGGATGATTCCCGCCTTGGCCAGCGCGATGTCCTGGATGGTGTCGCCGAGCCACTCGGTGTGGTCCAGCCCGACCGGGGTGAGCACGCACACCCCGGCCTGGATCACGTTTGTGGCGTCCTCGGCGCCGCCGAGACCCACCTCGACCACCGCCACGTCCACCGGGGCGTCGGCGAAGGTGGCGAAGGCCAGCGCGGTCGTCATGTCGAAGTACGTCAGCGGCTCCGCCGAGCGCTCGTCGACCAGCCGGGCGAGCGGCTCGATCTCCCGGTACGTGGCGACGAACCGTCCCTCGTCCACCGGCTCGCCGTCCAGGCTGATCCGCTCCCGGACGCTCTCCAGGTGCGGGCTGGTGTAGCGGCCGGTGTGCAGCCCGAACGCCCGCAGCAGCGAGTCGATCATCCGGGCCGTCGAGGTCTTGCCGTTGGTGCCGGTCAGGTGGATCGACGGGTACGCCCGCTGCGGGCTGCCGAGCAGGTCCAGCAGCGACTCGATCTTGTCCAGCTCGAAGGCCATGCGGGTGAACCCGCGTTCGGCCAGCTCGGCCTCGACGGCGGCGAAATCGGTGCGGTCGGTCACGAGGGCAGCGCCTCCAGAGCGGCGTCGATGCGGACGAGGTCGGCCTCGGCGACGGCGAGCCGGTCGCGGATCTTGGCGACCACCGGCTCCGGCGCCTTGTCGACGAACGCCGGGTTGCCGAGCTTCGCCCGGGCCTGCGCGGCCTCCTTCTCGGCGGCGGCCCGGTCCTTGGTCAGCCGGGCGCGCTCGGCGGCCACGTCGATCGTCCCCCGGGTGTCCAGGGCCACGCTGACCTCGCCGGGCATGGCGAGCGTCGCGCTGGCCTGGAAGCCGTCGCCGGCCGCGTCGAGACGCACCAGCGACCGGATCAGCGGCTCGTGCGCGGCGATGCCGGCGGCGGCCAGGCCGTCGAGCCGCGCGGCGACCCGCTGCGTCGGGCGCAGCCCCTGGTCCGAGCGGAACCGTCGGATCTCGGTCACCACCCGCTGGAGGGTGCCGACCTCGACCTCCGCGGCGTCGTCGACTCCGGTACGGTCGGCGACCGGCCAGGCGGCAGTCATCACCGTCTCGCCGCCGGTGAGCGCGGTCCACAGCTCCTCGGTGACGAAGGGGATCACCGGGTGCAGGAGCCGCAGCAGCTGGTCCAGCACGTGCCCGAGCACCCGGCGGGTGGCCTCGGCGGCCGGGCCGCCCTCGGCGAGCACCGGCTTGGTCAGCTCCACGTACCAGTCGCAGACGTCGTCCCAGGCGAAGTGGTAGAGCAGGTCGCAGACCTTCGCGAACTCGTACGCCTCGAACTGCTCGTCAACGGCGGCGGTGACGTGCGCCAGCCGGGACAGGATCCACCGGTCGACGGTCGACAGCGTGTCGGCCGCCGGCAGCGGCCCCTCGGTGTGCGCGCCGTTGAGCAGCGCGAAGCGGGTGGCGTTCCACAGCTTGTTGCAGAAGTTGCGCGAGCCCTGGCACCAGTCCTCGCTGACCGGCACGTCCCCGCCCGGGTTGGCGCCCCGGGCGAGGGTGAACCGGGTGGCGTCGGCGCCGTACCGCTCGATCCAGTCCAGCGGGTCGACCACGTTGCCGAACGACTTCGACATCTTCTTGCCGTGCTGGTCGCGGACCATGCCGTGCAGGGCCACCGTGTGGAACGGCGGCCGGCCGTCCATCGCGTACAGGCCGAACATCATCATCCGGGCGACCCAGAAGAAGAGGATGTCGTAGCCGGTGACCAGCACGCTGGTCGGGTAGAACTTCGCCAGGTCGGGAGTCTGCTCCGGCCAGCCGAGCGTCGAGAACGGCCACAGGCCGCTGGAGAACCAGGTGTCCAGGACGTCCTCGTCCTGGTGCCAGCCCTCGCCGCTCGGCGGCTCCTCGTCCGGGCCGACGCAGACGATCTCGCCGTCCGGGCCGTACCAGACGGGGATGCGGTGGCCCCACCAGAGCTGGCGGGAGATGCACCAGTCGTGCATGTTGTCGACCCAGGCGAAGTACCGCTTGGCCAGCTCCGCCGGCTCGATCTTCACCCGGCCGTCGCGCACCGCGTCGCCGGCGGCCTCGGCCAGCGGGGCGGTGTTGACGAACCACTGGAGCGACAGCCGCGGCTCGACGGTCGTCCGGCACCGGGAGCAGTGCCCCACCGCGTGCACGTACGGCCGTTTCTCCGCGACGATCCGGCCCTGCTCGCGCAGCGCGGCGACGATCGCCGGGCGGGCCTCGTAGCGGTCCAGGCCCTGGAACGGGCCGTGTGCGGTGATGACGCCCCGCTCGTCCATGATCGTCAGCGACGGCAGGTCGTGCCGCTGGCCGATCTCGAAGTCGTTCGGGTCGTGCGCGGGGGTCACCTTGACCATGCCGGTGCCGAAGCTCGGGTCGACGTGCTCGTCGGCCACGATCGGGATCCGCCGGTCGGTCAACGGCACGGCCACCTCGGTGCCGATCAGGTGCCGGTAGCGCTCGTCGTCCGGGTGCACGGCGACCGCGGTGTCACCGAGCATCGTCTCGGCCCGGGTGGTGGCGACCACGACGTCGTCGCTGTACCGGATCGAGATCAGCTCGCCGTCGTCGTCGGTGTGCTCCACCTCGATGTCCGACAGCGCGGTCAGGCAGCGCGGACACCAGTTGATGATCCGGTTGGCCCGGTAGATCAGCCCGTCGTCGTAGAGCTTCTTGAACATGGTCTGGACGGCCCGCGACAGGCCCTCGTCCATGGTGAAGCGCTCACGGTCCCAGTCGACGGAGTCGCCGAGGCGGCGCATCTGCCCGAGGATCGCGCCGCCGGACTCGGCCTTCCACTGCCACACCCGCTCGACGAACTTCTCCCGGCCCAGGTCGTGCCGGGACAGGCCCTGGCCGGCGAGCTGCCGCTCGACCACGTTCTGGGTGGCGATCCCGGCGTGGTCCATGCCCGGCAGCCACAGCGCCTCGTGGCCCTGCATCCTCTTGCGCCGCACCAGCGCGTCCTGGACGGTGTGGTCCAGCGCGTGGCCCATGTGCAGGGAGCCGGTGACGTTGGGCGGCGGGATGACGATGGTGAAGGGGGGCTTGTCGCTGTCCGCCGACGCCCGGAAGTGGCCGGCGGCTACCCACTGCTCGTACCGTCGCTGCTCCACCTCGCCGGGCTGGTACTGGCCGGCAAGGGTCGGGGCGTCGGGGCGTCGGGCATCCAGTCTCTCGGTCACCCTGAAAGTCTACGGAGCGCTTCCCGGGACCCGACGTGCGCCACCTGCCGTTCGCGTACGGTGTCGGCTATGTCCGACGCACATCTCACCGATCGCCCGGTCGCCGACGGGCCCGAACCGATCGACCTGACCGACGAGCCCATCCAGCTCAGCAACCGGGACCCGGAGAGCGCCCCGGAGCGGCGGGGGCCGTGGTCGGGGCGCCGGCGGGTGGCGTGGGCCGTGGCGGCGGTGGTCGGAATCGCGGGGGCTGCGGTGCTCGGCACGGCCGGCTGGCGGGTCGCCCAGCAGAAGGACGCCGATCTGGCCACCCCGGACCGGGTGGCGGGCCTCGTACGCGACGACAGCGACCGGGCCCGCAGCACCTCCGACTACCTGCGCAGCGGGTTCGCCGCCGACATCGACCTGGACAGCAGCTTCGGCACCGTCTACCGGGATCCCGCCGACGACAAGCGCTCGGTGCTCGTCTTCGGCGGGACGACCCTGCTCTGGCAGCCGGAGCGGGACCTGGACAGCCTCTTCGGCCTGCTGACCGACGAGACCGGCAAGGTGACGGGGCTGCGCGAGGTGCCCGCCGGGCGCTTCGGTGGCGTGATGAAGTGCGGCACCACCAGCGGCGACGGTGGCGACTTCGCGGTCTGCGGCTGGGCCGACCACGGCAGCGTGGTGATGGCGATGTTCCCGGGTCGCTCCGTCGAAGACTCCGGCGGCCTGTTCCGCGCCATGCGCGAGGAGATCCAGAGCCGAGGCTGACGCTCTGGTGGCCCGGCCCGAGGCTGACGCCCTGGCGGCCCGGCCGAGTCCAGGTGGTGCGGGCGGAGTCCGAGTGGTCTGGGCGCTGTTCAAGTCGTGCGGGCGGAGTTCAAGTCGTGCGGGCGGAGTTCAAGTCGTGCGGGCGGAGTGTCCCCGGCGCCTGGCCGGGGGAACCCGCGGCCCCGGCCTGGAAACGATTCCGCCGCCCGATCGGTTCTGCTCCGGCCCGGGGGGATCCGGCTCTCGGCCTCCGGTCCCCGCAGGATTCGGCTCTCGGCCACGCCCCGAAATGAGCTGTAACGCAGTTCAGGGCCACCCCAAACGGGGTGACCCTGAACTGAAAGATTGTCCGGCGGCGTCCTACTCTCCCACACCCTCCCGAGTGCAGTACCATCGGCGCTGGAGGGCTTAGCTTCCG